>NZ_CP117811.1:624075-936113 GCF_028728065.1 Lentisphaera profundi | reverse complement strand
GGACTGGCTCGAGCCTCATTGGTGGTAGTTTAAAAACTGAACTAACAAAAGAAGAAGTCGATCAATTCATTATCCAAGCCTTCTTACCTGAGTGTGATTTAAATGATACAGCTCAGCGCCAAGAGCGTTCAGGCTTACGTTCCTTCGGTCTCAACTTCGAAAGTGATGCCGCCATCTCTAGACACTTAGCTGAGTTCATCAAAAATAATGAAAAAATGCCTAAGACCGTATTATTCAATGGTGGTGTCACTAAAGCGAGCCAATTACGCGAACGAGTGAGTTCGATTATTAATTCATGGTCAGGTGAAGAAATTGATGTATTAGCCGACTCCAACCCTGACTTAGCCGTCGCTAAAGGTGCGGCTTGGTATGCATTCGTTCGTCAAGGCAATTCTATCCGCATTAAAGCGGGTTCAGCACTTTCTTATTATGTTGGTTTAGAATCTTCCATGCCAGCAATGCCCGGTTTTGCTCCTCCCGTGGATGCCATTTGTGTTATTCCTCAAGGAACTGAAGATGGAACGACTTTTAATATTCCTATTGATGACCTTGCCTTACTTGTGGGAGAAGATAGCCAATTCCGCTTCTTCTGTACTAATTCACGTAGTGAAGATGAGCTTGGAAGCATTATTGAAGATGCCGATCTCGAACTCGATGAATTACCTTCCTTGCATAAAAACTTGAGCCTTGAAGAAGATGAAGCCCCACGACTTATCCCGATTACGATGAAAGCCATTTTTACTGAGATTGGCACTGTCCAAGTTTGGGGAGAAGCTAAATCTGGAGAACAGAAATGGCGCCTAGAATTTGATCTTGGTGAAGAAGGGAAACAAGTATAAGTATGAGCAGTCGTTTCATTGTAGGAATTGATCTAGGCACTACTAATTGTGCCTTGTCTTATGTTGATTTAGAGACCTCAACCGAGCCCCAGCTCTTTGAAGTTGAACAAGTCACTGCTTATGGTGAAAAACACCAGCAGTATAACTTACCAAGTTTTCTTTATCGCTGTGAAGAAAATGAGCAGGCTCAATTAGCCTTAACTTGGGACAAGAAACCCCAATACGTCTGTGGTGAATACGCTCGTCGCTTTGGCGGCGCAAAATCAGATCGCTTCATTCATTCAGCTAAATCATGGCTCGTTCACAAAGCCGTTGATCGCGAACAAGCGATCCTCCCCTGGGGAATTGAAGAAGAGCATAAAATTAGTCCGGTTGCCGCTTCTTCTTTCTACCTCAAGCATTTACGTGAAGCCTGGAATAAAAGCTTTGGTCAAACAAAAGATAAAGAGGGTTCGCCCTGTATTCTAGAAGACCAAGAGTTAGTAATCACTGTGCCTGCTTCTTTTGATGAGGTTGCCCGTGAATTAAGTTTAAAAGCCGCCTTTAATGCCGGCTTTAAAAAAGTAACTCTGCTCGAAGAACCCTTAGCCGCCTTTTATTCTTGGCTACAAGTTAATAAAGAATGGCAAGACACTTTAAAGAATGGTGAACGCGTCCTCATCGTTGATATTGGCGGTGGCACAAGCGATTTCTCCATGATCGAAGTCAGTGATGATGGTGCACTTAGAAGAACTAGTGTAGGACCCCACCTGCTTTTAGGTGGTGATAATATTGATAGAACTATTGCTTTTGAAGCCCAAAAACGCGCCAATCGCAAATTCAATAATCGTGAAATGAGTTCACTTATTCAAGAAGCTCGTCGCGCCAAAGAAAAAGTCCTGAGCGATGAACAAGTCAATGAAATTAATTTATCGGTTCATTCTGGCGGAAGTTCTTTACTCAAAGGCATGTCCCTAATAAAATTTAATCGCCAAGAAATTCTCGATATTATTCACCAAGGATTTTTTCCGAGTATTCAAATTGACGCCGCAGAACCCGATCGTAAAGTCGGTTTGCGTACCTTAGACCTCCCTTATGAAAGAGATCCCGCTATCACCAGTCACCTACTCTCTTTCTTACGTAGAGACGCTCAAATATCTACTCTGAGTGAAATTAAATTCCCTGAGCATATTTTATTCAATGGTGGCACCATGATTCCTCTGAGTTTCAGAGATCAAGTCATCAATCAAATCAATTCTTGGTCGGGTCAAAGCATTAATGCATTAAACTCTAAGGGTCTCGATATTGCCGTGGCTCATGGTGCGAGTTCTTATGGTTTAAGTCGAAGTGGCTTAGGTACTCAAGTCAAAGGTGGTATTGCACGTTCTTATTTCCTCAAAATCGATAGTCAAGAGGGATCCAAATTCATTTGTATCATGCCTCGCGATACCGAAGAGCATAGTATTCAAGTATGTGACAAGATCTTCACTTTAAAAACTAATAGCATCATTAGCTTTCCACTGTATAGCTCCGAGACTCGCTTGTTAGATAAAACGGGTGATATACTCAATAGCGATGCAGAAGACATTTCAGTTCTTTCACCACTTAGCACATCCATTTCTCACGGTAAAAAAGTTCAAGATATTCGCGTTAAACTCAAATCCTCCGTGAATGAAAGCAATTCTTTAGAAGTGTGGCTAGAGGCTTTGGATACTGATCATCAGTGGCAGCTGCGTTTTGATTTACGTCAGCTTCATGAGCAAGAGAATTCAGATGATCAAGAAGAGACGATCACAGTGAATGAAAGACTCCTTCAAAAAGCGAGTGAATCAATCAATTCTGCCTTTGTGAAAAACGATGCAAAAGCCCTCAATTCACTGATGAAAAATCTAGAAAATGACTTGGAGCTCAAAAGAAAAGAATGGTCTGTGGTTCTTTGTCGCCGACTCGCTGATTTATTGCTTGAATTAGATATTGAACTCATTCGCAAGAACGCTGCTACCGAAGCCCGTTATTATAATATCTTAGGCTTTATGATGCGACCTGGCTTTGGTAATTCCCATGATCAGTTCCGCGTTAACAAACTTTGGCCCTTCTGGTTTAAAGGCGTTCAAAATAAAACTGATATCCCAAGCCAAGTCGAATGGTGGACCCTATGGCGTCGCTGCTCTGGTGCCTTAAGCCGTGGTAGACAGGAACAAATGGCACATAAAATTCATGGTGAACTCAGCTCTAAAAAAAGTCTTAACCCACAATTATCTCGAGAACTCAAGCGTTGCTTAGGTGCTTTAGAATTGAGTCCCATTAAGTTTCGCAAAAAAGTTTTAAGTGAATTCATGGAGCGAGCCACACGTTTGGATGAAGTTGAGCTCTGGATGATTGCCCGCATGGCGGCTCGTCGTCCAGTCTATGCCCCTTTAGACTTAGTCTTACCGGCTAAAAGCATTAGTTCTTTGGCTACACTCATCATGCAAACCAATCCTAAAAAGCTAACTAATATGCATTTTTTATGTATTAGTCGCATCATGAGTTTAACCGCTAATCATGCCTTAGATATGCCTGAGAAAAATAGAATTGAAGCCTCCAAGTTTCTAAGTAAGAACAATGCGGCAAAACATTTCATTCAACAAGTCAATGAGCTCGTCGAAGAAGATGTCGCCAGCCAGAGCCTAGTACTAGGAGATAGTATTCCCATAGGATTGAAGTTACACAAGGATTGAGTCTTAGTAGTGGCTAAGTATCAATCTTCTAGCTTTAGCAAGATTCGATATTTAGAAAAGTTAAAAGACTTTATTTATAGAGCCTCAGTATTTTCTGGGGCTTTATTGTGTTTAAGTATTTTGTATTTTAGAGCCTTGAGTAAATCTTGATCTTTACAGTTGCCTACTACAGTTAGTTTTTTTCCTTTAGCTTTTACAGAAAGTCGCCACGCACTCGGCTTACCATTAGTTTCCATACTACAGGCCACATCCAATTTCACCTCATCTCTTGTACACTCAATGAGTTTAGTTCCCAGGGGGTGAGTTTGTTTGATCATTAACTTCTCGCCTTTTAAGGCTAACTCTCTTCTTACGAAGGTAGAAAAGTAAAAGATAAAAAGTGACACCATAAAAAATATACCTACGATAAACATGACGAAATACTCATTAGATTTAATCGCGTAAGCCATTCCCGTGCCCGTGCCACACAGAAAAATGAAACTGAAAAATACTGCACTCAAACTGCGCATGGCGGGGATTGAGATAAGCAGGCCTTGAGTCATCGACTGCATCTTTATTTTATTCTTTTTTAAATTAGTCTCCAAATCATAATCTGATTCAGCTAATCTCTTTTCTTCAAACACTTCTACAGGTCGATCTTCAGATTCTTCAGTTACATAAACAGGAATTTTAAATTCTTCTGAGAAATCTACCCCAGGAGTATCTGCCGTCGCCTTCAGTTCCCAATATTTTGTATCGCCATCGGATTGAGATATTCGTCCACCACTAGGGATTTCAAATTCAACGGGAAGTTCCGTACTAAAGTAGCTATTTGTGTTATTATTAGCTTTTATGATTTTGCTATCTTCCCATAAGACGTCTTTATGTGTGCTTCTATTTTTTCCTGATCCCGTCGTGTACTGATGAATATTTTTCAAAGTGATTTTAAAGCCATCCATTGCTTGGACTTCCATAGGTATTTTGATGAGGCCTTTGCATGCACCTCCAATGACTCCTGGGTAAGTTTCCATGTGAAAATTCACTTTACCATACTTTTTATTTCTTATGAAATGGTAAATAAAAGTGCCTACTAGGCCAAAGGCAATTAACTGAAAAAGTCCGATAATCCCGTAGGCAAACCAAGGAACTTTTTTATCTGAATTGAGTATACCTGCCCAAAAAGGCATCATAAAAAGATTCATGAAGACTGCTATGCAAAATAAGACCCATACACCAGATGAACTATCAGCCAAAATAATGGAGCTATGCCATTTTTTATTCTTTTTCCAGGGTTCGTCGGGGAATTGTGCGGCTAATAATTGCTCTTTCTTACTTTTTTTCCCAGAGAAAATCGCAGCACAAATTATGCCACCACCCACAAGAGCAAAAACTAAACCAAAGGGAATCATAAAGAGCAACATTTTGAGGCGAAGACTACGATCGAGAATAACTTCTTGAGGGTTATCTGGATTTATGTAGCAACTTACTTGCCCGGCATTAGCATTATTTAATGTTGCGTATAATTCTTGATGATACTTCGAGACATTGCCCGTAGTCATATTAAAGGCCACTTTGTCAGATGAGTAGCTTTTACCTTGATATTCATAAGTATATTCAGCTACCACTTTCACCGAATCACCATGGCCATCTAATTTGAGCTCCGTAAGTACGGCAGGAACTTCTAGCCAGTCTTTAGCGAGATGATTTTGATAAGCCGGCTTAATCCCTAAGAACATCACAAATAAGCCTGCCGCTAAAAATGGCAAACCAAAAATCGCTAAAAATATATTTCCAAACGTGCTGTTTTTTTTACTCATAAAGCTCCCTACTCCCTTTATTGTATCCTTAAAGTATCTTGTTTACTTCAAGAGTTTTTGCCCCTCATCATTAACACCTGCAATAGAACGCATCTCACATTCCACTGCAAAAGTAAAGGCGCAAACCTGTAGCATATATAGCAAAGGCATAAAGAGTATGCCTATGAGTGGAATTGAATAGACCAGGCAAAATAACCAGCCTAGTCGGGCTGAATCTTTGAAGCGCATTTCACAGAGTTTAGGTACTTCTATTTCTTCCTCTGCGTAAACCATCACGACTGTTGCCATAATATCCTTACCCGAACTCCAAGCCACACCCAATAAAAATATCGGGTAACCAATAAAGGGAATCCAACTTAAACAAAAGAAGAGTAAGCCCACACCAAGAGTTCTCAAAGTTAAGCGCATACCTGTTTTTAATAGGCGAAACAACCATTTAAAACTAAAGGGCGTTGGCGGTCGATTTCGACTAATTTTCATCACCGAGGCCACCATTTCATCCGTCCAGTAAATCATGAATAAAAAAGCTAGGCGTACAGAAAAATAAACGATGAGCAAATAAGTAATAGCGAGGATTATGAGTTCACCAAAATCACGTATCCATTGCTCTGGGGTACTGAGCCAGGACAACCATTTAGGCCAATTAATTTGTCCCTGGACCATGGCTTCTAATGATTCTTTGCCAAAGAATTGAAAGGCAAAGTAAAAAGCAAATGCTAAGGATACGGAGGCGAATAAACAAATCGTCACACCAAATGCGTATTTGGCAAATAATTGTTTATCGCGAGAAAATAACTTTAAGCCCCCCTTCAATAAACTGAGGCTGCTTTCTCTTTTAATAACTCTATCTAAAGCCGATAGAATAATTTCTTGTTGTGTCAGTACTTGGGCTTGCCCATCATGCTCCATTCGAGCTCTCTCCAATTTTTAGTCTCATATAATCTGCTATAAGCATCATTATAAAAGGTAAAATGAAACTTAAAGCGAGCAACATTAGCACCCCTTTTAAGTAACGAAAGCTCAAATTCTTGAGCTCTTTCTTGGATTGTTCAGCTTTATTAAGTTCTAAGCTCAGGAGTTCTTTTAATTTCTCTTGTTGATCCTCTATCACCCAGTGACTACTTAAGCTCAAGCGCAATTCGTTTTTCATCTGCAAGAGATCATTTCTAACTTGTAGAACTTTGATATTCATGTTTTCTTCTTTTTCATCCACTGACTTCTCGTGGGAGCCTACGAAATTTTTTAAAACCGCTAACTTAGCCATGTAAGATTCCGCCAAGGCCCGGTTCTCTTGGATATCCATTTGAGCGGCAAGCTCTTCAACATAAGTATAAGCTGTATCGATATTTGCACGAGTTTGACTAAGCTTCTCTAAAGCTTTGGGGCCATAAACAGGCTGAAAATCTTTATCAATGATCACCCCCGGCTTATCTTCAATAAGTCCTTCGTCTTTGTAAGTCACAATAAGTTTTTCTATACGTGAAAGTATTTCTTCCAAATCTTTATTTAATGCCGAGATAAAAAGATCTTTATACTTAAGGAGATCTTTATCAATTTTCTTAAGTTCTTTATTTAAGCCTTCTAATTCGTTTAAGTTCCTATATGATTTATAGAGATTTACTTTTCGAAAGCTGACTTGTTCTTCTCCAAACTGTTTTAAAATTCCACTTATATTATGCTCTACAGCTTTTAGCTCTGTATGAAGTTTTTCGCTTTCATTACCTAATTGATGACTCGTTGCATAAGCACTCGCTTTAAGTTTACTGATATAATTGGCGATTTCGAGACCAGAGAGAATCAGTCCAAATAAGAACATGAGTGAACTTAGAACTTTTATATTCCGCGTATAAAAATTCAGGGTATTTAAATTTTTCATAGTCCCAAATTCTCCAATTTAAGTTTTCTTATTCTGCTCCGTAAAACTTCGTGATCGCGGATTTTTTGAGCTTCTTTTAATAATTTAATGGCTTCTAATTCAAGCCCTTTATTTTCTGACTCCGTAGCCTTAATAATTAGGTTTGCCTGTTTAAGATAAATATTGAGCAAATTGATTTTAACTGGATCGGCCTCGTCAGAAAAATCATTCTCAATTATTTTTTTAGCTTTTTCAGGTTCTAGGATCGAATCATTTTCGAGGGAGTTAAATTTTTTATCTCTTTTCGCACGAAGTTCACCAGTGCGTTGATTTTGCTCGCGCTTACGCTGCTCCAGCATGCTTCGTTCAGCTTTAAGTTGCGAGCTCTTATCCATTTTATTAATTTCTTCCAGCGTGTACCAACGATCACCGCGTTTGATTTTGCCTTTGGCTAACTGATCTTGGGAAAAACCTTCAAGAATGTGATTCGCTACGAGGGCATCCATATCGACTAAACCATCTTTAAACTTCTCTCTCACTTTCATTTTATTGAGCAAGTAACCAAAACCACGGCAAATATTACATGGGATCTTATATACCCCACTACCCCCACATGCTTGGCAAAAACCCGAAGCTTCACAAATGGAGCAATCCGTACTCACTTCCTCAAATTTGCCATCTATTTTTTCTAGGCTAATAATCTGCCCCTTACGACACTCACCATTTCGACAGGTTTTTGTGCCATTGCATTTTTTACAGGCTCGTTTCTTTTCTGATGAGCCTTCACAAACAGAACACTCATCGCCAAATTGCTCGACGCGACAGAATCCTTGCCATTTATCATCACCAATTTCCTGACTCAAGTCACTCAGTTTCTGATGAGTAATAGCCCCGTATTCAACTTTGTTTTGGAAGTAGGCACCGAGTATAGAATAAGCATAAGCAGCAGCTTTTATTTCAGATGCTTCTAAGTCTTCAATACTTTTTGAAAAGGCTTTGTATGAGGCATAGTTATCAGGAGCATTTTTATAGAGAGTCCACGATGATTTAAAAGTCATTGCTTTTTTATAATGACTTAAATCTTCTTGAGAAATAACTGTGAGTGAAACAAGGAGAAGTAAAAGTACGCGCATAGGTTTCCTAGAAAGTTTTATTTTTCATAACGCTACACGCTAAACTTTATTGTTCGTTAGTGCAAAATCATTTAGAGATTTAAAATGAACTCCAAGGCAGAAAGGTCACAATTTTTCACAGCATTTGGAGCTTCCGCGCAAACTATAGGTTTTGCATGGAAGGCAAAACCTTGACCTGAAGTATGAATCATGGGTAAGTCATTGGCGCCATCGCCCACTGCTACAGTAAAAGCAGGATCAATATTTTCTTTAGCTGCAAGCTCGAGCAAACTTTCTTTTTTGACTTGGCTATCGACAATGCCACCAATGTGCTTACCTGTGAGAGCTTCTGGGCCACACTCTAAGACATTGGCTCGTACATAATCAAAACCAAAACGCTCTTGTAAAGAATCCGCAAAATAAGTGAAGCCACCAGAAAAAACAGCCGTTTTCCAAGGACTTGCCACAAGTTTTGTCACCAAGCTTTCCATTCCTGCCATTAGCGGGAGCTCATCTTTTAATTCATCTAAGGCGGAGAGTTTCAAGCCATCTAAAAGACTTAAACGTTTCACGAAACTTTCTGAAAAATCGAGTTCCCCACGCATGGCAGCAGCAGTAACTTTTTTCACTTCGTCACCAACACCAGCTTTTACCGCGAGTTCATCAATGCATTCGCATTCAATTAAAGTTGAATCCATATCAAAAGCAATAAAGCCACTTTGGTTTTTGAAATAATCTCTCGGCAGGATAACTCCATCCGATTTAGAATTTTCCTGGAGCTTTGTAAGCAATTGCTCTTGAAGGATTTTAATTTTCTCGTCTTCTAGTTCGAGATGATAGATAAAGCAGTTGTAAATATCGTTATTTTTTTCTTCCGCTAAAGTAAAATCCATTTCTCTCGATTGGAAAAAATATTCTACTGCTGATTTTGAGGAGGCTGAATCATTGAAAGGGGTAATTAAAAAGAAGTCGTATTTCATGAAAATCTCAGTTTTAAATTAATTTTTCATAGCTTAACACCTTTAATTCATCCGTGAAGTGTCTTTGCACATTTTTCTAAAATTTTACGTAGTAAGTCACTCTATTTTACTTTTTTACAGATTCCTGAAGGCCCTGCATTATGAACTTATTATCTAAAGTCACGACATTTTTCTTCACTTTATTCTGACCTTAGATGTCAAAACCCTACCCTAATCATTCGTAGTTTGTGTAAATACATAAAACACAAGGACCTATTCACTCACATGAAAGAAATCAAATATCGCTACGAACACACTTTGGGATTTAGCGAATTCCGCAATGAAACAGGCATGCACCTACGTTTACTCCAAGATGGCAGTTTCTATAGTATTGAAAATGATGATGTCATGGTCAATCTATTTATGGGCAACGTTTTCGATGGATCGATTAACAATATTTATCTCCGTGTAAAAGAAGGTTCCACGATCACAAGTAAGCCTTTAATCAATAAAGATGCCTTATTAGCACAGTCGACAAGTGATAATGCCATTTCCTATACAGGTTCCGCCTTGGGCTGTAAGTATCACTTAGATTTCCGTCTCGCGCCACAAAGCAATCAATGGTTCTGGACCGCAACAGTAGAAAATACCGGTTCAACAAAGAAAGATATCGACTTCATCTATATCCAAGATGCGGGCGTCGCGGCCAAAGGCGCATCACTTAATAACGAGGCCTATGTTTCTCAATACATAGATCACACCATCATCAGTGACGAAAATACGGGTCAATTAATTTGCTCAAGACAAAACCTTAAGCAACACACCGGTTTTCCTTTCCTTATGTCTGGTGCCTTAGATGGTGCAGAAAGCTTCATTACCGACGGTATGCAGTTCTTTGGCCTCGAGTACAAAGAAAGTAGTCAGCCTGCCGCCCTCAGTCAGAAAAAATTAGCATCCATTCGCAAACAAGGTGAATTTTCACTTCATGGACTACAGTCAAAAACTTATTCTATTGAAGCCAATACGAGTGCTAGTTGTACTTTCTTCGCCTCCTTTTCAGTGGATCATCCAGAAATATGTTCCGATGCGGATTTAGCTTTATTCACTTCAGCACAAGAAGAGTTCGCCAAACTAAGTGAAGTTCATTTAGAAGATCATAAAAGTACTTCTCATCAAAACATTTTTGATCGTGGAGATTTCTTCCCAAGTGAAGATCTCAATGATGATGATATTGAAAAATACTTTTCTTCAGACCTCCGTAATCTAGAAAATATCAATGGCAAAAAAGCCGCCTTTTTCTATGGTGAGGATAGCCGTCACGTTGTCTTAAAACACAAAGAAATCCATTGCGAACGCCCTCATGGTCACATCATCCGTTCTGGCGAAGAACTCGCCCCATCAGATGAAGCCATTGCTTCAACTTGCTGGATGGCAGGTGTCTTTAACTCACAGGTTACTTTTGGTAATACCTCATTTAATAAAGCTATTGGCATTGTTCGTGGTTGGCTCAATATACAACGCGCTTCGGGTCAGCGAATTTTTGTTAAAGTCAATGATAACTGGCAGCAATTGCGCATGCCATCCGCTTTCGAAATACGTTTGAATGCTTGTCGCTGGATATATAAGAGTGCAGAAGAAACTATTATTGTAACAACTCAGTCTGCTATTTCCGATGCAGTTGTGGTGACTAATATTGAAGTCGAATCCGGACGTGACCTAGAGTTCATTATAAGTAACAATATTATCATGGGTGTTAATGAATACGCCAATGAAACGGTGGGACGCCAAGCAGAAGGTCGCCTCACTTTATTTCCTGGACACGATTACTTTGGTAAAAATAAGTACCCAAAAAGCCGTTTTGATATATCGGTAAAAGATGGACAAGTCGCGAGCCAATTTAAGGGTGATCAAGTGCTCTTTAATGATGGCGAATTTAAAAACTATCCCTATGCCAGTATTTCGACTGACGCTACAAATTCTTTTGAAATAGTGCTCACGGGTACAATTACTGATGACATTAAAGCCGATGCCAATGCCAAGAAATACACCGCGGCAGATTTTGACACCAGTATTTTTTCCAAAGAAGCCGATGCTTATTGGAGCAAACTCAATAATAACGCCCGCCTCTTTGGCAATAAAAACCCTGCTGTAGAAAAAATATCCGAGCTAATCCCATGGTTGCAGCACAATGCCATGATTCACTACACTAAGCCCTATGGACTTGAGCAATATTCAGGGGCGGCCTGGGGAACTAGAGATGTTTGCCAAGGACCCGTAGAACTCCTTTTAGCCTTTGGGAAAACTGATGCGGTAAAAGATGTCATCCTCGAAGTTTACAAGCATCAGTATGAGCAAAATGGCGAATGGCCACAATGGTTCATGTTTGATAAATTCTTTGATATTCAACAGGCACACGCTCATGGTGATATCATTGTATGGCCTCTAAAAGCCCTTTGCGACTATGTGGAGTACTCAAATGACTTCAGTATTCTCGATGAGAAAATTGCTTATACTAATATTGAAGGCTTTAACTTCACTGATAAAGAAGAAACTCTTTTTGAGCATATTAATAAAGAACTCGATAATATTCGCAAGTCTTTTATAGGTGATACCAAGCTCATAAGTTACGGCGATGGTGACTGGAATGATTCACTTCAGCCTGCTAATCCAGAGATGCGCGAAAAACTCGTTTCGGTTTGGACCGTAGAATTACTTTACCAAACACTCAGTCGCTACACAGTCGTTTGTGAGAAAGCTGGCAAAACAGAACTTGCCGAAGAACTCGCTCAAATCTGCGCTCAAATGAAAATTGATTTCAATGAGTACCTCGTAAAGGATGATCTCACCGCGGGTTTTGCCTTCTTTAATTCTCCTGATGATGTTGAATTACTACTTCACCCACAAGATAAGAGCACGGGTGTGAAGTATAGACTTTTACCTGCTATACGCGGTATCATCTCTGAAATATTTGATCCTGAGCAAGCTGAAAATCACAGCGAAATGATTGCCGACAAACTTCTTTTTGCTGATGGCGTTCATCTCATGGATCCTCCACCACAGTATACTGGGGGCATTTCCAAATCTTTCCAACGTGCGGAAACCGCAACTTTTGTCGGTCGCGAAATTGGCAATCACTATGTCCACGCTCATTTACGGTACATGGAAGCCATGGCAAAGCTCGGCAAAGCCGAAGAATTGATGACCGCTATGCAAGTGGTGAATCCCGTCAACATTCAAGATTCTTTTGAATCGGCCGAAATCCGTCAGTCCAACTGTTATTTCTCTAGTTCTGATGCCGATTATAACGATCGCTATGAAGCTCAAGATACTGTGGAAGAACTGCGCTCAGGTCAAGTAAAGTCTAAGGGTGGATGGAGAATATATTCATCAGGCCCTGGTATCTATGTAAACCTCTTGATCACTCGCGTACTAGGCATTCGTCGTTTCTACGAAGATTTTGTTATTGATCCAGTATTGCCTGCCGAACTCGATGGCTTAAACTTCAATTTCGATATTGATGGCAAGCCCGTTGTTTTCCAATACAACAAAGCCACAGAGAAGAAAGTTATACTCAATGGTCAAGAACTTCAGTTAAATACCTCTAGCGATAATCCCTACCGTGATGGGGGATTAAAAACTAAATGGTCCAAGTTCAGATCTTTACTCAATGATGAGTCCAATATCGTTGAAGTTTATAGCTAAATAAATCCTAGAGGGTCTACGACAAGTAGGCCCTCTATTAACTCTTAATCCAATCAAGTTTATATGCATTTACTCAAACAGATTCTTTTTCTCTTAGTCTTTTCACAGGCCGCTAGTTCTTATGCTCTTAATCAAGTGGATTCGGGCATACTGCATATGGATGGCGCTCAAGGGCAAGCTTATCAAAGTAATGATTCTCATATTCTTGATTACACTTTACCTAAACACTCAAGTATCGGCACTTGGTATAAACTCAGCAAAAATCCCGTAAAAGATTATTTAGTATTTCACTTAGAATCGAAACAGAATTTAGATGCTTTACAATTAAAAATTGAACTTAAAGGCACTCGCGGAATTCAATCCATCCCCATTAGTAGCCAAAGTCAAAAAATACTCATTGATGAAGATACTTTAGGAGAATTACGAGAGCTTGTTTTTCTCGCTTATAACAATTCAGAAACGACTAGTAAAGGCCAACTTAATTTTGATTTTTCTTTAGCTAATTGGCCTAGTACAGAACTCAAGCAAGCATCCTATCAAAGGGATGTAATCACCCGCTTGGCAAATGCTCAAGAATCTGGCGCTCTCGCTATGGATGGCGCCACTTGCTATGCTGTAGAGCCAGCCGATAATTCACAAAGTTTACAATTCGCGCTACCAGCTAATTCGATTGCAGGTTTCTGGTCAAAGCAATACCCCCAGACAATTAATAAAAGTCAGATACTCAGTTTCACTCGTAGTGAACACCATGAATTAGATGGACTCAGTTTTAGCTTAGAACTCAAAGGAAGTAAAACGACACAAATCCTTAATCTAAGTCGTGCACATGAAGAAATATTAATCGATTGGAATCACGTGGGTGAGTTAAATGAGCTCGTCTTTCTTATACACAATCCTTCTTCAAAATTGATCACCCAAGAGCTTAGCTTTGATATACATTTTCAAGCTTTGACGATTCCAGAAAACTTAGCCACAAAAAATAAATTCATTTCTCTACTCATATTTGTATTTATAATGGCAGTATTGTTTAAGCTCTTGAAGAAAATACCTTTTTCAAAATTGAGTCAAAGAGCACAAGTTTTTACTCATAGTTTAATTCTTGCTTTAATCATTTCTTGCGCATTTCTTGGCTATGGCTTATCTGATTTTATTGCTCTTCAACGCGCTCCTTATATGCTTGCACTCTTTGCTATGAACGCAGCGATCTTAATCTTGTTAAAAATCACTTATCAATCGCGACTTCCGAATTTCAAAGAAACGTTCACCCACACTTTATTCCCTGGCTTTATTATTATTTCCATAAGCTCAAACCCCGTTTGGCACACGCCAAATTCTTGGTCGGATTTATTTAAAATTGGAGGTTTTGGGGCCGCTATTTTATTAGTGCTTTATCACTGTAGTCATTTATACCTGATTAAAACTTTTAAGAAATCCCTTTCCAGTTTTTCTTCTGCAGTCATTATTTCTCTACCCATCATTTTTTCGCTCTTATTAAGCTTACAAAATGCCGATCTCTTACTGAGTTTAGCCAGCGATTTACCCGATAAACTAAAAAGCTGGTCCTACTACAATCCCATTGCCCTCGCCCTACTACGCTTTGGCATAGTATTCTTCATTGTTGAATTTACGATAAATGCACTTTCCTATATCACTAATAAACATGTGATCTATGATCGTAATGCTCATAAAAAACTTATTTACCTATGCTTCTCCTTGGGCCTCTCTCCTTTTATCGCTGATTTGGGTTCTGCAGATTTCCTACTTAATTTCCCACGACTCGTGCAAGCTGCCTTCGCTGTGATTACGACCGCTTTTTCCCAAGGCATGTTATGGGCATTTGTTTTCATGATTACGGGTGTCTTACTCGATGCCATCAAAGGACAAGGACCCGCGGCTCACACTATTCATGACCACGCCGCAACAGGACGTGGCAATGGTCGCATGTACGCAGGGTCATTAATGTTGCTTATCCAAATCTTACATATCTTTGGTCACTGGCAGTTATTTATCGATTTCTATAATTTTGCCCCTCTCCTCGTATTAAGTCTTTCTCTGTCGCTGCTCTATCCTTTAATCAAAACTATCATAGAAAGTTTTGATGGCAGCCATAGCTTCCTGCAGAGAAGCAGAGATTCCTATAAAGATAAATCACTTTACATGCGTGGCTTAATTGTGGGTATCGCCCTAGCTTTAGCCATTCATTGGCAAATCAGTGAACAGCATACTGGTATCCGAGCTTTATTTGGATTAGTCGCTGGAGCCTTGGCTTTTGCAGGTATAAACAAGCTCAACAAGAAAGGTGGCGAGAGTATAAAATCATCACTTATTGCCGCAATTCAAGGTGGTTTTATTGGTGCCGCAATCGCTTTTTATCTCGATGCGGGACAAATTCCTGTGGTCCTAGAGCGTTTTAATAAGTACAATACTTTTGGTATAGCTCCGCAAGCCTATCAATTCGATAACCTGCTTTCCAAATGGGGTCATATTAGTTTAGGTGATTATACAGGTGGCTCCAAGCTCTTGTTTAATCAGGCCCTCAATGGTGTTATTGGCTGGGGTGTTGCGGCGTGGCTCTTTGCCCTAAATCAATCACTCTTAACTGCCATCTTTAAAAAGAACTCCATTCACCTTAAACGTTTAGCTTCACGAGAAGGCGCCATTGAATTAGCAGAAGGCACCATCAGAGTTTTGCGTTGGGGACTGTGGATGTCACCCATTATTTTCACTTTCCTACGTCAGATGCCCGAAGCGACTTGGTATAATCAAGATGGAGCCGTTCACACTTTGTTTTGTATCGGCGCCGACCTCACTATGTCTTCGGATCAATTTCATAGCTGGAGCCTAGAAATCTTTATGTGGATCATGGCCTATGAAGGTTTTAGAATCCTCATTTGGTTAGATCACATGGGCCTTCGGGTTGCCACTTTAGTGAACCTCAGTTTTATTGGTATGGATGACTTAGATACACGCTTTAGTCGTTTTATAGATAAAACAGGAAAGGCGGGTTCAGTCATTCCTGAGGGCGTAAAACGCTTTATGACTTGGGCTCCACTCTTGATCCCCTATTATATCCCTCGTTCTGGCCAAGACTGGGATTATGCCTGGACTACTGCTTTGGGCATTCAAGATAAAGCTCAGCCACTTGTGGCCGCCTCTATCTCAATCCCTCAAATAATTCTACTCATTACTTTGTTGACAGTTATTCTTTTTCTTTTCTCTTGTTTCAAAAAGAGACGTTCAGAAAAAGCTCAATCCATTTCTAATCAACAATTTCAGGTCTCATTGAATTCACATGGGCAGATTTTGTCCTCAACGCATGGTGTTCGTTCTAACATCACTGTGAGTCGTCACCAAAACATAGATCACAAATCACAAGCCTCATCATTTTTAATTCAAGAAGGTGAGCGCTGGTTTAAACTGTTTGATAAGGCCGAAATCAAAAAAGAAAATGGAACGATTATTGCTACACAATCCTCTAATGAATTTACTTTTGAATTGACTCTAGATATCCCCGTTAAAGAAGATGCGGTATGCTTTATGAATCTAAAAATCAAGAACTTAAAAAATCAAGACAGAAGCCTCCGACTGATGCCGTATTTTGAGTGGTGTTTAGATAATATGAAAGAAGATTTACTTCGTCAGGCAGAGCAACGTGAATCCCAAGAAGTACTCTTAGAACCTGGTTCTAATGCACTTTATGCCTTACAGCCCACAACTTCAATGGTCGGTTTCCTCGCTTCAAAATCAGCGCCAGATAAATATCTTAGGCACAAATTATCGATGCCCCCTTATTTGAAAATCCTAGCAAACAACGACAATGGCATCATGATCCCGCTAGCGGATTACTGCATGAACTCACTTTCACTGAAAACTCTACTGTAAGTTTAAGCTATGTTTTGGGCTGTGCCTTTTATGAAGCTGAAGCGAAAAATTTAGTCAAATCTTATCTCAAGCCACAATTATAAATTTCTTTTAACTCAAAAACAGAATCTCATTTATGAAAAAAATCCTTTTACTTAGCTCTTGCCTAATGCTTGCTAGTTCCTGTGTACACACTCGTACCGAAACTAGAACAAGTACTCATGCCCCAAAAATATCATCGAAGCACAATCATACCCACGCACTGCTAGATAACTCTCTCAAGTTTATCAAAACTGAAAATGCTATGATTGATAAAGATTCTGGTTATCCCCTTGAAGGATGGAATCAAGATCCCGAGAGAGGCCTCTTTTTAAGAAGTTTTACTCAACTCTCCGCTATTGGCGAATGGTTGGAACTTAGCGCATCAATTAGTGCTGGTTATTGTGATTCGGATTATTTGAGTCGTGAGCAAGCACTCATAGCCCTGCAAAAAACAACGGCGAGCCTTTTGGCTGATCAAAAAAATCCTGCGCTTTCCGCAAAAGGCCTTCTGGTGAATTTCTTAGACCTTGGCAATGGCTCAGGTAAGCGCGTCGGTCCTTTGGGTGAAAAAGCCGGCAAAGCCAAATTCATCAAAGCACTAGATGGTCTCGATGGTGAAGCTATTTGGAATGATCTTGTCGCTGCCAGCTGGCTCGAAGCTTCGTCAGATGGCTCATGGGCAAATATTCGCCGTTCGGAAAAGTACGGAACTGAGCATTTTAAAGATAATTTAGCCAAGTATGAACAAGATAAGTACCGCATCATGGAAATTCTTGATCAGCGTGTAGTGAATATTATTTTTGGTGACAATGTCAATCTAACGGCCTCAGTAGCAAAAGCTATTGGTGCCCTACTCCACCCTAGTATTAAAGAAAGATCTGAAGCTATTAAAATGCGTCAAGAGCTACAAGTTTTTCTCGATAATCAAGCAGCAGGTTATGATTTCATGCTGGATAAAAAAACTCAATCATTCCTCTTTGGCTGGGATGCGACTAATGATACTTATACGGGTTGGGACGTCAATGGCGTTTTCAAAGAAGCCCACATGAATTCTTTCATTAATGAATTTCGCGGGCCATGGACTTTCACTGTACTCAATTATAATTTAGATATTGCGGCACTCGCAAATGCCGCCTTCAAAATCAAGCCTTATCCACATAGCTCTGGTAAAGATTTATATTCACTCGCTACTTGGGATGGCTCCGCGTTTCAATTTTTTGGCTTAACTAACTTTATGAAAGACCAAGAAACTCCTGCTTGGAATTCACTTATGCAAACCGCCGTTGATGCCCACCTTGATTTTGCTGAGCAAAATCAACTCCCTGGCTTTCTGTCCGAATCATATACCGGTAATAAAACAGAATATACTGGACATATCGGTCTCCCTACAAATTGCCTCTCAGATCAAGACCGCATTACTGATGCTGCATCGCTTTACTCACTGGGTGTTGCCAGTATGTACCGTCCTCGTGAAGTTGAACAACTCTTAAAGCGCAATTGGGAAACTATTTCACTCTTACTTACTGATCACGGTCCATGGGAAGGCTACAATACCACACAGAAAAAAGTCATCGAGTTTCAAACCTCGGCACATACCCTTGCACTTATCTTGGGACTGATTAATTCAGCTCCCGAAAATATGCAGCGCTACCTCGATCACCGTCAACTCAACAAAGCTTTAACTAAACTTTATGCTCCAGGAGAAAAAGCCATTTTCGCTCAAAACAAAATGATTTCAGCACCACAAAATCAGTCTATTAATTTCATCTTGGATAAAAACTCCAGTTTAAGCAATGGCCAACTTATTCTGAACTATAAATCTGCAAGTGCAACAAAAGCTGTTTTGACTTTTCAGCGTAGTCCCAATAGCAGATTTGGTCTTAATGAAATGAGTGACGAAATTTATCTTAGCCTAAAAAATACGAATGATCAGTATCAAACTATTGCGGTTAATCTCCCCGCTGTAGCCAGCCTTCAGGATTTAGAAAAAATCAGCATCCAATCCTTAGAAGGTCAACTAAAAATCGAAATCAAAGATTTCTCTTTTCAGCCTTTCAAGCAATAAGCTCTTTCATTAGCCGACAAAAAAACCTTTGCGGAATCCGCAAAGGTTTTTTTATTTATGACTTAAGTCTTGTGAAATTTAAGTATTTTATTTACCCAATTTCATTTTTAGAGGCGCAACCCAAATATTGCGAAACATATTAGGGTTACCGTGATTTTGAAGTTTAAAATGATCTTTTGCGCCATGAGCACTATATGAAGCAATTTTGCGATAATGAGTTGAACCTTTAATCTCATAATTATCGTGAATTTTGACACCATTAAAAATCACCGTAATATAAGCTGGTGATTTAAGCTCTTTACCTTCGAAGACGGGCGCTTTAAAATAAATATCATAGGAATTCCATTCACCGGGTTTACGGCAAACATTAAACTTTGGTGGTTGTTGTGCATAAATAGCTCCAGTCATGCCATCGGGGTAAGTTCTATTCGCCCAGCAATTAAGTACCTGGACCTCGTAACGTCCCATGAGGAATACACCACTATTTCCTTGTTGTTGGTGCCAACCCTTCATTCCTTGGGGAACCATCCATTCTACGTGAAGGTGAATATCTCCATACTTTTCTTTACTGACCTGGGAGCCTCCCTTGCGTGCCACCTGCATCGCGCCATCAACAAGTTTCCATTTTTTATTTTTGAAATTATCTAGGTTGGAACCATCAAAAAGCATTGTTCCATCGGATGGCATAGCAAGTTCTTTACCATCGTATTTAGCTTCAGCTACTGGTGGCTGAGTTCTATCGGGATCATGAACATGCCATTTTTCATTTGGCGCAGGTTGCATCGGAGTATTTTTAAAGCCATTAAGGTCAGTCTGTTTGGGGTTTCTAATATTCTCATCTAGAACTTCGTAATCAGCTGCATTTGCGCACAGCGCAAACAAAGAAAGTAGTAGCAATTTTTTCATGTTATATATCCTGTTAAGTATTTGGGTATAAAAAAAAGGTAAGCCGAAGCTTACCTTTTATAAAGATTAATAAAAAATTATTCTTTGAATGGAAGTGTTATCTTCATTCCTGGCTTTAGATCCGCATTGGATTTTACAGAAGAATTGTACTTTATGATCTCTGCTGGCGTTGTGGAATAAATTAATGAGATACTCTCTAAAGTTTCTCCATCACTTACTTCTAAGGTATAAGTATTATGACTTAAATTTGCCGGCGCAATCGCAGGCGCAGATTGAGCGGTAGGATCATCACTAGCTATAAGTGCTGGTGTCGATTCAGTATTAGGACTTGTTGCTTCAAAGGCTGTAGGCTCAGCAGCAATTCCCTTTAATCCCGGCTCTTCAGTTTTTGGAGCATCAAATAAGCCTTCATTTTGCGTATTCGCAGCTACTGCAGTTTCACTTACAGTATTATTACCTTTACCAGGAATTTTTACTTTTTGACCAATCTGTAAAACTGTAGAAGAATCAAAGTTGTTCACTGACATGAAATCAGCGCGTTTCACTTTAAGTTTCTTCGGGATAGTCCACAAATTATCGCCTTTCTGAACGGCATAGGTATCACCTGTCGCCACTGCATCACTTGAATAAGTACTGGGAGCTTTCTTAGGGCTAGCAGAACTTGAAGTCGATTTATTTAAGTTTCCTGACTTTCCAGGAACAGTCACTTTTTGACCGATGTAAATAACTGAGTCTTTGTTAAAACCATTCGCACTCATGAATTCACTACGCTTAACACCAAACTTTTTGGGGATGGACCAAAGATTATCGCCTTTGACTACGGTGTAGACTCCGCCTTTCGCGGTCTTGCCTGAGCCTGTTTTGGAGGACTTTTTTACTTGCTTTTTCCTTGCCTCATCAATGAGCATAGAGTCAGCTTCTACCAAAGCACCGGCTGGTAACTTAAGCTTTTGACCAATAAGTAGTGGTTTCTTGATATCTAAGTTATTTTCTTTAACCAATGCTTGCTGAGAAATACCGTATTTAGTGGCGATTTTCCATACGCTATCGCCTCTTAGTACGGAGTAAAAGCGTTCTTCAGCAGGATCTTGAGCTACAGGACTGTCCTCAATGGGCTCTTCAATAACAAGTGGTTCTTCGATGAGGACATCCTCTATGATAACCTCATCTATGATAACCTCATCTACTTCTGCTTCACCAATATTAATTCCAGTCGTCTCTTGATCTGCAGGCTCTTCGATAACTAGACTAGTGTCTACTTCTGGTGCCGCTTCTTTGGGATTGACAGATACTGGAGGAAGATCTTCATGGGGCCTGAGAAGATAGGGATTCTGATTATTGCCATAGCTACTTGATTGACAACCGCTTAAAATAACAGCACCTAATACGGAGCCGCCTGTGATAAAAAACTTTTTAAAATTCATTCATTAACCTTTTGAACTAAACTTTTAAACTTTCTCCCTCTTTCCTCATAGGATTTAAAGAGATCCAGACTTGAACACCCTGGTGAAAGTAAGACAACATCACCCCTCGTAGAGCATTTAATCGCTTCTAGAACTGCCGTGTCAAAATCACTACATGATTTCACTGGGCTGAACGCCTGCCAAAGGGTTTTTAATTTATTCTTACATTCACCATAGGAAAAAACTTTTCTAACATACTTAGAAATCAGTGGATTAACAACTGATAAATCCATATTTTTATCCCTTCCTCCAGCTATTAAAACAATTTTCTTATTTTTAGCGGCAAAACTCTCGAGTGCGACAGCTAAAGATGCGGGATTAGTCGATTTAGAATCATTGATATAAAGGACTTCTGAATATTGACCACATTCTTCTAAACGATGCTCTGAACAAGTAAAAGTACTTAAAGCTTGCAAAGCGGCAGGAATATTGATTTTTTGATTACTCATTAAAGCAAGTGCGGCAAGAGCGTTTTCCCGATTATGTGCGCCATAAAACGATAAATGAGGAAGTTTATATTGCTCTTTATTAATAGAGAGATCATCACCAATGATTGCGAAGTCCGCAATTTCATTTTGATTTGAAAAGTATTGAGCCTGTTTTGAAGACTTTAAGCCTTCTTGTAAAATTAAAATTTTACTGAATTTTTCAATATTCATTTTGGATTGATAATAAGTTTTAAAATCTCCGTAACGATCGATGTGATCCTCACTTATATTTAAAATAACGGCAGCCTCAAACTCCAAAGAATAAAGCAAATCAATTTGATAAGAACTGATTTCTATGAGTGCATATTCAGGTTGATTATCCAACAAGGCTAGTTCTGCTAAGGGAATACCTATATTGCCACAGGCACGGGCATTTAGCCCTAAATTGAGCAAGCTATACTCCAACATTTCGGCACAAGTCGTTTTACCATTGGTGCCCGTGATGGCTAAAAACTTAGTATTGGGCATAAATTGTGCCGCAAAATCTAAGTCTCCCATAATTAGTTCTGAATATTTTTTCGCTTCTTTAAAAATTTCATTAAGGGGATTTACACCCGGGCTCATCACACAAACTTCGAATCTTTGTTCCGCTAAAATCGGTAAAAATTGAGCTTGTGCTCCAGCCTTAAGCAGGTCTTTGACTTCTTTACGATCGAAAGCTCCTGAAGCACTATCACACAAACTCACCTTAAGCCCTTTAGCCAGTGCGAGCCTTGCCGTGGCCACACCACTTTTACCTAATCCACAGACTAGAACTTCATTTTTTTTTGTTTTCCTTGATACCATCTACACCCACTTTAGCTCGTTTTTTTTAAGAACTCCACTATATTTGCGCCCTTTGATAAGTTCCAGTTAAATTTAGGATGATATATGACACCTAGAAAAAAAGTATTCACCTCATCCCAAAGAATTGTTGTCAAAGTAGGCAGTCGTCTACTGGTCGATGATCAGGGAGTACCTTCGGCTCAACGAATCGAAGAACTCGTCGAAGCCTTATATAAACTACGTCAAAAAGGGAAGGAAATCATCCTCGTCAGCTCAGGGGCCATTGCCTCAGGAATGAGTTTACTGGGAATGGAACAGAGACCAAAACATCTACCAGAACTACAGGTTTGCGCGGCTGCAGGCCAAAGTCGACTTATGAGCTATTACGAACAAGCATGCGTTAAGCGCGGCTTCCATTGCGCTCAATTACTTTTACTAGCTGATGACGTAAGGGACCGCCACCGCCATTTAAATCTGAGCAATTGCTTAAATACAATGCTCAGAAAGGGCGTCATGCCTATTATTAATGAGAACGACTCACTCAGTGTAAAAGAAATTCGTTTTGGGGAAAATGATGAACTTGCCGCACTTGTTGGCATCATGTCAAAATCAGATCTCACTGTATTAATGACTTCCATTAATGGCTTACATACACTTGATTCATCAGGACAACCCGACAAAAGAATTTCCATCGTTAATGACATGAATGATGATATTCGTTCACTCGCGGGAGATACCGATGGCAACCAACTCTCTACTGGAGGTATGCACACCAAACTCAATGCTGCGACTATACTAAACCAAGTGGGTGAAAGTTTATGGATTATTGATGGACAAGATTTTTCTGCCCTCGATCGATTAGCTCATGGTGATGATATAGGCACTTTATTTCCCGCTAGCCTAGATAAAATGTCATCCTTAAAACGATGGTTGGGTTTCTTTCCGGAAACACAAGGAAGTCTTGGCGTTGACCTAGGTGCCGAGAAAGCACTTTGCTATCGCGGAAAAAGCCTCTTGCCTGGTGGGCTCATTAGTGTTTGTGGGACTTTTGAAAAAGGTGACATTGTCGACATTCTCAATCCACAAGGCGACATCATTGCTCGTGGCCAAAGTAATTACAGCAACTTAGATTTAAATATAATAAAGGGTCATCAATCATCTGACATTGATGAGCTACTCGGTGGCAGCGCAAATTATGCCGAAGCCATTCATCGAGACAATTTAGTGATTTTAAAAGAGGAGACCTAAGAATGAATTACCAAGCAGAACTAGAGATCATGGGCAAACGTGCTAAAAAAGCGTCACTCGCTCTCTCCATACTCAGTTGCCGCGTGAAAAACCGTGCTTTAGAAGCCATGGGTGGTGCACTCGAAAAGCAAACTGAAGAAATTTTAAAAGCTAATGAAATAGATTTGCAGAATGGTCGCGATGCGGACATGAGCGAATCTTTACTCGATCGACTCACCCTCACACCTGAACGAATAAAAGATATCGCCAAAGGCCTAATTGGCGTCGCTTCACTCACTGATCCCGTGGGAAGAAACGAATCAACTTTTCATCGTCCTAATGGCTTAGTTATTGAAAAGATCAAAGTTCCGATTGGTGTCATTGGCATCATTTTCGAAGCCCGCCCAAATGTAACTGCAGATGCCGCAGGCTTATGCCTTAAATCGGGTAATGCATCTATTTTGCGCGGTGGCCGTGAAGCTCTGAACTCAAGCAAGGCCATTGCGAAAGTTCTTTATGACGCAGGGATCGAGAACGGTTTACCGGAACACTTTATGCAAGTCATCCCTTGGACGGATCGTGAAGCTGTAAATATCATGCTCAAGCTCAATAAATATATCCACTTAATTATTCCTCGTGGCGGAGAAGGCCTCATTGAAGCCGTGATGCGCGAGAGCACAATTCCAGTTATCAAGAATTATAAAGGTGTCTGCCATATTTATGTCGATAAAGACGCTGACCTAGAACTCGCTGAAAAAATCGTCGTCAATGCTAAATGCCAAAGACCCAGCGTCTGTAACTCTGCTGAAGCGGTCATTGTCCATTCTGCTATTGCCGCTGAGTTCATTCCTAAAGTTTACAAAGCATTACACGAAGCGAATTGCGAAGTTCGCGCAGATGAGCCATTCCGTCGTTATGCACCAGAATCCACGATTTTACAAGAATCTGACCGCGGAGAGGAATTCCTTGACTATATAATTTCAGCTACCGTTGTGGATTCTCTCGATGAAGCCATTGATTATATTAATGAATACAGCTCTGGCCATAGTGAATCTATTGTGAGTACCAACAAAGAATCATGTCGTCGTTTTCAAATGGAAATCGATTCAGCTGCGGTCTATTCAAATTCATCCACTCGCTTCACTGATGGCGCTGAATTCGGCATGGGCGCAGAAATAGGTATAAGTACTGATAAACTTCATGCTCGTGGCCCTATGGGCTTAGAAGAGCTAACTACCTATAAGTACATCATTAATGGTAGTGGTCAGCTTAAAGGCTAATGCCAAAGATCAAGAAAAAACGGGCTGATCAACTACTGATTGAGCAAGGTTTAGTAGAATCAACTGAAGAAGCAAAAAAGTTGATCCTACTAGGCTTAGTACGTTCACGCCCTGATCACATCGTTAGAAAAACAACCGAAACTTATCCCATAGATTCCGAAATGAGTGTCGATCGCCCCTCTCCTTATGTGAGTCGTGGTGCTTTCAAACTCAAAAAATCTCTCCGAAAATTTGCTCCAGACCTCAGTAATCAAGTCGCTATGGATGTCGGGGCTTCCACCGGTGGTTTCACTGATCTCATGCTCCAATTTGGCGTCAAAAAAGTGTACACCATTGACTCAGGAACCAACCAACTTCATTATAAAATACGTAGTGATGAACGAGTTGTCTGCCGTGAAAACTTTAATGCAAAAAATATCACTGACAAAGAAATCCCCGAACTCGTAGATTTGATGACCTGTGACGTTTCTTTTATTTCTGTCACAAAAATACTTTCCGCTGCCGCCAGTCGTCTTAAAAGTAAAGCTTTAGCATTCATTTTAGTAAAGCCTCAATTTGAGTTAAGAAAAGACTTAGTGGGCGACGGAGTCGTTCGTGATGAAGCCCTAAGACAACAAGCTTTAAGCCAAGTCTGTACATTCTGTCAAGACACCCTCAATTGGGAGCTTTTAGAACAAATCGACTCCCCTTTGGCAGGTCCCAAAGGAAATGTTGAATTTTTAGCTGTTTTTCAAGCTCCATAAAGATAAAATGAATAGCTTTTCTTCTTTACTTGAGCTAAGTTTTAATAATTTTTAATCCTTTCCTAGACAAGAACTTCACTTTAAAGACAAATCTTGAATTTTCTTACATGGGTAAAGAATATATTTGATTAGCTTACTGAGTGGACAATGGACTTTCTATTTGATATAAATTTGTGGATAATTAGCATAAAGATGGGCTTTGAAATCGCCCTGCTTTCTGTTGTTATTTACACGGTATTACTTTTTATCAAAGGAACTCGTGCGGCTCCTATCTTAGCCGGCGCGGCCTTCATCTTCCTCATCTCATGGTTAATCTCATCCGTTCTAGACCTTGCTGTATTAGGCTGGATAACGGCACAGATCTCCACATTAGTCGCATTCTTAGCTATCGTTATTTTTCAACCTGAAATACGTCGTGCATTTGCTGAACTTGGCAAAGGGCGCCTCCGCAATAATAACCAGGCAAAAACCAAAGAAGTCATTCAAATACTGAATGAAAGCGCTCATTATTTAGCTGAACGAAAAATCGGTGCACTCATTGCTATTGAAAGAAATATTGGCATGCGTTTTTTAGCTGAGTCTGGTGTTCAAATCAACTCAGAATTAAGTCGTGAATTGTTATGTACAATTTTCTATCCAAACACACCTCTACACGATGGTGGAGTGATTATTTCTGGCGATAAAATCAATGCCTCCGCTTGCTTCTTCCCTCTCTCCCAAGACGACGGCATTATAAAAAGCTTGGGAAGTAGGCATCGTGCTGGTGTTGGTGTAACAGAAGAAACTGATTGTATCTGCATTATTGTTTCGGAAGAAACAGGTGGAATATCTATTTCATACAGAGGGCGCCTTGCCCGTGGCGTCGATGAACAAAGACTTTTACGACATTTGAATAACTTCCTGCTCAATTCTAAAGAAAATAAGAATTTCAGTGTCTCTGACAATGTAGAACGCTTCAAAAAAGCTGTTAGTCAATCGGAGGACAATCAAGATGAAGTCTAACTTGATTATAAAATTTTTCACCAAGGACTTTCAGCGCAAACTCATTGCGATGTTTTTCGCTTTGCTTATCTGGTTTATTGTCAATCAAAGAATCAGTGAAGTTCAAACCTTTTCAGGCATCCCGATTGAGCTGATTAATCCTAATAGCAATATTATCATATCAAAAACAAATCGCCCTACTGCCAACATCATTTTACGTGGCCCTGCAAAAATACTCCAATCGCTGAAGAGTAAAGACATCTCGGTACGACTAGTTATCCCCGAGGGGGTTCGTTCGGGATCTTTAAAACTCTTATTAACTAGAGATGACATAACTATCCCGGGCATCACTCAAATAGAAAATATTGTGAGTGAAACTATCATTGTAGAAGTTGATGAAATGCAGGAAAAAGAAGTCCCTGTACGTTTACTCTTTAATAACGCCCTTTCCGATAAATACCGCCTGATAAACACCCCTCATATTGAACCAAAAACTAAGTTAATTAACGGTCCAAGTAAGCGTCTTGAATCCATTAACTATTTAACAACTAAACCTTTCTTAATCGATAGCTCGAGAAATAAAGCTTTTGTGAGTTCCGTTTCACTTAGTATTCCTTCTGGAGTTAGAACTGAATTTGACAAAGTCAAAGTCATTGTTGATATAGAAACCGCTTCCAAACTCCTTCCCATGCGTCGTCAAGCACTCTCCATGATGAGCCAAGGCGTACATTCATCCACCCCACTTCCCTTTGTGGATGCTGTCATTAGTGGACCTCCTACTATTCTAGAAAAGATCCAAGCAAATGAAATGAAATTTTTCATTGAATACGGAGAAGAAGACAAACTCAAAGTACATTTTTGGTGCCCCTACGATAGCGTTCACCTTCAATCTGTAATGCCTGAATATATTTCGAATCCTTGGAAAAAATAAATATGGAATTAATCAACGCCATAAATAGACGTCGCAGTGCCAGAAAATTCCTTGCTCAATCACCTGAGAGAGAGCAAGTTTTACCCATAATGGAAGCTGCTAGATTCGCTCATTCCATTGCCAATAGGCAAGTCTTGCGTTACTTAGTTTGTCTCAACAAAGTAAAGAGTCTTGTTATTAGTGATTTCATTTCTCTGGCTAGCAATATTGATGATTCTATGAATCAAGAAAATCCTGCCTCTGCTCCTGCTTATATAATCTGTATTGGCCCCGAAGGCGACTCCCCTTCTCACTTTGCTGATCTTGGTGCCGCCTTTCAAAATATGTCCTTAGCGGCCATGACTGAAAAGTTATCCATGTGCTTTATCACTCAATTTGATAAGACTGAACTAACGCGACTATTTGAACTCCCACATAATCATCAAATCCTCGCCGTATTTGCAATTGGCTCCGCCGCCGAAAGTTCCGTTGCTTATAATGCAGAAACTCTACCCACACATATTGAAAACCCGACAGATTCACGCATCATTCAAATTCCTAAACTTAGAGCCTCACAAATAACTAGCTGGATTGAATAATGTTTGACACCCACTTCCACCTCGATCCGGAGGATAACCCGGAAGAGATATATTTAGCTGCACGCGCCGCTGGCGTTAACAACATGACCTTAATTGGCTGTGATCCAGAGTCATGCGACCGAGCCCTGACTACTGCACAAAAATTCGATAATATGTATTTCTCTGCAGGAGTTCATCCTCTTTACGTAAAAGACTTCAAAGGCAATATCACAGACTTTGATAAATATTACCAAGACTCAAATAATGTTGCGGTCGGAGAAATTGGTTTAGATTTCTACTACGACAAAGATAAAGAGATACAAAATAAACAGCTAGAGATTTTTGAAACCTTCCTAGAGAAGTCAGTAGAACTTGCAAAGCCTGCTATTATTCATAGTAGAGAAGCTTTTCCTGAAACACTTTCTTGCCTAAAAAACACCCTTCAGAACAAACAGGACTTTATCCTTCATTGCTATACTGGAGATGAAAAATGGGTGAGTGAATTCATTGATGCAGGTGGCTATATATCCTATTCAGGAATCGTTACCTTTAAAAATGCCGAATCACTTCGAAAAAGTTTAAGCAAAGTCCCCAAAGATCGCATACTTATTGAAACTGACTCGCCTTATCTCGCACCTGTACCCATGCGAGGCAAGCGCAATCAACCCGCATACGTTGTCCACGTTAGAGATAAAGTTGCCGATTTACTGAATATGAGCCCAGAAGACTTAAGCGAACTCACCAGTCAAAATGCTAAGAATATATTTAAATTGAGTTCAAAAAAGTAATAAGTTAATTTTCGACTTATTTTTTGAAAACATTGATTTTGAACACATATTAAATATAATTAAAATAAATCAGGAATTTAGTATGTTGGATACTAGCAAAACAGATACAAGCCTTGGCCATGAAGTAGAAGCCTACTTGTCAAGTAAGGGTCAATCGACTCCTCTTGTAAAAAACAATTTAGATTCTAAGCAGAAAATCCAAAAAATCGAATCTCTTTTTAGTGAGATTATGGAAACACTCGGACTCGACCTACGCGATGATAGCCTTATAGATAGCCCCAGTCGAGTCGCAAAAATGTATGTCAACGAAGTTTTCTGGGGTCTTGATCCCAATAATTTCCCTAAGTGTACTACCATCGAGAATAAAATGGCCTACGATGAAATGGTCACTGTTTCAGACATAAAAGTCATGTCGAATTGCGAACATCATTTTGTTGTTATCGATGGTTTTGCTCACGTCTCTTATATTCCAAACAAAAAAGTTATTGGCCTGAGTAAGATCAACCGTATCGTTGATTACTTCAGTCGCCGTCCACAGGTTCAAGAACGTTTGACTCATCAAATCTTCCACACCTTATGTTATATCTTAGACACACAAGATGTTGCCGTTGTTATCAACGCCACTCATTACTGTGTGAAATCACGTGGAGTCCAAGATGCTAGCTCAAAAACTTATACCTCAAAGATTGGTGGACAATTTAAACGTAGCGTAGCTACACGCGCTGAATTCTTTTCACAGATCAACAAGAACTAATTATGTATCGTTCAACTAAAAGCTTCTTCCACCTCCCCTGTGCTCATAGACAATGGCGCGATGATGGTGACTGTCAGCTCGTACATGGCTACGATCGCTCCGTCCACTTTGTTTTTGAATCAGATTCCCTAGATGACAAATGCTGGGTTATGGATTTTGGTGGTTTAAAACACATTAAAGCTTGGCTTGAAGATAAGTTTGATCACACTCTGCTTATCAACGAAGATGACCCTGAAATGGCTTTTTTCGTAGACATGGACAAAAAAGGACTTTGTCGTTTGCGCGTCTTACCAAATATTGGAATGGAAGGCTCTGCCAAGTATATATTTGATTATGTTGATCCATGGGTACAAGAGCAAACAAATGGTCGTGTAAGAATTTTCTCTGTCGAATCTAAGGAAAACGAGAAGAACTCAGCGATTTACTTCCGAGGTTAATTTCATCTTCTTCAGTTCATAGCTCATGTAGAGACTTCTCATGAGCATGAACAAGCTCATTGATAACCAAAGACCGTGATTATCAAAAGACCAAAAAATATAAAGACTTGGCAAATAGACAAACAAAGCACAGCCAATCATCACGCGCCGCATAATTGCGGCCTTCGCTAAACCTATAAATATCCCATCTATAATGAAGGCTATAGGATTTAGAACACAAGCTAATAACAACCATGGATAATATTTTTTCGCTTCCATAATTACATCTTTTTGAGATGTAAACACGCTTAAAATTTGTTCATCAAATAAATAAAAAATCAGCAGAAAAGTGAGTCCACTGATAATGCTCCAATTAAAAGATAAGCTAAGAAGCTTCTTTAAGCCCTCCACATTTTTTTGCCCAAATAGTTTCCCGCAAAGACTTTCAGCGGCGAAGGCATAACCGTCTACCATATAAGCTAAGCATGTCGCTAAACTCAATAAAATTGCATTGGCCCCTAGAGTTAAACTTCCAAAGCGTTCGCTAATAAAAGTAAAAGATGATACCACGGCAAGCAAAAATCCCGTCCGTATGAAAAGATCACGATTCAAGCTTAAAAAAACTTTGAGCTCCTGCCAACGAAAAACTTCCTCCCATTGAATTTTCGGCCACGATTTAAAATATTTTCGAGCGAGTATTATACTCAATAATAAAGTCATATACTGAGCTATCAAAGTTCCCCAAGCGACTCCCGCCACATCCATATTTTTATAGCGCACTAAATATATACTCACACATATATTGATAATGTTCCCTAGATAAGCGAGCAATAAGGGGAACCAAGAATTCTGCATCCCCAAAAACCAGCCGTGAAACACATAGAGCATTAAAGTTGCCGGGGCCGCAAAAATCCTAATATCAAAATACGTTTTTGCATGATGCAGTAAATCTGAATCCAAATCCAGAATTGAAAAAGCTAATCGCGCCAGAGGAACCTGAAAGAGCAGGATAAGTGATGATAAAATCACCGCACTCAATAGTGCTCGTAAAAAGACCAGTTCCTCACCACTTTTCTTACCATGAGCCTGAGCCGTCAAGCCCGTGGTCCCCATTCGTAAAAAACCAAAACTCCAATATAAACAAGTAAACACCTGCGCCGAGATGGCTACCGCGCCTAACATTACAGGATCGGGCATATGCCCCATCAGTGCTGTATCAGTAATACTTAAGGCAGGAACCGCAAGATTACTGAGTACATTAGGGATGGCTAACTTTAGAAAATCTCGATTTAAAGACATTTCAATTAAGCTAAAGCACTAACCTTGAGAGTCATTTTATTTTCTACATAGTCCACAAAGACTTCATGCCCTTCCGACAGCTTCTCTTCTAAAATAAGGTCAGTTAATTGATGCTTTATTTTATTATCAATGAGTCGGGTCAAAGGTCGGGCACCCATAACAGGATCAAAACCCTTATGAGCTAACCATTTTCTTGCACGACTACTCACTTTGAGACGCATTTTTTTCGCTCGTAGCTTGAGCTCCAAATCTGAAAGGAACTTATCGACTACCTTGAGCATGAGTTCTTGCGTTAGTGGATTGAACCTCACTATGCCATCAAGTCTATTGCGAAATTCTGGTGAAAAGTATTTTTCAACTGCCGTATCACTCGCATTGAGGTTTTCAATATTTTCAAAACCTATCATTTTAGCGGATGCTTCTCGAGCACCAATATTTGAAGTCATGATAATAATCACATTACGAAAATCTGCTTCGTGACCATTATTATCAGTCAATTTACCGTGATCCATTACTTGAAGTAAGATATTATAAATCTCTTGATGTGCTTTCTCTATTTCATCTAAGAGAACCACACTATAAGGATTTTTCGTAACCGCTTCAGTGAGTAATCCACCCTGCTCAAAACCGACATAACCTGGAGGAGAACCAATAAGTCTGGATATACTGTGTTTCTCGCTGTATTCACTCATATCAAAGCGTAAAAATTTCACACCCAGTAAATTAGATAATTGTTTTGCCAATTCAGTTTTACCAACACCAGTAGGTCCGGTAAACAAGAATGAACCATAGGGTTTTTCTTCATCTCCTAAACCAGAACGAGCTGTTTTAACGGCTTTCACTACGGCTTCAACTGCTTTTTCCTGACCATAAACTACTTTTTTAAGATCATCTGCTAAGGTCAGTAATTTATGCTTATCATTAGAATTAATTTTCGCGGATGGAATCATTGCCATGGCCGCAATCACTTCTTCAATAACCGCTTTATTCACAGTCTTGCGCTTTTGTGAAGGGGGAAGTAACGCTAGTGAGGCGCCTGCTTCATCTAAGACGTCTATCGCTTTATCGGGTAAGAAACGATCATTAATGAAACGGTTAGCTAACTCTGCAGCCGACTGCAAAGCACTTAAAGGGTATTGAACTTCGTGATGCTTTTCATAATAAGACTTGATGCCCTTGAGAATAGACACGGTTTCCTTTACACTAGGTTCCTTCACATCTATTTTCTGGAAACGTCTTGCTAAAGCACGATCTTTTAAAATATGATTTTTATATTCACCATAAGTAGTTGCACCCACACAGCGAATTTCACCACTTGATAAAGCAGGCTTCAAAAGATTTGAAGCATCCATTGTGCCTCCACTAGTAGAACCTGCACCTACAATAGTATGAAGTTCATCAATAAATAATATGGCTCCAGGTCGAGCTTTTAAATCACTGACTAAGTTTTTTAAACGCTCTTCAAAATCACCACGAAATTTAGTTCCCGCTACAAGAGATCCTAAATCTAAAGCAAAAATTTGCGCATTGAGCAAACGTTCAGGTACTTTTCCCAAAGCAATTAACAAAGCTAAGCCTTCTACAACCGCAGTTTTACCTACACCAGGCTCACCCACTAAAATCGGATTATTCTTACGGCGTCGACAAAGAGTTTGAACCACGCGCTTAAGTTCACTTTTACGACCAATAATATTATCTAATTCGCCATTTTTAGCTCTTTCAGTTAAATTCACTGTATAACGATCGAGCATACTGCCTTTTGACGATTCCGATTCACCAAAGATATCCTCAAAATCATCTTCCTCGTCATCGTCATCATACATCAAGTCGCCTTCTTCTTCAGCTTCGGCTCCATGAGAGAGGTAGCTCACTATATCATAGCGATCAATATCTTGATTTTGAAGAAAGAAAACCGCATGAGAATCCTCTTCACTGAAGAGTGCGACTAGAATGTGAACTCCACTAATCTTATCAATCTCAGAACTGATGGCATGATCCGACGCGCGTTTGATCACTCGCTGAAGTGCAAGTGATTCATCTGGCAGGTAATCTTCTTCATCGGGAAGGTCAGGTAATTCGTTCTCAAAGTACTCTAATAGATCCGCTCTTAAACGATTGATATCGGCACCGCAAACTTCTAAAACATTACGCGATTCAGGGTCGTGAATCAGAGCAAAAAGGATGTGTTCTGGCAACACAAATTCGTGATGGTACTGTTGAGCTGTTTTAAAGGCCAACATAAATGTGATTTGAAATTCTTTACTATACATTTTTCTCTCTAGTTTTTCTTAAGCTAAAATATCTTCCAAAAATCCGAAAAACGAATTTTTATTCCTTTTGCATAGTACAAAGCAAGGGGTGACCTTCTTTTTTTGACATGTTCATAGCTTTGTCCACTTTGTTCTCTGCAACATCCTTGGGGTAAACACCACAAATAGCTTTACCTTTCACATGTACAGTTAACATAATTTGTACGGCCTCATCATCTGTTTTATGAAAAACACCTTTAATGAGCATGACGACAAAATCCATGGGAGTATAATCATCATTGTGTAAAATCACTTTAAATAAGCTCGGTCGTTTTACTTTGCGCTTTTCTAACAGAGCTGTGTCGCCCTCAATTGAAATTTTTTCTGACATATCCACTTCACAATTTTTACAATTAATATAATATGAAGGCGTTTACTCTTTTGACTAATTTTTTACGATACCAAAAATCATGAATTTATATCATTTTGCTCAGAACATTCTCGAATCACCTCATATCGAAGATAAACTACGACATCCAGGTAAAATTGATTATTCTCCGCTCAAGGAGAATTTATCTTTAAAAAGTGCACCTGAGCGTTCCGATGCTTATTCATTTGGTAAAAAAGACAGTAAAAAACTGCAATTGGGCGAACTAAATTCTGACCGTGACCGCGGCCTGCTCTTGCTCATGTTTATGAATCATGAATTAGTCGCTATTGAACTCATGGCGCATGCGCTCATTAAATTCTCAAATTCAGTACCCGAAGAATTCCAACGTGGCTTAGTCCAAACTCTTATTGACGAACAAAAGCATTGCCGATTATATCTCAATCGGCTCAAAGAATTATCTTGTCAAGCAGGTGACCTCCCACTAAGTAGTTTCTTTTGGGATTGTCTTTCCAAAGTTGAAACACCTCAAGCCTACCTTGCGGGAATGAGCCTTACGCTTGAGCAAGCTAACTTAGATTTCACCTGCTACTACAAGACATTATTTACTCAAGCAGGAGACAAAAAAACTGCCGATATCCTGAAGCTTGTTTATGAAGATGAAATCCGTCATGTCCAATTTGGTGTCGACTGGATGAATAAATGGAATAAGGACAGCAGTTTCTGGGACTATTACCTTCGACATTTACCTACGGCTCTTGATCCGAGTCGAGCTAAATCAAATAAATACTTTGATATGAGCGGCCGCCTTAGCGCCCAAATGGACGAAGCGACTATCCTACAATTTAAGCTTCATAATAGCAGCAAAGGAAGAAGTCCTAATATATGGACATTCAACCCTGGAGCTGAGCTTGAGTCTCATAAAATATCTCCTCGAAAAAACAATACCATAGCGGAAGACGATCTTTGCCCCTTGCTTATATCTCTATGTAAAAAAGATGATATTTTACTTAGCAACAAAAAAATATCACTCAGTACTCTTGAACGTTTTTATAAGTTAAAATTCCCTTTACCCGAGAATTTTGACTTCCAGCAAATACCTCAACTGCTTAAAAAGCATAAGCCTGGCTTCATTAAAGCTTGGGGAAAAAGTCCTGTGGCAGAAAAAAAGACTACTGCGATCACAAAACTTCAATCCACTAGCTTCAAACAAACGCTTTGGCAAGAGCCTTGGAAAAACTTATACTCAAAAAAATTCCAGGCAGAAATATATAGGCAGCTCATATCAGAGAACGATTTCTTTGATTTAAAGCCTGCAAGCTTTTTTAAAACCATTGAATCGCTTCTCGAATCCAATCTTTCTTCAGACATTTTATTGAAAGCTCCCTTAGCCACAACAGGAAGAGGCTGCCGTAGGGTCTCACTAAAAAACCTTCAAAATGATGATCTCAATTGGATCAACGGCAATATAAAACGTCAAGGGGGGATTTTAGCTGAAGCTCATCGAGAAAGACTGGCTGATTTCTCCGCTCAATACGAGCTTTTAGCTAATGGAAAACTTAAATTCTACGGCCTCACACAAATTGAAACCCAAGCCTTTGCGAATACCGCAAATATATGCGGGCCCTTTCATCAGCACTGGTCAAAAGAACTGAAGAAATTCGTATTTGCCAATGGAGGTAACTGCATCAAAGAAGGTTTTGATAAAGTGGCTCAACTCTGGGCTAAAGAAATGATTGAAATGGATTTCTCTGGGCCATTTGCACTCGATGGATTCATTTGGAAAGAATTTGAGACTCTTTACTTCCGTCCCATCTGTGAACTAAATCCACGTATCACAATGGGTAGAATTGCGCTCGAACTCAATCGTGCCTGCCAGGGATCTTCTATTAGCCGCTTATCTATTATTAACAAAACTGAAAGCTCTTTAGTGAGCAACACATCTCAAATGAATCCCCAAGGCAAAATAAAGGCTGCCGATATTATACTCACACCTGATGCGCAACAGTTTTTTGCTCATTTCAAAATCATATAAGCAATAAAAAAGCCCGGTATAAACCGAGCTTTTTAGAACCAAATAAGTTTAAACTTACTTAAGGTCGCAAGTAACTTCTTCAGCAATCTCGAGACCATCTTCGATGATGTCAATAATTCTGCTGTACTCGTCAGAAATTGGGCAACCACATGCATGATCTTGTGTTGCGTGTAATCTTGCTTGTTCCATGTGCCACTGAGCTACTTTAAGGTGTTGGTCAACGTTCATAAGGTCTTCCTTGTTGTTTATAATGTTAGGTTTATTATTTTACTAAGATTTAGTAAATTTTCTATCTTAAATAAGGCTTTTACTGACTTAAATAGATTATTTTTATTAATTTTTCAGAAAAGGCTTAACCCAGCTCATGCTCTAAACGACGTACTTCTTCTTTTAAACGTTCGAGAATTCGGCGCTTAGATAAATAAACACTATTAACCGTCATCCCAAGTTGCTGAGCAATTTCCTCTGGAGCAATGCCTTTACTGTGCATCAAAAAACTTTCTATTGTATGTGATTTAAACTCACCTTTTATACGCTCTAGAGCCATATTCGCGATATAGTTGCGCCATTCGTTATCCACTGCTTTACGAAGATCTGATTCTTCAATCTCTGGACTAAGTTCTAATAAAGCGGCATTTCTCTTTTCATAAGCCTGCTGAGCACGGACAAAGTCAATCATTTCGTTTCTAGAAACGCGATACAACCAATACCTAAATTTCCCTCTTCCTGGATTGTATTTAAAGCGGGCAATTTTTTCCCATACTTTGATCATAACACGCTGAACAACTTCTTCGCAATCATGGTGATTCAAACCATTATTGCGAAGAGCAATGTAGATAAAACGTCGGTACGCATCGGAAAAATCTTCCCAAGTGCTCGCCGTCGTATTTTCATTCTGAATTCTTTCAATCAAACTTTCCCTTGTTTTATAAGGATCATTTGCAGAATGTTTGTTCACTTTGCCTAGCCCTCTGCAGTTATCTCAGTTAAACCACCCATATAAGGAACAAGAAGATCTGGAACCTCGATAGAGCCATCAGCACGCTGATAAGTTTCCATAAGTGCCACAATACAACGAGGCAATGCTAAACCAGAACCATTAATTGTATGAACGAGTTCAGCTTTTTTCTCCATATCTTCTTTATAACGAATCTTACAACGACGTGATTGAAAGTCTTCGAAGTTAGAACATGAAGAAACTTCGAGGTAACGATCTGTACCAGGAGCCCACACTTCTATATCGTAACAACGCGCGGCTGAGAAGCCTAAGTCACCTGAGCATAATTCAATGACGCGATAATGAAGTCCTAATTGCTGTAAGAGGTGCTCAGCATCAGCTAATAGCATTTCTAACTCAGTATAAGATGTTGAAGGCTCAACTATTTTCACCATTTCAACTTTAGAGAATTGGTGAACGCGTAAAATACCTCTTGAATCTTTGCCTGCAGCTCCTGCTTCACGACGGAAACATGGTGTATAAGCTGTATACGCAATAGGCAAATCCTTAGCATCCAATATTTCATCGGCATGGATATTAGTTAGCGGTACTTCTGCAGTGGGAACTAAATAAAGATCATCTTCTGTAGCGTGATAAATCTCTTCCGCAAATTTTGGCAATTGACCTGTACCAGTCATAGCTTTTGGATTGACCATAAAAGGAACCCAAGCTTCTTTATAACCATTCTCGGTATTTTGATCCAAGAAAAAGTTAATCAAAGCTCTTTCCAAGCGTGCGCCTGCACCCTTCCATAGATAAAATCCCGATCCAGACATCTTAGCTGCGCGAGGCAAGTCTAAAATATCTAACTGTTGACCTAAATCCCAGTGTGCTTGGGGTTCAAAATCGAATTCAGGTTTAGTACCCCAACGGCGAACTTCAGGATTGTCGTCCTCAGTAAAGCCAACAGGAGTAAATTCTGATGGTGGATTGGGCAAAGAAAGAAGTTTAGAATTAACTTTATTAGATAATTCAGCTGCTTTTGCATCCAGTTCTTTTATTTGATCACCAATAAGACGAACGGCTTCCATAGCTGGAGCTGCATCCTCGCCATTCTTTTTCATGATACCAATTTGCTTTGACTCAAGTTTTCTCTTTGATTTCAAGTCTTCCACTGCCACCATACTTTTACGCCAGTCAGTATCCCAGGCTAAAATTTCGTTTACATCAACTTCTAGGCCGCGATCTGCCCATTTTTTCTTAAAGAAATCAGCATTTTCTCTGAATTTTTTGATATCAATCATGCTACAAACTCTCGTATATTTTATAAAATTTTACTAAAATAAACCGCTCTATACAAAAACCTATTAGTTTTTACCGTTTTTTAAGATAAATCTATACTTATCGTCATGCATACATGGCGAGTTTTTTAGCATTCGAAAAATAAGCCTTTTTATCTTAAGTACTTAGCAAGAATTTCATCCGCTCTTTTAGCAATCGAAGGATCTTCTTCCAAGACTGGGGCATGATGTTTTTTTACACGTGCATCTATAATCATGGGGGCATCACAGCTCCAATGCTTATCGAGATATCTGGATCTAAGTCCATATATATCTGCCGCAGGATCTGAACGAGTAAAAGTTAACCACAAGAAATTTTCAATTGATTGAGCACAGAACTCAGCCTCTTCAGTAAGAATAATGAGTGCAATGCCCTCACCTACTTTCAATTCATTTGATAAGACTTCGCCTTCCTCACGCGCCTTCTCACGACTCTCCCAATTACCTATATCTAATGAAACCACTCCATCCATAACCATGTGAGCTTGCCCATCAAAAGGGCTTTTAAAAAGCTCTGGTATTTTTTTAGCTAAAGCTCTTTTGCGCTTTCCGCAAGCAATGAGTACGAGTTTCGACCCCTTGTTGAGTTCTGTTCCTGAATAATCGAGCGTATCCATGGTCGTGCAAGTGTGAAAATGCAGGTCACGGGAAAAATCTAAGCGCTCAAGTGCGTACTTGAAGAATTTTTCGTAATCATGTACATGAGGCGCCTTTTCGTCACCATCTCCCAAAAGAAAAAGGTACTTGGCCAAAGACAATTGGCCTTTTCCGAGTATTGCATGGGCAATTGTATGTAATTCATAAGGTTCGCCATCATCACAATAAGGCAAATAACGATCTTCTGCCGTAGCTAATAACAAAGGGTGGACTCCTGCTTCATCTACTGCGTTGAGTTCTCTTAATCCAGGTAATTCAGAAGGAAGGACATCACCTGTTAATTGATGAATCACATCTCCGAAAGAGGTGTCTTCTTGAGGGGGTCGCCCAACAACGGTAAAGGGCCATATTGCATCTTTACGGTGAAAAACTTTTTCAACTTTCATATAGGGCAATTCATGTACTAAGCTATAATAGCCCAAGTGGTCGCCAAAAGGGCCTTCTGCTTTTAGGTCATTTTCATCTACTGTACCTAAAATACAAAAATCAGCTTCGGCGGCTACTGTCCATTCTTTATACTTGGAATAGCGCCATCGCCTCCCCTGTAAAAGACCTGAAAAAACAACTTCTGGCAAACCTTCTGGCAAAGGCATCACTGCAGAAAAAGTCATTGAGGGTGGCCCCCCCACAAAAATAGCTACACGAAAAGGTTTTTTTACTTTTCGATGGGCCTCATGATGAACCCCAATTCCACGATGTATTTGGTAATGAAGACCAATCTCACTATCTTTTTCATAAGACTCACCTGATAGTTGAATACGGTACATGCCCAGATTAGAATTCATTGGTCCTGGCTTATGGACTCCTTCACTATAAACTTGTGGAAGAGTAACAAAGGCTCCACCATCTTTTTCCCAGCACACAATCTGAGGCAGTTCGCTAAGCTTGGCTTCACACTCCATTACTGGAGCATTCTTGATTTTTTTTGGTAGAGTATACAGAGCTTCTTTTAATAAAGGGATGATTTTCCAGGGCTTTTTCATTAGCCCTTGAGCTTTTTCTTTATCAGCTTTATAAGACAATAGTTCTTTTACTGTTTCACATCGCCCCTGAAAAATCGCTTCGGTCTGCTCTATACTACCGAATAAATTCGATACACATGGGAATTTAGATCCCTTCACATTTTCGAAAAGTACCGCCCCCGCCTTTTGGGCATAAACGCGTCTCTGGATATATGCCATTTCAAGATACGGGTCAACCTCTTCTTTTATTCGAATTAATCGTCCTTGAGTTTCTAGAGCTTCCACTAAGTCTTTTGTACTTGTATACACCTAAATTAAATCCCTCTTTTTTTTCAACAACAATAGCCTATTTTCCTACGGTATAAATTTTTTTTGAGAAAAAACTATCGAAGTTGATCACTTTTCATATTGAATCCCACTACAAAATGCTTAATCTTAATTATATATTAATTACAAAATAGTAAGACTATGTCTAAACATCTATTCAATTTATCTTGTCCTCGTTGCGATACAGTAGTTAAAATACAGCTTAAGAAAACTGATTATGAGTGCTCTCGCTGTCATTTTAAAATATTTATTAACGACTCCCATAATTTCTTAGAAGCGTATGCCAATGGCAAACTTAAGGATTTAGAAGTTATCGAAAATTCTGTCAACGAATTTGTTGATGGCACAAGAAAAGAAGGCTTAAGCCTTTCCTTTCAAGAGATGACTGAAGATCCCGACATTGAAATAGAGGAAGTATCTGAACCCACTTTTAATACTGACGACGACGATGGAAAATCATCTCATACTCAGGTTATCAACTTGAGTTTTGACCCTACGAAAGTTCTAGATGAGTACACTTCTAAGAAAAATGCCTCCAAGAAAAAAATGAGTCTTAATCAAGCTATTGAGAATGCTAAACATGCTCGCTCTGAAGTAAGTAACTTCAACCGCTATCTCTTAATTGGTGGGATTGTTTTAGCCTTTGTTATTATCATCATCATTTTCATCCTTGGTGCTAAATAAGGTTTTCTTATGCCTCTTTGGAAACACACCAAACAGGCAGACAGGCTAATCCTCTGTAATTATCGCATTAAGCCAGATGCTCTTGAACACCTACTACCACACGGAACTCGCGCCAGGATTCACAATGGCCGTGCCTTTGGTGGCGTCACCATAAAAAATTATAACTGTCAGAAATATGACATTACTGCTTACCTTATGGGTTACCCCTATGAAGTCATCTTACATAGCATCGCTATTGAATGGGATGAAAGTGATGAAACAAAAAATGGCTTAGCTATCTTAGCACTTCATAATTCATCAAGAGTGGCGGCTTTTTTATCGAAGAAAACTTACCCTATAAAATGCCTTTATACCCAATTTGAAGCTGACGAACATTTCACCTCCTATCAATTCAAAGTAAATGCCCAAAAACACGAGATCTACTTACAAGCAGGCATGGAACCGCACTTTTCAAAAGAATCCTTTTTTACTTCCGCGCGTGAAGCGGGTAACTTTTTTCAAGAGTCACTCATTCATCAACATTCGAGCAATCAGAATACTGACAGATTTTTTCAATCACTTGCTGAGGGACAATGGACCTGCCAGGCCCTACATATAAAAGAATTTACTTCGCAATTTTTTGAAGATAATTTTGATGAAAAAGATATCGAATTTGATCATGCCATAATGATGAAAAAAATTGAGCCAAGCTGGTGTGGCTCAATAGTAGAAAAGCAAGAAGTTATTAGTTCTTCCTTTGCTCTAAACCAAAAAACCGTTACTAAAGCTCGATTGAAAAATTAAGCATCATTTTTTACTTGCCGATAAAGACTTTCGCCACAATATCATCCACTAATTGATCTTGGGTTTTGCCATCACATTCGATTACTAAATCCGCGGCCGCACTATAAAGTGAATTACGCTCAGCAAAGAGCTCCTCAAAAGTTTGACCAGGTGCAATTACCACGCCACGCGTACTAAAATCACCTAAACGATCTTCAAGTGTTTGCATATTAATCTTGAGAAAGATAATTAAACCTTTTTGAGAAAGTGACTGAATTCCCTTTGATGAATAAATCGCACTTCCACCTGTGGAGACAATGACGCCATCTGAATCTATCTGGCAAAGGTATTTTTCTTCTAAGCCTTTAAAAACTTCTATTCCCTCAAGGTCAATAATTTCCTGAAGACGTCGATGCTCTTGTCCTTGGATATAGACGTCGACATCAAGAAAATCAAAACTGGTCTCTTTTGCCAACAATACACCAATAGTACTTTTTCCAGCACCGGGCATTCCCACCATAACAATATTTGATTTTCTGGGAAACTTATCTTGGGAAATATTCATTTTTCAGCCCTTAAATAGATTTTTCTACAAAGTAAATCGAAGCTTCGCTTTTTCAATCTTCCTCCCTCGTTGACTTTCTCATAGTTTTACGTAGTTTTAATAAATCAATCAAGGAAATCTATGAGCAATCAATTAAATGTACTAGGAACCGCCCTCGAAGCCTGTTGCACAAGTAATCACACCGGCTTTTATCGTGATGGCTATTGTTATACCGGCCCTATGGATATGGGCTCACATACGGTCTGTTGTTATATCACCCAAGAATTTTTAGAATATTCAAAAAATGCTGGCAATGACTTATCTACTGCCGTTCCTGAATACAATTTTCCGGGTTTAAGTCCTGGAGATAAGTGGTGTGTCTGTGCACTCCGCTGGCTCCAAGCTGAGGAAACAGAGAAAGCGCCACCCATTATTCTCGAAGCAAGTAACGCGCGCTGCCTTGAAGTTATTTCGCTAGAGCTCATAAAACTTTACGCGTATAAAAAATGAAATCCGAATTCCAACTCATTGCACCCGCAGGAAAAGCGAGTGATGATAAGCTAGCAGCCGCGAGCCCTGCAATGGAAGCTTTCGATTATCACTTAAAAAAAGATTATTTTTATTATTCTCCTCTCTCCTATTTAGCCGCACCAGATAAGCAGAGAGCCGAATCACTTACGGATGCGTGGCTTGGGAACGACCCCTTAATCTGTCTCAGAGGCGGATATGGCTGTGCACGCTTACTTGATATGATTGATTGGGATTCTTTGCGATCTTCGCAAAATATACTTATTGGTCATAGTGATATCACTGCTCTTCATTTAGCCTTTTTAAAGCATGGCCTCAAGAGAACTATTTCTGGGATTATGGCCGCAGCTGAATTTACACGTTCACCCGATACCAAACTCACCTTAAAAAGTTTTGACCAATGCCTTAGAGGAGAATTATTCTCTCATACTTGGTCCCCTGCTTTCTCTACTCAAGAAAGCTTTAAAGTCTCAGGTAAACTCATTCCCGTAACGCTCTCGGTCTTAACTTCACTAATAGGAAGTCAACATTTACCTGACTTTGAAAATTCTATTCTTATTTTAGAAGATATTAATGAGGCTCCTTATAAAATTGATCGCATGCTCCACCAATTAAAACAATCGCAATTAATTGACTCAGTATCCGCTATAGTCATGGGGGATTTTAATAACTGTGGCCAAGAACATGAACTTCATGAAGTTTTTGCGGACTTCGCAAAAGATTTTTCTTTCCCCATAATAGACAACCTCCCCTTCGGACACTGCTTGCCACGCTTAAACCTTCCCGTGGGAGCAGAAGCAATGCTAGAACTCGAAACAAATAAAGAAGCTACTTTAACAATCACTAGGTATTAATATGAAAGCAAAAATCATTACTTTCCCCGTAGGACTCTATCAATGTAACTGTAGTATAATTTATTGCTCTGAAACTAAAGAAGCGATACTTATTGATCCAGGATCTGAAGCTGAGGTAATTTTAAAAAAGATCAACGACCGCGGACTGAGTATTAAGGCCGTCATTCATACCCATGCCCACCTCGATCATTTTGGGGCAACTCATGAAGTTAGTCAAAGCACTAAGTCAGAGGTTTACTTACACAAAGATGATAAACAACTCTGGGATATAGCTGATTTACAAGCTGAAATGCTAGGCTTACCAAAATGCCCTCATGCCAATATTGATCATTTTATCGAAGACTCACAAAGCTTCCATTTTGGTGAATTCAAACTAGAGGCCATCCACACACCTGGACATTCCGCTGGCAGCACTTGCTTTAAAATCGAGAATGGTGATGAGCAATTGCTCTTTAGTGGCGACACACTCTTTAAGCGTGGAGTTGGTCGTACGGATTTGCCTACTGGTGATTCAAGAGTGATCGCAAAATCAATTAAAGAGAAACTCTATACACTGGATATTGATACCCAAGTTATCCCTGGCCATGGCCCCAATACAATTATTGGAGAAGAGAAAAAACAAAACCCATTTATCAAAGCCTAAATTAATAAGCTTTTTATAACTTTTGACGAGTATGCTTTACTCACTTAAATCCTTGCCCGTCAAAAGGCACTTTTTACATTTTGTGTTTTTCGAGAAATGATGATACAAAAAAATCACCATAGCAAATGCCAAGGCACATAAATAAAAACCGTAGCCCGCTAAGGGCTGCAGGAAGGATTCTATGAGTAAATCGAATCCGATTAAATAATAAAAGAAGCGCTCATAAGAATTAATAAAATCCTTCCTGAAAAAGCGGATGAGTCCACACCAAACGACAAAAATAACGAGACCAGAATAAATGACATATGACTCAGCTAACACTTTCCATAAATGAAAGCTACCTAAATACATGAGTACAAAAATAAGGTTTTTTAGATTCATCTATTAGTCTTTTTCATCAAACAAAGGTTTATAAAAGTGACAGTAAGGTTTTTCGCCCTTTTTCAAGTAATAGTCTTGATGATAATCTTCTGCAGGCCAAAACTCACTTGCCGAGATTAAGTCTGTTGCGGGTCTATAGCCTTTAGATTTCAATTGTGCAATCAATTTTTCAATCGTACGCTTCTCTTCATCATTCCCATAGAATACCGCGGGTAAATACTGTGAGCCAATATCGTTCCCCTGACCATTAGCTTGTTCAGGGTTGTGAGTATTAAAATACATTTTAGCAATACTTTCGTAATTGACGATTCGATTATCATAAGTCACTTCAACGGCTTCATAATGACCCGTACTGCCTGTACATACGTCTTCATAACTAGGATCACTAACTTGACCACCAATATAACCGCTTCGTGTACTGATAACTCCAGGAATACTCCTCATCCAATAATCCGTCCCCCAGAAACAACCGGAGGCGAAAATAGCTTTGCTAAGACCTTGTTTGGAAATAAATTTTATGGCGAGTGAGTTCACACAATGGCGTGTATCTTTGGGAGTAAACTCCTCCCCTTTGAAAACGTGACCTAAATGCCCCTCACAAGTCGCACAAATAATTTCTTCACGCGTAAAATCCGATTGAATGACTACAGCTCCTTTCACAAAATCATCAAAACTCGGCCAGCCCGAACCCGAATCGAATTTACTTTCAGATTTAAATAGAATTGAATCGCATTGACGACAAGTATAAACGCCTTTGTCATAGTGTTTATTATACTCACCTGAAAAAGGCCTCTCAGTCCCTTTCTCCAAGAGCACATGAGCTTCTGCTTTACTTAACTCATTATATTTTAAGTGTGTTTTTGTGGGAGTATCACTACAGGAGAAAAGCATCAGTGAAAGCAAGAGCATTATACAGCGCAAAATAGAATCCTTAGTTTCTCTTAAATTTATCCCTCTCGTCTAATAACTCAAATCTCTCCTTTGAGGCTAGCTATAAGCTGAAGGCCTGAGCTAAGTTTAGAAGAATTAGCTAGTCGTGTAATCTCGGCATTCTTTTAGCCATTCAGGATTTTTCAACAAAAAATATAAACCTTGTTGATGTACGAATTTTTTCACTACATTTTTCATCCGTGAAGGCGGTAAGAAAAAACGGCATGAGGCCTCCCTTAACAAGCCTGTTTCATCTCCTTTCTTTTCAGCTAAATAACTTTTCTTCACGAGCTCAAGTTCATTTTCTCCTTTAAGGGATAAAAATAAGTAGGGATAAAAAACATTGAGCCGAATCTCTCTTTGACGAGATTCTCCCACCAAAGAAATCGCCTTACTTAACTTTTTTGAGAAACAAGTAAAGGACTCCATTAAATCATCTCCTTGGTAATAGCTTTCCAAGCTCGTAATATTTTCAGCTAAATCATTAAGAAATATTTCTAAATTCCAATTAATATTTTTTAAGAATAGTGTAGCTCCCGCTAAACGTCTTTCAGGCGTATTCTGTGGTCGTACTCGGCGACTCCAATTAATCTCCGCTTGATAGGTCGACCTAAACTTAGCCCACGCATTCCATTTTTTTTGATGCCAGGCTTTTAAGTCTTCATGCACTTCACTTTGACTTGAGTCTTTTAATAAGGATGATTCACCCCATAAAATCGCTTCTGGGTCATCACATTCTTGCAATCGTTTCAAGCTAATAGATTTAGCTAAAATCAAAAAAGCTTGGCGATTCTGAGTATAGCCAAAAGCCTCCATCAAATCTTGATAAATAGCTTGCTCGACTCCATAAACTTTGATTTGTTCCTCTAGATGGGATGCTTTTTGCGCTAAACGTAAAAAAGCCATTTTCTCTAAAAAGCTTTTCATTTGTTCATCACTTAAAGATGAAAATTCTATCACCCCTTCCACGGGTTTATGCTTGGCTTGCTGAGAATAATTTTGATAGCGCTCTTCCAAGTCACATAAGCTCATTGAACAAATTTCATCCATTAATAATAAGCTTTTACCACTGGGGTCATCTTTAGCGCTATTTTGCCAAACTGCATGTAAAATCACATTATCATATCGGGGATCATTTTGATGACCATGACATAGCCAATCTTGAGGCGAAAAGTGGATTTCCACATCACCTGAAATTTCTTTTCCATCAATAATTAAATGCGCATTTAAAAAATCGGGGCCCGCGCCTGTATTCCATTTCCCGGGGTAAATGACCTCGATTTTTTCAGCTTGTTGACTAATGAGCTTTCTACAAAAATCTTGTTCATTCCAGAGTGCCTGTAGATACACTTCTTTTATTTCAGTCTCGTTCACTTGCATATACTTCTCCTTTATCCATCTACTTAAAAAGTAGGAGATTAAGAAAAGCTAAGCAAGTTTTTTAATTGAAAATATCAATAAACATTTCAATTGCCGAACCGAGAAAACCCCCATTACGTTCATAACGCTGGTTTGACATATCAAACTCGTGACTTGAAGGCGTCCTTTTTATTTTTTGCTTGGGAGTACTTGCCTTAACATTCTCATCAAGAATCTTTCCTCCAGCTCGTTTCCATTCAATCAGGTGGCGAATTTCGCCAGGCTCAAAAAAGAGGCCATGATCATGGCATATGTCAACGACTACGGCACTTTTCGCACCAAAGAGTTGCTTATTCATCAGTTGCTGACATACCGGACAAGGAATATAGGCTTTGCGATCTCCGCTCTCAACGGCTAATTCACATAAATTCTGGAGGCGCTGACGATTAATCGAAAGAGGATCTTTGCCATACATCTCTAGCATCAGTTCCACTTCGCCATTATCAAAAAATAAACTATGACAAGCATTACACTTTTCTATCTGTAAAGACTTCGAAGTCGCGCCTACATCAATCGTTTCCATTATGCTCTTACAAAGTGAGCACTTACGTTGACTCATTTGTGTCTGAGCACCGACTTTTTCATAAGAATTAAAATCGACAAAATTGCGTGTTTCGCAATACGTACATACGGAATTATTCGGAGGGAGTGCGGCTCCACAATTTTGACAATTCGACATGAAAAAAATCCCTCATCCTTTATTTAATAAATGACTGCGTAATAAGACTAAATTAATGGCATTCCAGTTAAAGTATAGTGAATCATTGACCAACCCGCAAAGCCGCCAAAGTTGGTATCATCGATCACCATATCAAAAACAGGCTTCCTTCCCCCTATTTCACCACGAAAATCAAACTCGGAGGGAACTTCATTAATACCCGCAAGTGGGATTTCTCGCTCTTTAAACCATGCCACTGCATCGCTTAAGTACTGGGCCGAAGGATCTCCTAAGCTATCTTCTCGGCAAGTCCATAAAATAAGTCTGTGCTCACGTAAAGCTAAAGATCTTAACGCCAATGCAGCACCAGGCATATCACGACCAATTTCTGGATATTTATGTTCAACACAAGTACCATCAAAGTCTATGCCTATTGTCAAAGGCCTCTTGGGTATATCTATAACAACTGCACTTGTTGTATTGCGCCTAAATAAATTTATCATAATTATCTATAATAGCTTTAGCTTAAACAATCAAGGTAATTTTTAATTGTTGTCTCCATACCTTGGTACAACATTTCTGAAATCAAGGCATGACCAATGGAGACTTCCGCTAAGCCAGGAAGGTTATTTCTTAGGTAAGTTAAGTTCTCTTGATTTAAATCATGACCAGCGTTCACTACCAGGCCTAATTCAACCGCTCTTGCGGCAGCTGCAAAGTACCCTGCAAAAGTTCTATCAAATGCATCTGTACCATAAGTTTCTGCATAAGCTTGAGTATAAAGTTCAATTCGATCTGTACCCGTTTTCATTGCAAAATTTACTTGTACTGGATCAGGATTAAGAAAAATACTAACGCGAATCCCCTCTGCTTTTAAACGTGCCACTACGGATTCTAGGAAATCCATATTTTTTTCGCAGTCCCAACCTGAATCAGAAGTCAACGCACCTGGCGGATCGGGAACAAGAGTACACTGATCCGGCTTCGCTTCACATACCATCTGCAAAAAATCTTCCGAGGGATAACCTTCTACATTAAGTTCGACATCAATATTTTTTTTAAGCTCAGTCACATCCGAATAAAGAGCATGCCGTCCATCTGGACGAGGATGTAGGGTTATCCCCTGTGCACCATGTTTTATTAGATCTTTGCTAAACTGAAGAACATTGGGTTCATCACAGCCTCGCGAATTTCTCAACAAGGCAATTTTATTTATATTCACGCTTAGGGCAGTCATAATTTTCCTAAAATTAAATTTCTTTGTGCGCTTTAAGAAAAGCATTAATTTGAATTTCTGAACGCTGCCAAATATTCTTACGGCGGATTTTTAAAGTGGGCGTTAGAGTGCCATCTTCTGGACTAAATGGGGTTAAAGACAAAAGCCCCTTGGGTTTTTGAAAATTGGCTAAATCTGAACAAATCGCAGCCATTTTCTTCGCAATCATTTTATCATCTAAATCTTCGTCAACTTTATTAATCAAGGCATAAATATTTTTACAGTTATCCCCTATCATCATCACTTCATTAACTTCATCTAATTCTCTAATCAAATCTTCTATATGCTCAGGGTGAACTTTTTCTCCGCCGCGTAAGACAATTAAATTCGAAGCGCGACCACTCAGATAAAGGAAGCCATCCGTAACTTTCCCCATATCACCTGTATGAAGCCAGCCATTATTCAAAGTTTTTGCACTCGTATCAGAGTATTTCCAATAGCCCTGCATCACGCAATCGCCTTTGACTAATAGTTCTCCTTCTAAATCTTTACCCTTTTCTCCTGCGGCATTAAGAAAAGTCCAATCCCCACCATAGGCTGGATCCAACCATGAAAGCATCGTTCCCGAACTTCCTGTACGTGAAAAACCAGGGGTATTACATGAAATCACGGGTGATGATTCTGTTAAGCCATAACCTTGATAAACAGGCATATTTATATCACGGAAAAAATCTTGTAAATCAGCTGCAATTGGCGCGCCACCAGAAACAAAGAAACGTAAGTCTCCGCCCAACATTAATCCAATTTGCTTGAGTATAGTCTGTTCTTGCTTGAGGCGCTTAAGGCGTAAACGTGGATCGGGATTCTTCAGCCCATTCGCATTGAAAAAGCTTTCTCCGGTAATTAAACAGTCATTGAATACTTGGGCAATAGCTTCGCCTTTGCCTTCAATACCTTTAAATATTTGATCGCGATACATCGCTAACATTCTCGGCACGGCCATGACAATACTTGGCTTCCAAGTAGCGAGATTTTTTGAGAAATCTTTCATGTCACGTGCGAAAATTAAACTGGCTTGTAAAAAACAGATCATCACGATTTCTGTTGACAGGGCAAAACTATGCCAATACGGCAGTAATGACGCCACTTTATCAGCCTCAGTAACGGGAAGTTTATCTGCAGCCGAAATTCCATTGACCATAAGATTTCGATGACTTAAAATAACGCCCTTAGGACGACCAGTAGAACCCGAAGTATATATCAAAGCCGCTGTTTGATCATAACAATCAGGAGCTTCTTGATCACATTTCCCAAGGCTTTTCTTTAATGCCTTAAAACTCAGAGGAATTAAATCACTACAGCTCGATACCTTCTCAATAAAAGCATCATGAGCAAAGATCATTTTGGGCTCGGCATCTGCTAAAATAAAACTGACTTCGTCACTGCCTAAACCTTCACTCACAGGAACGATTATCGCGCCTAATTGCCACAAAGCGTAGTACAAAATAACTTGTTCGTAACACTTGGGAGCGATGATAGCCACACGGTCACCAAGCCTTATATCATATTCAACTTTAAGTACTTGACTTTGTTCTTGCACTAAGTGCAGAGTCTCATTATAAGTGATCGTTTTGCGTTCTTCAGTTCCGTCAGGAACATTGAGAAATACATTATCACCTGCTTCTTTTGCAGAAAAATTTAAAATATCATAAAGATTATTCATTAGAACGAAACCTTTATATCTCCACCCAACTGAATGGGTTCAGCAATCAGTTTCAAGCCTTCTTCTTGGCCCCATTCACGATCCCATGTTTTCATAAGTAATGGTAAAGTAGGCTCACCCCAAGAGTTAAAATCTATAATCATCACATCCGCAGTAGAAGTGAAATATATATCGACCACATAATCTTGCTCATTAATATACTTTTTGATTTCTTGAACAAAATCAAGACCTTTTTGCCAGTAAAGTTCACGACGCGCTTCTAAACGTTTAAAATGACGTTCTAAATGGCGCTGACTCATGGCTTTCAGATCACCTGATTTGACAAACAAGCGAAATTCTCTCGTCTTATCCATACGACGATAAGGACGCACCGTAATCGTCTTTTCGCCTGCTTCAAGTGCCTGCTTAACTTTGTCACTTTCGAAGAAAGTTTTCAAGGCTAATTTACCGCTTTTAAGTGACTTTCCTTTCTGAAAATTCGATGAATCCGTAGGCATACATGAGTCCAGCCCTACCACACAAGATCCAGGTAAGGAAGCAATTGCTCGCGTAATGCGTTCCTCTAAACTTGCCAGTGAACTAGAATCTTTTATGGCCGTACATTCTTCCGGATTTAAAGCCAAGAATACAGTTGGAAAGGTCAAGTGACCTAAAAAAGGATACCACTCGGAAATTTTGTTCATTTCTATTTACGTTTATTTTTCTTTCTAGCAGCTTTTTGTTGCTGACGTTTTTTCTTTTTATCATCTTTCGTAGGGGCTTTTCCTCGAGTCGCACTCATACCGGGTACGCCTGGTACAAAAGCTTGCTCACCACGAGTCACTTTACCCATCATTTCACGGGCCATCTGAAAACGTTTTAATAGTTGAGAAACATCACTTGCATCAGCTCCAGCACCTTTCGCAATACGATTGCGGCGAGACATGTTAATGAGCTCAGGCTGTTGCTTTTCTACTTCTGTCATTGAAGATATTAGAGCTTCGATTTTCCCAACTTGTTTCTCATCAAAATTGACCATATCTTTCATCGCTTTACCACCAGGGATAAAATCGAGGATACGACCGAAGCCACCCATTTTCTTGAGCATACTTAATTGGCCAACAAAATCATTTAGATCAAAAGTATTTTTACGCATTTTCTCTTCAATGCGCGCAGACTCATCTTCTTCGAGGTGCATTTCTGCTTCACGGACGAGCTGAACAATATCACCCATGCCAAGAATTCGAGATGCCATACCTTCTGGACGGAATTTTTCTAAGTCCGTTACTTTCTCACCTGAAGTGATGAATTTAATAGGCTTGCCAGTCACTTTTCTCATGGAAAGTGCCGCACCACCGCGAGCATCACCATCGAGTTTTGTTAAGACAATTCCGCTAATATTTAAAGCCTTATCAAAGTGTGTCGCTACCGAGACGGCTTCTTGACCTAAAGCTGCATCTGCTGTAAGGAGAATTTCACCTGGCTGAAAACGTTCTTTAACTCGAATGAGTTCTTGTACCATGTCTTGATCAATCTGAAGACGTCCCGCCATATCCAAGATAACAATGTCTTGCCCTTCAGATTTAGCAGTGTTTATGGCATTTTGAGCGATTTGAACAACATCAGGTGTACTGCGATCAGAGAAAACTGGTACATTGATACTTTCGCCGAGTGCCTCTAATTGGTCAATAGCGGCAGGACGGTAAACATCACATGCTGCTAAAAGAACCTTTTTCTTTTGGTTCTTATAAAAATTTGCGAGTTTCGCACATGTTGTGGTTTTACCCGCACCATGTAAACCAACCATCATGATAATGGCGGGTTTGCCACTAACATCGACTTCGGCTTCTTCTGTACCCATCAAGCGAGTCAGCTCTTCGTGAACAACTTTGACAACTTGTTCACTTGGTTTAACACTTTTTAGAACTTTCTCACCTAAACATTGGCGGGTAACTTCTCCGACAAAATCATTAACGGTATCGTAATGAACATCCGCAGACAAAAGTGCCAAACGCACCTGTTCCATGGCTTCTTTTACATTGTTCTCTGTTAGTACAGATTTACCTGTAATTGTTTTGAATGTGTTTGCTAGTGCATCACTAAGATTGTTAAACATTGAATCTCCTTAAAATTTACTTACCACTCGGTGAGGACGTGGCGTCCATCTGAGGTGACTAAAATTGTGTGTTCAAATTGAGCTGAAAGGCTTCCATCTAAAGTCCTAAAATAGGTGATATTCGAATTAGGAATTTGGAAAGTTTCATAACGGTGGCTAGTTGCATTTATCATGGGCTCTACTGTAAGACAAGTATTTTCCATAATCCGTGGACCTGTGCCTTTTGGGCCCATTGCAGGGACAAACGGATCTAGATGAAAAGCTTTGCCAATACCATGTCCACCAATATCTCTTACCGGAAAGTAACCATAGGATTTAGCAACTTTTTCAGATGCCGCACCAATATCGTGGGTTCTTGCTTTGGCTTTCACCTGATCAATACCTGCATACATAGATTCTTGCGCTGCTTGTGTGATACGCTTAGCTTCATCACTAACGTCTCCCACAAAAAAAGTTCTTGAGGTATCTCCAAAAAATCCTTCTTTTATCAAAGTAACATCAACATTAATGATATCGCCATTATTAAGCACCTCTCCCTCTTTAGGAACACCGTGACAAACTACATCATTAATGCTCGTACAAATTGACTTGGGAAAGCCATGGTAATTTAAGGGCGCACTTAGGCAGCCTTTTGATAAAGTGAATTCATGAACTGCGTCATTAATTTCCTGACTAGTCACACCTGGCTTGACCATCTTACCCGCCATTTGTAACGCTTCCGCAGCCAAACGACATACAGCTTCCATCTTTTTGATTTCGTCCAATGTCATTTTCTTGGGTTTTCTACTCAAAAGAGAAACTCCTGATAATCTGTAGTTTAAAATATTTTATGAAAGTTTGTAGAGTATACCCACTCGTGCTTTTTTTCCATTCAAGCACACGCTAATCAACTTAAAAAATTGTGGCCTTTTTCATTCCTTTTCAATAAGATAGTCAAATAAAGGCTTTTTCGATGCAGTTTTCATATCTCTATTTTCATTCAAAAAATAAAAAAACCATGAATATTCTATTTTTAAGGGCTCATTTTTTTACATAAAAATTGCTTTTATAGGTGATATAAATGTAAATTCTTATAATAGCAATTAGCTAGGTTTAATAAGTGAGCTTGACATGACTAATAAATTTAAATCCGTATTCACCCCCCCTCTTTCACGAGTTTTCATTAATGCCGAAAATAAAAAGGGTGGACCACTCAGCCTCAATGAGGTACTCTCCATCAAAAATAGTGCTGTCGTGGTTATTATTAAAAAAGGTCTAGAACAAAATATCCCTGGTGATCAAGATGAGCACGATATTGACCCTGAAAACTGCTGGCATGACTGGCAGCTTCTTCGACGTTCGCTAGGCTATAAACCAGATTTAGATCCCGATTTCAATAATTCATTTAATTTGAGTTACGAAGATCTGCATATGCAGGCCACCATTCACACCGCACAAAAAAGTCTTTATGAACTGCGTCAACTGATAGCAACTGAAGAGCATGCAAAAGCCGTCTTAAAGTACACACTCAGTGATCATGAATCAAAAACTCATACATGGCTCTCGCTGCAAAATGTTTCAGAAACAGGCTTCAATGCTCAAGTCATCAATCTACCCCCTGGTTTTAGCGATCACGAAATTGGCGAAACTATTTACCTCCGTGACTCAGAAGTTCTCGACTGGATGGTTAATGTTGATGGATATATTTATGGTGCCTATTCATTAAAAGAACTTAGACAAAGCATGAATAAAGAAGAGAAAAATGATTTCGATAAACAGTTAGGTGTCCTGCAATACATGGAATAAGATCTGAGCTATTAATCCGACATTGAATTAGAGTGAGATGATGACCTTTAATTGGGCTCATAGATTCAATCTCTATTGTCGCCAAATTAATAGTAGCCTGTCGGGCCTTGAGCTTCCTTGCGAAAAAGTATGTGAATAAAGACGGTTTTTGTCCGACATGAGGCGGACATTTGACCTATTTAACGATTTTCGGGCAATAACTCGGTAAAAAACTCGGCGAAACTCAACAATCTTGGTGTCGAACAGAGAGAAGTCCGACAGGCTGCTAAGACAAGTTTTGATAGTTTTTACTCAATCACCCTTCTGATTCATTTGAAAAAGCCTTCCAAAGAGCTTTCTATTATCAGTATTCTTTTCTTTACAACTAGGCTTACTCATGACTGATCAATGGATTACCAGAAAGACTCTTCTCTTACGAGCGGTCGACCCCGATGATGAATCGGCCTGGAAAGAATTTATCGATTACTATGGCCGCTTCATTTATTTCATCATTTTAAAAATGGGCGTGAACAAGTCGAGTTCAGATGATGTCGCACAACAGATAGTCCTTAAACTCTGGAAAAAGATCAATACCTACGACAGCTCAAAAGGTAGTTTTCGCCCTTGGCTCAGCACGGTCATACGCAACTCTGTTAACGAGCATTACCGTAAAGAAAATAGACGTCAAGAACACGCCTTCTTCGAAGGAGAAGAAAATCAAATTTGCGACAAAAACGATCTAGACCTCATGATTCAAAGCGAGTGGGAAAACTACCTCACCGACGAAGCCATCAAACGAGTTAAAGAAGTCTTCTCTGGCAAAGCAGTCGAAGCCTTTTTAATGAGCTTAGACGGACTTTCAAACACTCAAATCGCCGAAAAACTCGACATCGCTATTCCTTCCGTAAAAGTGCTCAAAGCTAGAGTTAAGTCATGCTTTATTAGCGAAATGCGCAAACTCACTAGAAGCATGGAACGATCATGAGTGAGCAAGACATTTCAGCACGTTCTAAAAAACTCCTCGACCTCTTTGAGGATAATGATGAAATCGTAGAAGGCGAAGAACTGCCCCCACTCTATCAAGAACTTTTAGAAAATAATCAGCGTTATTGTAAAGAATCTTTTGTTGCCGAAGGCGGCATGAAACGCATTTCGAAAGTCTATGACCAACTTACCAAAAGAAATGTCGCCATGGCACGGCTCATAAAAAGAGCCTCTCAAGAACTTTATGACCCCTTCATTCGTGAGGCTCACCTTACTGCTTTGCTTACTCACCCCAATATAATACCCGTCTACGATGTGGGAATTGGCCCCATGGGCGCACCTTTTTTTACCATGGAGTTGAAAGAAGGCGACTCATTAAAAAAAATAATTAATAAACTTAAAGACGAGCATCCTGGCTACACACAAAAATATTCCCAAGAAGTCTTACTCAACATCTTTTTAAAAATTTGTGATGCCATCGCTTATGCCCATTCACATAAAGTTGTTCATCTCGATTTAAAACCGGACAACATTCAGGTCGGAAATTTCGGCGAAGTACTCGTCTGCGATTGGGGCCTGGGAAAAGTCATTGGTTCTAAGGACTTTGATAGCTTCGATGGCCTCATGTTTAACCCAGACTTCCTCAACAACATAACTCACCAAGGGGAAATCAAAGGCACTCCTGGCTTTATGGCTCCGGAACAAATCCATAGGGAAGATGACATAACTGAAGCAGCTGACATCTATGCCTTAGGTTGCCTGCTTTACACTATTCTTTTTTTTGAATCCCCATTTGATGATGGCTCAGATAAACAAATCATACAGAATAACCTTGAAGGGAAGTTTGATTTTCCAAACCAAGGCATCTCAGATGGTTTAAAATCCATTATATATAAGGCCATGAAGTTCAATAGCTACGAACGCTATCAAAGTGTGGATTTAATTCGAAAAGATATTCAAAAATATTTATTGGGCTTCTCACCTTCCGCAGACAAGCCCTCTTTTTTACGTCAAGCCAAACTCCTTTACCGCCGTAATAAAGCCCAATGCCACATCGTCTTATCATTTATTATCATCATTGCTGTTTTGACAACAGTCTACTTCTTAAATATTGAAGAACGCCGTAAAGAAGCAGAAATAGCAAGAGAACTAGCAGAGAAAAAACAATTACAGCTTCAAACTGAAAAAGAACGCACGGATCAAGCTTTGGCTCTTTTAGAAAAAGAACGCGAATGGCGCAATCACGTTATCCACGACCACTCAAACCGCTTAGAGAGTGATGTATTAAGCTACCTCTTCCACTCTTCACTCGACAAAGACCCCACGGAACACATGGAAAGAACTTTCCTTTATTTAGATAGACTTATTGAAGCGGACCCCAACAATAAAAAACTTTATTCTAAGCGGGCGCGGGCTCACTTCATGATACAAAACTTCAGTCAATCCAAGCGTGATTTTGATATAGCCCAAGCAACAGATACAAAAAATACCGAAATACAAAAACTCAGTGAAAAATACTCGAATCTCATTCCAGAGGGTCAAAAAATACCCGAGAACTTAATTCCTGATTTTACCAAAGATCTTACCGCACTCAGAGACCATTATGTTAAATATAAAGTTCTCAATTGTTATCTCATAACCAAGCCTAGCCTCAATGACAAATTAAGTTTTATCCAAAATCTCATTCAGGCTTCAAACCCAAACTGGGACCATGAAAACTTCAAATACCACTCAGAAGTCAAAGCTTTAGAGATAAGTGGTAAAAACTTAAAGAACATTGGCTACACATTCGGAAACCCCAGAACTAGGATGAAAGTAACTCAAACTTACTTTAATTTCCTCCCCATTAATTATTTGAAAATCATGGGCATGAAAAAATTCCCTCAGCACTTTGAATCCATTGGTGTATCCGATCTCGACCTAAGCCTTTCACCCATAAGTATCACTCAAGAAGTTCTGAACATGAAGCAGCTCAAAAACCTCATCCTTTCAGAAAAGCAATTTAAAGAAATACAAAAATTAAAAATCCCTTCTAACCTTCACGTCTCCATAAACAATTTTTGAGTTTTTTTCATTTATCTTAAAATAAACTGTTAACCCGACACACATTCGGTCATAAACCTTTATTGAACTTATTAATAATTTTGATAAAATTAGGATTCTGAATGAAAAAACATCTTTACGCTCTCTTCACCTTACTCTTGGCGAGCCCTGCTCTACCCGCCGCAGAAGCCTCGCATGATTTCAAAGGTGAAATCAAACCCCTTCTAGAAAAGTTTTGTATTCGCTGTCATGGCGTAAAAAAACAGAAAGGTGAAGTTCGCTTAGATATACTAGATCCCGATATCATCAACGGTAAAGACGGCGAAAAATGGCATGCCGCTCTCGACGTTATTAACACCGCGGACATGCCCCCTGATGACGTTAAACAACCTTCTGATGCAGAACGCAGAAAAATTGTTGATTGGATGACTGGCAACCTCAAACTCGCCAAAGAAAAGAAGCGCGGCGAGGCAAAGACGGTAGTTCGCCGCCTTACCAAAGATCAATATAATAACTCACTCCAAAAACTTCTTGGTCTCTCGATTGACTTCAGCAACACTCTTCCTCCCGAAGCTAAATCCCACATGGGCTTCACTAACGCGGGTGAGAGCATGACGATTTCTCCACTGCATATTGAGTATTATCAAAAAATTGCGCGCAATGCTTTAGATAAAGCTATTGGGCCAAAAGAAAAACCTGCGGTGAGTAAATACCGTTTGGATTTCGCTCAAAACGCCAGTAAAAAAGTGTATGCCAAAATCGGTGGCTACCAATCGATTAACCTCGACGGTAAAAACTACAAAATCTCGATACTCGATGAAAACGACAAAGTTTTAACCGATAATGAAATTGCTCCTAATGGCTTAAAAGTAGAAGAGATCAAAAAAAATATCATGGTCGGCTTCCGTGGCTCAGATGATCGTAGTCGTTGGGGTATGGTCGAGGATGGCATGGTCATGCATGGGTCTGTTCCACATGTTGAAAAAGCACCTAAGTCATGGCAGGGAGCTAACCCCAACCTGAAAATGCTCATCCGCAAAGACTTCCCCTCTGAAGGTGATTTTGTCTTCCGTGTGACGGCTAGCAATTCTCTACCTATTCCAGTCAGCGAATTCTTCCTCAATAAAACTAATCAAAAATCCAAAGCCCATCCAACGGCAGGCGATGGCACACAAACATTCAAAGCAAAAGACTTTAGAATGATTAAAAACTTTAAACTCGACGGCAACAAGTTAGTTGCTGACGACCGCGGATCCGTCTCTACTGCTAACGTACAAGTTAATATCCCTAAAGACGGCTACTACCATTTTAATATTACTCGAAAGCCCATCAGTGAAAAAGAGAAAAAAAGCAACTTCGCTTTTAATCTTAACAATTACTATATCCTCCAACACTTTCATCATAAAAATGAGAAAAATGAGGGAAATGTTGCCGATGTGATCTCAATCAAGGGCTCAGAGAATAAAAAGGTGAATTCACTATTGATTCAAATTCCAGGTAAAAAGCGTACCATCAACTTAATGGAATTAGAAATCTATGGTCCTAAAAACAAAAAAATTGAAAATGCTCTAATCACTATGAGTTCTACGTACGACGATAGTATGGGACCTAAAACCCTGATGGATGGCAATAAGAAAAATTTGACTCATACACTACTAAACAAAGATAATCCTTGGATTAAAATAGAATTCAATAAGCCCCAAATAATAGAGTCTTTAAAGGTATATAACCGCATAGGCTACGAAAAACGTTTTTATGGTGCCGAATTCTCATATTATCAAGGTCAACGCCTTGTCCTTAAACGAGCATTAGATGATAACAAACATAAACCTACACTCATCAATTCAACTGTAGCTTTTGGTAAACTAAAATCTGGCACCTACACCCTTAACCTCAAAGCCAATGATTTTGTAGAATTTCATGAATTAAGTATTATCCCCGCAAGTGATAAAACAGGCGATATTCGAGCAAAAGAAAACACTTATAATAAATACCTTGCTAGCAAAGAAAAATACAAAAACATCTCCGGTTCTTTACAAGCTTTCTTAGGAACACGTGCAGATGACGGTATGGATCACAAGCTATATGATGGATCAAAAGCCTTTAATTCACCTATTGGTAAATCACAAACACAAGTATTTAAAGGGCGCTTAGAGAACCTGCCTGTTCCAGTTATTAACCCCAATACAAAAAACCCGCTAGCCAACATTATGATTTTGGGTATATATAATGATCACTTGGTCAAAGATAAAGACCTCTCAGGCCCACCTGTGAAAATTGAACGCTTAGAATTTGAAGCCCCTTACATACCCCAGTGGCCCATGCTCTCCTATAAAAACATTTTCTTTGACTCAAAAAATAAAGCCAACAAAGATCTTTATACTAAGGAAGTCATAAGTAAATTCATTAATCGCGCCTTCCGCAAAAAAGTGGATGCGCATACAATTAATATTTACTATAACTTCTGGAAATCAATCAAAGCTGAATTCCCACGTTACGAAGATGGTGTGAAAGAAGCTTTGGTCGCCGTACTCTGCTCACCTGAATTCCTTTTTATGGCTGAACCCAAGCAGGAATCAAAAGGGACACCAAGAGTTAATGAATTCCAACTCGCCAATCGTTTATCTTATTTCCTTTGGAATCAACCACCAGATAAACGCCTTCTTGATCTCGCTTATTCCTTTCGCTTATCCACTAATTTGGACAAAGAAATCGACCGCATGGTTCAAGATCCAAAGAGCGATCAATTCATCGAAACTTTCTCTCGTGAATGGTTGCGCATGGATCGCCTCGAAAGCATCAGTACCGATTTCAAGAAGTACCAAAATTATAATCGTTTTGTAAAAGCGGACATGGCAAAAGAAACCCGTACTTTCTTAACTCACGTCCTTAAAAACAACATGAGTATTGAAAATTTCATCGACTCGGACTTCGCTATGCTCAACCAAAACTTAGCTGAATTCTATGGTATCAAAGGCGTGCAAGGAACGAATTTCCGTCCTGTTAAACTGAAGCCAGAGTACAATCGCGGCGGCCTTATTACCCAAGCAAGCTTCTTGACCGGTCACTCAGACGGCAACCAAGCCCACCCGATCAAACGTGGTGTCTGGCTAATGGAAAAACTTCTGGATGATGAGCCCCCACCCCCACCGCCAAATGTACCTGCACTCGATGCCGATGAACCCAGCTTCAAAGGTTTAACTATTAAACAACAACTCGAATTGCACCGCGAAAAATCTTCATGTATTGACTGTCACTTGAAAATTGACCCTTGGGGCGTTGTCTTCGAAAACTACGATGCCGTTGGTAAATTCAATGCCAAAGCTGACTCAAAAACAGAACTCCTTGACGGAACAAAACTCAATGGCATCAATGAACTCAAAAAATACATCAAAGAAAACAAGCAAGAAAATGTGACTCGCGCCGTTACAAAACACCTCTTAGCCTACTCGCTAGGGCGCGACCTATCCTACATGGACAATGAAGATATTGACCAAATCGTTCACAAGACAATGGAGCAAAAATATGGCTTTAAAGACCTTGTTAAAAACATTATTTCTCACGATATTTTTACTAGAAGATAAGGAAACAGAAAAATGAGCAAAAAATCCTGGCATTTAGATCGACGTACTTTCCTCCGCGGCACAGGCGTAGCCTGCGCACTTCCTTATTTGGAAGCCATGAGTGCTACCAAACCTAAAGGCGAAGATCCCAAGCGCATGTGCTTCCTCTACTTCCCCAATGGCGCCTGTGAACCTGGTAAAATTAAAGAAGAAACTAAAAAATACCGTTTCTTCCCTGATCAAGAAGGCCGTGATTACAAAAATAATCACTCGCTTGAGCCTCTCAATGACTTCAGAGATGACATGACGATCCTCGGTGGGCTCTCGCACCCACGTTCACGTCAATTACTGGGTCATATTGCGGGCGATACTTGGTTAACGGGTGGCGATGTTCGCAACACTTACAAGAATAATATTTCTATTGACCAAGTAGCTGCCGGCCACATTGGCAAAGATTCCCGCTACCCCTCATTTGCACTCTCCGCAGATGGTGGCGTAGGTTATAAATCACGTGTCACTTCACTCTCTTTTAACTCCATTGGTAACGCCATTCCTACTGAGCATCGTCATAGAGAGATTTTTGAGCGTTACTTTAATCCCACTGGTGGTGGTTCTACGGAAGCACGACGCAAGGAACTTCAACGCGGTCGTAAAATTGTTGACCTCGTTTATGGCAATAGTAAAGAACTTCAGCGGAAGCTTGGTAAAGGTGATCAAGACAAAATGGATCAATACCTCACTTCTCTTAATTCCGTTGAAAAACAAATTATTAAAAACGAAGAGTGGCTAGATATCCCACTCAAAAATGCTGATTTTAGTAAATTGAACTTCGATTTAGATCCAACAAAAAATGCTGAAACATACATACGTTCAATGTATGACCTCATTGTACTTGCTTATGAAATGGATCTAACACGTGTTGTCACTTATCAAATTGCTCGTGAAGATGGCATGGGCTTTGGCGAGAATTTCCCTAAACTTGCCTTAAATGCCAAGAAAGGTATTCATGGTATCTCTCATTCCAATGACGCCATGCTTTGGTCAAGCTGGGATAACTGGCTCTCTCAACAATACGCTTACTTCTTAGGTCGTATGAAAGAAGTCAAGGATGAGCATGGTTCAATCTTGGATAACACTCAAGTACTCTATGGTAGTTCACAAGCACACACACATAATGCTCGTAACCTGCCTCTCGTACTTGCTGGTGGTAAAAACATGGGAATCAAACATGGGTCTTACCAAAGATTTGAAGAAAAAACTCCTATGACTAACCTCTTTGTAAGCATGCTTAATGCTGCGGGCATCAAGCGCAGTAAATTCTCTGATAGCACGGGTAAGCTCCCAGGAGAAATTTTTAGCTAATTATCATATTTCTATCTCACTCAGGCACTAAAAACTTTACTTTTAGTGCCTGAGTTTTTTTATTGTTATTCTCCATTATTAATAAGACAAGGTAATTTTTGTAAATGAAAAAACTCATCCTCCCCTTAGCCTCCGCTATGTTCTTCTCTTGTGCATCTAGTGATCCTGTACAACAATGGCCCTCGGCAGGCGGCCCCAATAGCTCCTATGAAGTCACTGACACTAAACATGACGCTCCTAAAAACTTCAGTGTCAGCGATGGTACTAATATTAAATGGACCATGGACTTACCTGAGGCTGGACAAAGCGGCATTGCCATTCATGGCAATAAAGCCTTTCTCACCATCATTGAACCCGTCACCAAAGAAAACTACGTCAAGACAGGTTCTAATATACGTGGCTTATGCATTGATCTCTCGAGTCGAAAAATTCTCTGGCAATGCAAATTAACGGGTAAAGTTAAAGCCAACTACCTCTACGGCTTTAGCGATAGCACGACGCCAACTCCTGTGACTGATGGAAAAAACGTCTGGTTCTTTAATGCTTCTGGCCAAATAGCTTGCTACACAACTAAGGGCGAAAAAGTGTGGGAACGCAATTGGGATCCAATCGAAAAACTTGATGGCGTTAAATTTCCTTTCAACAAGCAATACGAACCCATCATCTCTGGCAACCTAATCATTAACGTCGAACCTTACTACGAAAAAGATGGCGAACGTACTTATGGTTGGAATTACCTCTTTGCCTTTAATAAATTAACCGGCGAAAAAGTTTGGGTCTCCGAGGGTGCACTCACTCATTATAATACTCCTTTCTTGTCAAAAACTGCTGAAGGCAAAGATGCTATCCTCATTGGTCGCGGCGGCCACCACAGAGTTCCAGAGGCGCCAAGAGGTTATAGCATGATTGATGCTCAAACGGGTAAATCCATTTGGGAATACGAAGCTGATGCAGGAATGTGTCTCTATCAATCCTCTTGGAACGATAAATACGCTATCTGGATGACTTATGATGGCATTATTCACCTATTAGATTCTAAGACGGGTAAACTCATCAAGAAAATTTCTATCACAGAAAACGTTGATGCTGAAATCTATGACAAAAAACAAAGAAAACTTATTCAACACAAAGATTTCAACATCACAAAATCGGTGGGCATCACCATTTTTCCCGCATGGTTCAGCACCATGCTTATTGACGATAAACTCTATTTCATGTGCTTTGGCCCCGAACGTTATGGCCCCGTCAAAAAGGCCGGCCCCATCAATGCCTTCGCACGTGTCGACCTAAAAACTAATAAAGTCGAATACGTTCAGTTCCCCACTAGCTTAGTCGACAATAAAAAAACTTGGTTAGAAAACATTCCTGCAAGCACCATTAACAATCGCGATCTCGACATTGCCGGCGATAAACGTTCAAAACGCGATGGTTGGAGCTGGGTTTTCAATGGCAATCCCATTTGTGTTAATAACAAAATTTATTACACTTTACAAAATGGACGCGTCTACGTTATCGATGCTAAAGCAGAGAAATTTGACCAAACGGCCCTCCTAAGCATTAGTGACCTAGGTGAAGCAGGTCAAACTTGGTCACTCAATACCCCATCCTTTGCCAATGGTAAGCTTTATCATCGTACCCTGAAGCAACTCATTTGTATCGAAGAAGACAAAAAATAAGTTCTTTTAGATAAACAAGTCACAAAAAAGCCGAGCTCATTGCTCGGTTTTTTTGTGTAGACACTAAGCTTAACAATAATATCCCCCATCCTCTCCCCATCGTCTCGAACTAATGGTAGGGAACTTAAGAGATATTTGAGCTCGAAGAGCTTAGGAATGTAGCCATGGACGTAAGTCCGTGGTGTTTGAATAACAGAATCGTGCGTGCTGAAGGTACGCTGTAGAGATTTACCTTCATACCTTCGGCATTAATATCATTTTTTAAACAATACCCACCGGATAAAGCCGGTGGCTACCATACAACATACCTTCGGCATGTACTTAAGTTCCCCCCAGCACTTTAAAGCCCTACTAACAGCGATATATGACAATTCCCTCACTAAGAAACTTTACCTCATAAAAGCCTGTGCTAATGTGCGCACTGAAAAATTGGGATCTACATGAAAAAAACTTTACTTATCTTATCCAGTGCACTCATGCTTTTACCTGCATTGCTCATTTTTGCTTTCTGCATTGATTATACTTGGCAACCTACCGCTTACCTCGTCAGCTTCCCACGGCTGTTCTCACTCCTAATCATCAGTATAAGTGGGCTCTTCCTCCTTCATTTCTACTTTCTAAAAAAAGAAGATCATATCCTACTCAAGCGTTCAGCTTTCTGGATTTGGCTTGGCCCAGGACTCATCCTTTTCTTACCTTTAGCTTACTGGCGTCAAAAACTTTTGTGCAAAAAATCCAAAGTCATGAATGCTTACTTTTACTTCCTCAGTGATGGTCTCTGCCTAGCCCTCTATATAATCTGCATCATTTCCCTCACCCTGCTCAACTACTCTCCCGTCACCGATAAAATGCTTTTTCAATATAAGAAAAAACATATCTCCAAGGGCCTCATGTATTATAAAGAGAACTGGGGCTGGGTCGATAAAATCCACTATCGTCCCGATCACTTCAATGAAATCCTTCATGCCTTAGAAGATAATAAAACCGAAGTGACTTTAAATGATGGCTGGATTACTCCACTGCGTTTCCCCGTAACCTATAAATGTACCTACACTTTTACTGCTGCTCCCACTGCCTTAGAACAATGGGCTCAAGCTACTGCCATGAGCACCCATTTCATGGCCCTCAATGAACGCGTTCAAGAAGAATCCCCTTGGTATCATGGCAACCAATTATCCGCTTGGCAATTTGATGACCTCAGTAGTGGACTCCTTGCCTGCCTTGAGTTATGCCCCGACGAAAAGCTCCGCCCTCAGGGAAAAGAACTCAAAGACACCCAAGAAATTCTTAAAATCTGGAGCCGTGAAGGCCAAGTACAAGTCAAAATCAAAATGGATTTAGATCAGAGCTGGGCTCTGGCTAATCAGCCTCAAGCTCGAAAAGTTGTCGAGAAGGCTCCCTGGCAAATCAAAGAACTCATTATCCGTCATTAAGACTTAATCTGCGAAGCAGCATTTAGTCGTGCGAAGCTGCTTTTTCACCTGCGAAGCAGCTTTTTCATCTGCGAAACGGCTTTTATATCCGCCTGGTCCAGGACTGGCAAGTCCTGGCAGGGGAGTTTGAGGGGACGGAGTCCTCTCACCTGCGAAGCAGCTTTTTCATCTGCGAAGCAGCATTTTCATCTGCGAAGCTGCTTTTATATCCGCCTGGTTAAGGACTGGCAAGTCCTTACAGGGGAGTTTGAGGGGACGGAGTCCTCTCATCTGCGAAGCAGCTTTTTCATCTGCGAAGCAGCATCTCACCTGTGCGAAACGGCTTTTATATCCGCCTGGTCCAGGACTGGCAAGTCCTTACAGGGGAGTTTGAGGGGACGGAGTCCTCTCATCTGCGAAGCAGCTTTTTCATCTGCGAAGCACCAGTATAAATACCTCCGGTGGCCGAGGAGCCCTCGGAGCCATACTAAAAAAGCTAGCAGCTCGTTAACTCTGCGAAGCAGCTCATTAACTGTGCGAAGCACAATATCCGCCTGGTCCAGGGTCTTGCCAGACAGGCGGATAAAAAGCATTTGCCCATACGGCAGTATCTGGCAGGGGAGTTTGAAGGGACGGAGTCCTCTCATCTGCGAAGCAGCATATTCATCTGCGAAGCAGCAGTATAAATACCTCCGGTGGCCGAGGAGCCCTCGGGGCCCTACTAAAAAAGGTAACCGCTCGCTTAACTCTGCGAAGCAGCTGTATAAATACCTCCGGTGGCCGAGGAGCCCTCGGAGCCATACTAAAAAAGGTAACCGCTCGCTTAACTCTGCGAAGCAGCTTTTTAGCTGAGGATTATAATCCTAAATCTATTTACTCAATGATCTTACTGAGGTCATCTAACCAAGTCTTATCGTGCTCAACTTCTTTCTTCACACTTCCATCCAAATCAATGCGAACTTCCTGCTCACAGGATTCACAAAAAGCATGATAAAATTTTGTAACGTTTTTACTATCAGTAATAGGCGTTAGGTGAGCTAACTTCTGGCTCTCACAATGTGGACACTTCATTTCTTCTCCCTTTAATTATTTAGATAATATGGCTCCACCGTAAATTTCATCAAGTAAAGTCCCGCTCCTTAATCCTCTAACACTTGAAAAAATAGCCATATTGTCTTACTTAAGGCAAATAAATTTCGGAGCACTAAACCATGGCTACTTTTCACGTACCCCTCAAGAAAACCGTTGATGATTCCTATGACATCGAAATCGGCTTCAATCTCTTTTCTACTCTCATCAATGATTTGAAAAATGGCCTCTTTCCAAAAGCCAATAAACTCGCACTCATTACCGACTCAAATGTCCTCCCCCTCTATGCGAGCAATGTCATCCTTGCCATCAAAGAAGAAGGCTTCAATATCGAACTTTTTGATATGCCTGCGGGCGAACACTCAAAAACTCGTGAAACTAAAATTCGCATTGAAGACGAAATGCTCGACAAGGGCTTCGGACGTGATTCCGCAATCATTGCACTCGGTGGCGGCGTTGTCTCTGACTTAGCCGGTTACCTTGCCGGAACTTTCGGTCGTGGTATTCCCTTCATCAATTATTCCACCACCCTGCTCTCGGCTGCGGATGCTTCCGTAGGTGGAAAAACCGCCGTTGATACTCCCCATGCAACCAATCTCATTGGCCTCTTTAATCAGCCACAAAAAGTCTATATTGATATCGCTACTTGGAGCACACTTCCAGATCGTGAAGTCCGTGCAGGCCTTGCCGAGACGATTAAGCATGCCTGCCTTGCTGACTCCGCATTTTTCACTTGGTTAGAAGAAAATATTACCCGCATTGCTTCTACCAAAGACGCGAAGCTCGATGCCGAAGCCTGTGAATTCATTGCTGAAGCTAACTGTCGCATCAAATATGATGTGGTTAGCCGCGATGAAAAAGAAGCCAACTTACGTCAGATTCTTAATCTCGGTCATACTGCAGGCCGCGCAATGGAAACTCTCTTTGAATACCAACTGCTCCATGGCGAATGCGTTGCCGTAGGCCTTTCTATCCAAGCGCTGCTCGCTAACAAGCTCGAACTCATCAGTGATGAAGAACACCAACGCATTGATGCCCTCATTGCCTTATGTGGCCTTCCTACGATTGTACCAGAAGAAATCACCACTGCCAAACTCGTCGAAAAAATGTACACCGACAAAAAAGTTCGCTCAGGTCAAATCCGCTTTGTACTGATGGATGGTATCGGCTCAATGAAAACTTTTGAGAATGGCTCCTATACCAAAGCTCTTACAGACGAATTCCTTATTGAAACCATTGACGAATATCGAGCTGCCCAAGTAAGTTTAGAAGTACCCCCTGCAGACAAATAAAACACTCTTTTGCTTTATATCAGTATTGAGTAATTGAAAGCTCTTTAGCTAGCATTACCTTCAAGACATAATTCGAAGACCTCTTTTATCGAAGTCCTAGAATAAATACAAAATGCACCCGTAGCTCAGCTGGATAGAGCGACGGTCTCCGAAGCCGTAGGTCAGCAGTTCGAATCTGCTCGGGTGTACTTTGATGATAAAGGACTTATCGAAATATAAGTCCTTTTTTATTAGCTCGGTCTTTCATGAATCACTCGGTTTCATCTTCAAAGTGTTCAGTATCGACCAAGAGGCGACTCATTGGGAATACTGCGCTATTCCACTTCCAATAAAATAAGTCAAACGTGAAATAATCCGTCATTTCTAAAATTTCTTTATATATAAAATCATTTCTGTACCTCAATTAATAATCGTTGAGGGAAATATTCTTTCAGTGAGTTTACGACCGGTCTTTCCACGCAGCGTTCATCTCCTAGCAAATATCCCCTAGCATGAGCTGATCTAAACTTTCTAGCAAAGGTATAATACGCTCAAGTTTATTTTTCTTATCTTGCTTACAGTAATATTCCACGAGTTCACTAGAGCTTTCTCGTAGCTCATTACCCGGCTCATCCTTGTGCACATTATAGGTGTGATAGGATTTTCGTTCATACTGACTCGCGCGATTACTCACATGATCAATGACTTCACCAAGGAACTTTTGAATTGCCGGAGTACCATCATCACCTTGAGGACGAAGTGGAAAGGCTCCAAGTCCTGGCAATAACTCATGGTAACCTTGCATTGGCTTGCTCTCATCTGTACCTGGGTAAAGAATGTAGGCACCTGCCGTTCTACGAATAGCATCGCGGTAGGCATGCATTTTGAGTAAGTCGGCCCGCTTGTAAGTGCTTTCACGCTGCTCTTGTTTTTCTTGATTTAAGTCAGCTTCTTCATCATGACTTGCCGCAAAGACTTCCTTAAGAAAACCTACCTTATATTTGGCATCAAAATGAATATGTGAAATCAATTCCTGAATTTCCGCCTCTTGTTCGCCACGATCATTCTTATTTTCATTTAAACCCTGCGGCCATAAACTCAGGGTATAATCGGGGCGCATCTGCTTCGTCCATGATCCCCCATGTGGGTAAGACTGAGCGCCACTAAACGGATATTCTTTTGGTTTTTTAGCGCAAGCACCTCACCCATATAGACTTGTGCTTATTTTGATTAAAAAGTGTAGCCAGTAAAATATAATTATTTCATATTGATTTTTATGTTTTTACATTTATTTTATCAAAAATAATCCTAAAAAGAGTAGCCAGTATGTATCTCGAGACCATAAAATCTAAGCGCAACGGAAAAATCTATGTGAGCCATCTCGTTCGTGAGACTTTTCGTGAAGACGGAAAGATCAAGCATCGCACGCTCAGTAATGTTTCGAAGTTACCCCCAGCTCAATTATTGGCTCTAAAGAATAGTCTCAAGGGCAAGAAAGGTGATTTTAACCTGGAGGACTTACGGCACGGGCGCAGCTATGAATTTGGTGCGAGCTACGTCTTCATGGAGCTCGCTAAGAATCTCGGGCTCGATAAAATGATTTTCTCTCAAAAAACTCAGTGCCGAGAGGATGTTTTGGCGATGATTGTGGGGCGTCTGGTTTATCAAGGCAGTAAACTCAGTCTAACGAACATGTACCAAGATACATTTCTTTGGGCTCTCGCCGGGCATGAACTCGGAGTTCGTCCAGATGTTGAAGCCCATTGCTACAAGCCCATGGATGAGCTACTCGAGCGAAAAGATAAGATCGAACGCAAGCTTTCAAAAAAACACCTAGAAGACGGCTGTATGGTTCTATACGACATGACAAATACATGGTTCGAAGGCAAATATGAAGATTCAGATTTAGTCGCATTTGGAAAACCTAAGGGTGGCAAGGTAGGCTACAAACAGATTGCCATCGGCCTGCTCACCGACAAAAAAGGCTGCCCCGTTGGCGTAGAGATATTTAAGGGTTCTACCTCAGATCAGACTACAGTATTGGGCGAGGTGAAAAAGCTTTCCGAGAAGTATGGGCTTAAAAACCTCATCTTCACAGGAGATCGAGGCATGCTCACCCCGAAAAGAATTGCTGAAGTTAATGAAATTGATTACAGCACCATCACGGCTCTAACTCATTCTCAAATTAAAACTTTGCACGAAAAAGATAATATCCAAATGGAGTTGTTTGACTCCAGGAGTATCCTCGAAGTAATGGATGACGACAACAAGAATATACGCTACATGCTGTGCAAAAATGAAAATACAATGAGGGATGAGAATGCAACTAGACGAGCTCTTATCGCTAAAATAGAGAAGGAATTAACTCAGAAGTCCAGCGTAAAACAGAAGCGTCAACGCGTGAGAGTGGCGGCCAGTGTAGGCCGTTTATTTGAGCGCTGTAAAGTGGAGAAGTTTTTCCAATGGGATGTGGACGATAATGGGAAATTAACCTGGTCGCTTAATGAAGAAAAAGTGAAGCAAGAAGAAAAATTCGACGGCTGTTACATAATTCGAACTGACGCGCCCAAAGAAAATATCGGTAAAGATGAGACGGTATTAGCTTATAGAGACTTACAAAAAGTCGAACAGGCCTTCAGAAACCTAAAGACCGTTTCTCTTGAGTTGCGGCCAATGCACCACAAAACCGATGAGCGCTTAAAGTCACACATTTTTCTTTCTACCTTAGCGTATTACATACAGTGGAATGCGACGCAATTACTAAAGCTACTATTTGACGAAGACGGAAAGTACAAAGAAAAGCGCTGGACTTTCCAGCATGTCGTTGAGCGCTTAAAATCTATACGTATAACTGAGAACTTAATTGACGGCGTTGTTGTCAAAAAAGAGGTCTCTCAACCCGATGAAGAACAGCAAAAAATTCTGAATCTACTAGGGGTGAAACTCAAGTAGCCAGTATTTTTTTATTTTGAACAGAACTTAAATCATTGCAATTAAACAGGTTAAGTTCGTTTCAGTCAAAGAATATCCGACTAAAAGTACGATTAAAGGAGAAACGTATATTTAAGTCGCGCCCCCTTTTATTATAGCGCCCCGCTATTTGCAGTTCTTTGCCCTGCTTAAGCTTCATGGTCAGACTATTATTGCCCTCTGCTAGGAAAGTTTCGACTGCGAACGATTTGTGAACAAAGTGTTCTATAAATTAAAAAACGGGGTCACGACATTCTTTTTCGCTTAATTTCATAAATCACGGCAATAGCGTTGACCACTTGCTGAAGAAGGTTTTGATCATGACGGGGATCATTGCGACCGGTACGTCGTCAATATTATTTTCTTTGGCATTTTTCGAGATTCTTATTCCGTAGCTATCATTTTCTTGCGATTCTCGCCTTTTAAGTATTCAATGATATATTTTCCAACTCTTTTTGCAGATGCTGGGTTTTGACCTGTAATTAAACGACCATCCACAATAACATTTTCCTGCCAGGCTTTTCCAGCAATATGCAGCGCTCCACGCTCAATTAACTTATCCTCTAAAAGGAAAGGAACCACCTTGCTGGTGCCAAGCATATTTTCTTCTTTATTCGTAAAAGCAGCCACCCGCTTACCTGCCACCAGGTATTTATTATTAGACAACTTTATATTAACTAATGCTGCATTGCCATGACATAGAGCTGAAACAACGCCTCCCTGTTCATAAATAGCAGAGCTTACTCGTTTAACATCTTTATTATTTGGGAAGTCCCACATCGGACCAGATCCTCCGCTAAATAGAACGACCTTATAGTCCTTGGGATCTACCTTTTCCAAAGGGATTGTACGTATTACTTTAGCCATGAGCACAGCATCTTTTAAGAAGCGTTTTTGCTCTCTGTCGACTTCATCAAATGACTTTATATCAATAGGTGCCATGCCACCTTTAATACTCGCAATATCAACGGTGTAGCCCGACTCTTTAAGTATATAATAAGGATGTGTCAGCTCAGGCAACCAAACGCCTGTTTTCTTTCCGGTATTTCCAAGGTCAGAATGACTGGTTAAAACAATTAATACTTTCGCATTTCCTGCATAACTTAATCCCAAGGCTAAGAATAATTGCACGACCATTATTGATTTAAATATGCTTTTCATACAGACTCCTTTTTTTAGTTGCCACTAGATATATTCTAGCAGATATTCAAACTATCTCGACGTCAAGATAAATAATTATATCTTGATTTATCTTGATATCAAGGTAAATTATTAAAAATAACAAATTTAATTTAGGAGTGATTCTATGGAGATGGATAAGAAAAAATTAGATAAAGTCGATTTGATTATAAAGCAATGGAAGCAAGAGCGACCGGAACTTGAGCTCTCTGGAATGGAAACCATTGGTCGCCTGAAACGCTGTACTCACTTAGTACTGCCTAGGCTGGAAGAAGCCTTTTCTGACTTTGATTTAGCAAAATGGGAATTTGATGTTTTAGCGACTCTTCGACGCTCTGGAAAGCCTTATTCACTTGTCCCGACCACTTTATTTTCTTCTTTGATGATTAGTTCAGGGACAATGACTCATCGAATTAAACGTTTAGAGGCCAAAGGGCTTATTGAACGACGCGAAAACATCAAGGATGCACGTAGTAAGTTCGTAAAACTAACGACTCTTGGTCTGGAGCTCATCAACCAAGCGGTAGCATCTCATGTCGAGAATGAGCGTCAAATTTTAGCTAAGCTCTCTGACTCTCAACTTAAAGAAATAGATTCTGCCCTAAAAGTTTTATTATCAGCCTTGGAATAAACAAAAAAGGTCAAAAATGTGCCTAGTACTTTCTCTGCCTCATTATTTTTTGCGCCTCTCAGACAGGTGATTTCTATTAGTGGCCGACTTCCTCACCTGCTTTGATTGAGCTTATTATTATTAATAACTCCGTGCGAAGCGCGTCAACTCAGGAACTCCGTGCCGAACTTTATTTCACGGCAATAGCGTTGACCACTTGCTGAAGAAGGTTTTGATCATGACGGGGATCATTGCGACCGGTACCTCGTCAATAGTATTTTCTTTGGCATTTTTCGAGATTCTTATTCCGTAGCTATCATTTTCTTGCTATTCTCGCCAAATGTGAATTTGCATAGCTTCGGCATTATAAAAGGATATCCCCCAGGGACAGAAGTCATCGCCCTGCTCTTCTAGCTTGAGCATCAAAGCATCCGCTTCTGCTACATCAATGGACTCCCATTTAGCCAATGCATCGGCTTCACCCTCAATACTAAAATCATCCCCTTCAAAATCCGATTTCTGAAACCATGCATCCATCCCTTTAGTCCTCCTCAGTTTATTTACACATATTAATTTAGTAGAATGATTAATTTTTACATCATCTAACAATATTACGAATGTGAGTAGCCCTCGGTTTTACGGCTGACGCCTGAGTTAAGGGCTGATGCCTGAGTTTATTTATCTGTTCTATCTGCTAGATCTGTGGTGAGTTTTTAGCCAAGCTGGTGCTCGGTGCCCGGTGCTCCCAGCTTTTTCTACAGGTACTTTGTGCCATTCTGTTAGCGAAGCGTTCTTCCAGTATTTTTAACGCTTCTCAGACAGGCTCACCCGTTTAAGTTAATTTTCTTGCTTAAGTAAAATTTCCCCTCGGTGAATGAATTCGACATGACCGTCGCAAAAGAGAGTGTTGTAGAAAAAGTCGCGCCCATGTACGGCGTCACCTAAGTGGTATAAAGCACTTCCCATATGGGAATAATTTGACCTTCCTCGTCTATTATTTGTGTTGGCTCGTTCTGTCAGTAGTACTAGATCGGAGGCTGAATTGATGTCGCTTGCATAGAGAGAAACGCCGGCAGTGTTTCCAACACCGCCTATCCAACCGCCGGTGCCGTCTCCGGCATTTAAAGAGTAGCTTCGTGTTTGATAGTTGCCGCGAGATATTTTATCAGAAGGACATATAAGAACAGCACCATTACCGACGTCAATGCCTGCACCCAGCGGGTTTTGGTTTTTTTCTGCCGTGGTGAGAGAATCTGAAATCTGGTCATCCCAAGACCGGTTACCATCGCTCGCGCTTGGATATCTGCTCTTATTATCATCAAGATACAACATAAAGCTGATTCCTAACTGTTTTTGATTGTTAAGGCAGACTGACCGTATAGCCGTTTTTCTTGCTTTGCCCAAGACGGGTAAAAGTAGACTTGCGAGAATGCCAATAATGGCAATTACAACTAATAATTCAATGAGGGTAAACTTGAATTGGTGCTTTGTATCCATGATGATCTCCTTAGATGTGGATGATTAAAACTAGAAAATTCAGTTGACTGAGTTTTTTAGCTTAAAGAAATATATAGTTTGTTGTTTACACTAATAGGAAACACTTTATTCCTTAGGGTGATACCGTATAATCATTATTATCTTCTGTATAATAATACTAAATTTGAATAAAGTCTTTTTACCTGCATTCGTATAATAAGTGCAACACTTCTGTTAATTGCTTATAGCATAAACATCTATTGAGAATAACAAGACTCAGATGTACTCTGCTATAAGCGACCAAACCTAAAACAGAGGAGTCAGAAATGACATATGAACATCTGAGTCTTGAAGAAAGACACTACCTTGAAATTGAATTAAAGGCAGGCACATCGATCACTAAAATAGCAAAAAACTTAAATCGTAGTACAAGCACACTTTCACGAGAACTTAAACGTAATAAAGGTCTCCGTGGTTATCGAAACAAGCAAGCCAATGACTTTGCTCAAGAAAGACACAAAGTGAAACCAAAGGCTATTAAACTAACTGAAGAAGTTAAGGACTATATAGATGAGCATTTACTCAAGGATTGGAGCCCCGAACAAATTGTAGGTCGACTAAAAGATGACCAATCCATCTTACTTCATCATGAAACAGTTTATCAATATATTCTTAGAGATAAAGAATCAGGAGGTGAGCTATATAAGCTTCTACGTCATCAGAATAAAACTTATCGCAAACGTTATGGCAACCAGCATAGTCGTAATGGGATTCCCAATCGTGTGGATATAGACGAACGACCTGAGGCAGCTAATAAGCGAGAGCGTGTAGGCGACTGGGAGATGGATACTATTATAGGAAAAGCTCATAAAGGAGCCATTGTAACTATGGATGATCGAAAATCAAAACTGCGTCTAGCATTGCCTGTGTCTCATAAGAAAGCCACGCTTGTGAAAGATGCAATAATCTCTTTGCTAACACCGATCAAAGATTTGGTTCATACTCTTACATTTGATAATGGAAAAGAATTTACTCAGCATGAGACTATCTCCAAGGAATTGGAATGTAATAGTTATTTTGCTAAACCATATCACTCATGGGAACGAGGCCAAAACGAGAATGCTAATGGATTGTTACGGCAATACTTTCCTAAGTCTATGGCGCTTGATGGTATCAGTGAAAATGAAGTCATTATTGCGGTTGATAAACTTAATAGTAGACCTCGAAAATGTCTGAAATTTAAGACGCCATATGAAGTTTTTGAAAATTTAACTGGAATTAACTTAAGAAAATCAGTAGGTGTTGCACTTACTACTTGAATTCAGGTTATATCAAAATTTACACACCTTAGCTTTTGGCAAAAAGGCTGATAATCACTGAGGTGATCATTCTCCAATTCTTTATAATCTTTGGTAAAAGATTTAGCGAGTTATTATTAAAGTGTCTCAGACAGGACAACCCCAGACAGGACAACCCTGTAGAATGCGGCGCTCTGAGAACGGCTCCGCCTGAAAGAGCAAAGAGCTTAAACCACAGCTCGTAAAGATAATATTTTAAGGTGACTCAGACGAGTTTAACTCGGCTCGACACGAGCATCAAGCTAATTATTTAGTCTTGCGTCTAAAATCCCAACGTCCCCTTGGCCAAAAACCATCAATCCTCTCATCGGATATAATAATACCTAGCCATGGTCCGCAATCCGATTGATCATTAAGATTCATATAGCCCCCGCCTATTTTATTTTTACCCAGCGCCTTTAATTCAAATATATAATTGGATTCCGTACCTTTAAAAAGTATAAATTTACGCGTTCCAAGAATTTTAATTGATGCATTGCCTAGGAACCAATCACCATCATCGGATTTCCAACGGCTCTCCCACTCGCCCGTAATTGAGACGCTTTTTGGCAGCTTCTGTTTATTCCATTCTTTAGCGTTTTCATCTTTTGCATTGTCAGTGAAGTTGAGACCTCTTAAAAAATTTTTGACTGATCCATGTTGCGGATCTATAAGATCCTTACAGCCAAAAGGATTGCGTGACTTAATTTTATCTAGGATATAAGTCGGTCTTGAATTGCGTCTGATTTTTGATAGAATTAACTTTTCATGAGAGGGACGTAAATGAGCACAGGTAGTTTGAGAAACTTCCAAAGCACAAGTTCTTTTTGCAATATAATCATAGCATTCACTCAAGCTTAGCTTCTTATCCTTATTAGCATCTGCTAAGCCACTTAGAGCCTCACATAGAGAAATGACAAAGTAGCCATGAGGAATAGCCGTATTACTTTCTTGACCATAAGAACTTTCATTGATTTTTGAAGCCACTATATAGGACACATTATCTGCTATCCTTGCTTTAATAATACCCTCGGCTTCACAAGTATCTAACAACACAAGCACCCTGCCTTTTAGTGCTTTTAAAGCCGTATTAAAATCTTTTCCTGTCATTTTACCCCAAGTATTAGCACTTGGTTTTTCTGGCGCCATCGAAAAATAAAACTCACCTTCTTTATTCATATGTCCATGAGTCGAAAAAAATATTATTGTCGTATCATCAGCTTTTAGCTCTTTGGCTATATCAGAAATGTATTTGAATACATTTGCCCTCGTCGCATTCGCACCCGCCAAAGTATTGACCTCAACAGAATGATTAAGCCCAGCATTTTTTTCAAAAGCCTTTGCCACAAAAACTGCATCTTGTGCGTAAATATCTAACTTCCCCTGAGATAATAAGTCCGGCTCTACCCCAATACTCAGCACTCTTAAATCACTTGCACTAACTACAAATGCCGTAAGCACTAATAAGCAAAATTTTACAAATGTCATTTTATACCTTTTTTTTACTCTATACGGTACCAACAATTCATAATTGACAATTTATAATTAAAAAACGGCTTTGCCTGAGTGGACGCGCTTCGCGCTGAGTTTACGCTCGTGCCGAGCTGAGAGCGTTCGCAAGCGAACTTAAAGAACGGCTTCGCCTGAAAGAAGTAAGATGGGAACAGTCCAACAATAGAGTCCGCATGGAATGCGGTGCTCCCAGCTACTGCCTCTATTTTTAGCGCGTCTCAGACGAGTTCACCTCTCTTGGAGCAAGAACGTCGCAAATGATTATAAGAAATAAGAGATTTACCTAAATGAGTAAGACGATATTTTTGTAGACGACTATTAGGCTTGTCTGCTATGGTTCTTTCGAGATATTGATTTTTTAATGCAGGTTTGAGGTATAATCTATTGAAATTATCTCTGCCTTTAAGTTTTAATTTTTTCATGAGTTCTTGACGTGACATCTCGCCCTTACAGACCTTTAGCAAGATCATGACTTGTCCTGTGACTTGTCCTTTATATTGGAGACGAACTGAGGGGAGGCTCGTATCGAGCGGAGAGCGTTCGCCCTGCTCACTGCAGATCGGGCAAGGCCCTGCAGAACGGCTCCGCCTGAAAGATCGCTGCGCTTAAAGATCGTTCGCAAGCGCACTGAAAGAAGAAAGATCGGCTTCGGGTGTGTTGACGGCCGGAGGCCGGAGTTGACGCTCGTATCGAGCGGAGATCGTATTTTTAATACGCCTCAGACTAGCTCAAAAAAACTTTTTTCATCTATATGTCATGTGTCTGTCAAAATTCGATAACTTAGCTACGTACTACTTAATAAGAGATGATTATAATCTAAATTGATAATAAAAGAGGACGAAAATTTGCTAGTACTACAAGCATTAAATATATTACCCTAAGGTAATATTCCTATGATTAGGTAAATGTATTTATTTGATCGAGCCTGTAAACATAATTGGGATTTTTTATGAAACGTTTTACGCTTATTGAATTATTAGTAGTTGTGAGCATCATTGCTATCTTGGCCAGCCTGCTCTTGCCTACTTTAGGACAAGCTCGAAAAAATAGCCGCCTGCTTGTATGTAAAAATAACCTCAAGCAGATTGGTACGTCGGTGATTATGTATGCCGGAGACAATGATAGTAAATTTCCTTTTGTTGATGGTTCGCTACTAGTCAGTAATAAAAGTCAGAATTACGCCTGGTTGGGAAGAAAGGGCACAAAGGGAAGCACACAAAACCTGGAAGTGACACAAAAGCCGCTCAACAATTACTTAGGCTATAATGAGGATGGTATTGAGGTGAAAGTCGCCAATTGTCCTACCGCCGAGGGAGTATCGAATGTATATATGGACAAGGGATCTTATTACAGTGCATCCGCTTTTGTCAATTTACACCATGATCTGGATGGCAACTATGGTGTGGGTGCTCCGAAAATCCAGGATATTAACGACCCAGTAAATATGTCGGTCTTCAGTGATAAGGATGCCGCGGTATATGCAAAGGACTCCACTAGTCAATGGGTTAAAACACTGCATAAAGCCGGGGTACACTCTTGGGCTTTTCTTTTTCTAGATGGACATGTTAATGAACATCGATTAATCGAGAATGAGGGCTGGAGATTCGAATCAGACAAAGTTAATTTCACAAATGAATTTCCAGATCCGACCCCATAAAATAGATCAGCATGAGTCACACAAAGTTCGCTGCGCGCAAAGATCGTTCGCGGTGCTCACTGCAGATCGGGCAAAGCCCTGCAGAACGGCTCCGCCTGAAAGAAGTAAGAACGTTCGCAAGCGAACTTAATGAAGTAAGAACGCTGCGCTGAAAGAGGAAAGAGCGGCTGACGCCTGAAAGAAGTAAGATCGCTGCGCTTAAAGATCGTTCGCGGTGCTCACTGCAGATCGGGCAAGGCCCTGCAGAACGGCTTCGCCTGAAAGAAGTAAGAACGTTCGCAAGCGAACTTAATGAACGGCTCCGCCTGAAAGAAGTAAGATCGCTGCGCTTAAAGAGGAAAGAGCGGCTGACGCCTGAAAGATCGTTCGCTGCGCTTAAAGAATTAAGAAGAAAACAGTCTTTGAGTAGTCTGTATGCAGGCGAGACGCCTGCGGTCCCAGGATTTTCTGCAGTGAACGATCTTTAGGGCTTTGCCCGATCTTGTAGGTAAGTTATTGCCGGTCTTTGAGTGGCGGAGCCACGCTCTATAAGCAGGCGAGACGCCTGCGGTCCCAGGATTTTCTGCGGGGCTGTGGTGAAGAGGATAATGCCAAGCTGGTGCTTGGCGGTCCCAGGATTTTCTGCAGTGAGCGAAGTGAACGGTCTGCAGGGCTGTGCCCGATCTTGTAGGTAAGTTATTGCCGGTCTTTGAGTGACGGAGAAACGGTCTTTGAGCAGGCGAGACGCCTGCGGTCCCAGAGTTTTGTCTGCAGGGCTGTGGTGGAGAATAAAATGCCAAGCTGGTGCTCGGCGGTCCCAGGGTAAAGTGACGCGGGAGGTGAGCAGGCGAGACGCCTGCAGTCCCAGGGTTTTCTGCAGTGAGCGAAGTGAACGGTCTGCAGGGCTGTGGTGGAGAATAAAATGCCAAGCTGGTGCTTGGCGGTCCCAGGGTAAAGTGACGCGGGAGGTGAGCAGGCGAGACGCCTGCGGTCCCAGGGTTTTGTCTGCGGGGCTGTGGTGAAGAATATGCCAAGCTGGTGCTTGGCGGTCCCAGGGAAAAATGAAGCGGGAGTTGAGCAGGCGGATGAAGTATTGGGACTCCGTCCCCTTCCCTGCAAGGTGTGCCCACCTTGAGAGGCGGACTAGCTTCGCAAAGTTTTAGTTGAGATTAATCCTTGGGATTGCGGTCTACAAAATGATTAAGAAATCATTAATTATCAGTCCTTTGCCATAAGAGCACTTCCAGTAGTAGAGCTAGATACATATACTAGGCAAAAAGGCTTCTGTGTATTATGACTAAATTGCTACTGATATTATTTATTTTCTCATGCGGGATTTTTGCTTCAGAGCAACACGATAAACTTTTTAACGATTATATCGCTAGCTTAGCTAAAAATGAGCAAATCTATTTTACCCCGGTAAATAAGCTTCAAAAAAATGATAGTGCCATTTATGAAAAGAAACTTGTTTTTCGATTTTATCGCAAAGGGTTTTTAATGGCTTATCAAGGTCAAGTCGAAAAAGTTCTCCTACGTGACCCCTCACCTAAACAAAAATCCGGCAAAACGATTAATAAACTATCCGAACACAAAAATTAAAAAAAGTTTTATACGATCCACTAGAGGGACCCTATATGTGTTTTGGTGATAGATTCCGATACCACATTTACAGTAAAGGAATCATTATTTTTAAAGGCCAAGGCTAAAAAAAAGCTGCATCAAGTTATCGTTTTAGAGAAATCATTCGATCGCTAATTCAGATCTTAAAATCTTTATTTAAAATAAGCTTCGCTTCAGAATTTTGCAGGCCAAAAACAATGGCATTTTGCTGATATTTTTTGGCTAATAATAAAGCTTGCTCTAAATTTATATTGATAATAAAAAAGCTCTCTTCTACTGGCCATTTTTGATCATGAGGTTTCCCCAGGGCATGGTAAAAGTCATAGTCTTTGATATCATTTTCCAAGGCCGTGTTGCGCTCTTGGTTATCCTCTAAGTCCAATAATTTAGATTGCGGATTAAAAGCCGTAATAAATACCCAGGATGAAATTTTGCGACTTTCGCACAAGTCATTTAAATCACGCGAAAGCTGATCAATTTTTATACAAAGATCAAATTCGGGCACGAGATAATCCGTTGCCTTGTAGGCTTCAATCAAATCATCCATTAATAGAGTTTATCTTTGAGTTCTTTAATTTTATCCCGCAATTCGGCGGCCCTTTCGAATTCCAAAGCTTCTGCGGCTTTAATCATTTCTGTTTTAAGTTCACGTAAGAGTTCTTCACTAATATCTTCTTCACGTAGTTCCACTAATTTTTCTTTTTTATTCTTGCGCTTGCCAGGTATGCCTCCCCCTGAGAAAAGACTTTCTTGCTCTTTGCGAATGATGGTCTGGGGTATGATCCCATGTTCTTCATTATACTTAACTTGTTTTTCTCGTCTTTTTCCGGTTTCATCCAAGAACTTACGCATGCTGCCAGTCATTTTATCGGCATAAAGAATACATGATCCATTAGCGTTTCGAGCCGCCCTACCTGCAATTTGCAACAAGGCAGTCGTTGAGCGCAAAAAACCTTCTTTATCTGCATCAAGAACCGCGACTAAAGAGACTTCGGGCAGATCCATTCCTTCGCGCAAAAGATTAATCCCAATAACCGCATCAATTTCTCCCGAGCGTAACTCCCGTAAAATCTCTATCCTCTCGATGGTATCAATCCCCGAGTGGATATAAGTACATTTAACTCCTAAATCCTGTAAGTAGTCACTTAAATCTTCTGAAGTTTTTTTGGTTAAGCAAGTCACTATCACACGTTCATCTTTTGAACTTCTATCTCTAATTTCAGCTAAGAGATCATCTACTTGACCTTTCAAAGGTCGAATCTCTACTTCGGGGTCTATTAAGCCCGTAGGACGTACAACGAGTTCCACCACTTCGTCACTTTTATCGATTTCGTAGCTTGCGGGGGTTGCAGAAACAAAGATTGTCTGCCCCATCTTCGATTCGAACTCTTCAAATTTCATGGGTCGGTTATCTAAAGCAGAGGGCAAGCGAAAGCCGTGATCGACCAAATTACTTTTCCGACTACGATCCCCATTATACATCGCTTTAAACTGAGGAATCGTCACGTGACTTTCATCAACGATCATAAGGTAATCATCTGGAAAGAAATCTATCAGCGTAAAAGGTCTTGAACCAATGGGCCGTCCCGTTACATAGCGAGAATAATTTTCTATTCCCTGACAATAGCCCAATTCGGCAGCCATCTCCATGTCATAGTTAGTTCTTTGATAGATCCTTTGGGCCTCTACTAACTTGCCTTCATTTTCAAACTTAGATACTTGTTCATCTAACTCTTCCAAAACTTGTGGCACCATTTTTTCCAAACGATCTTTTGAGGTGGCATAATGCGATGCTGGGAAAATTAATGTTTGGGGCATGGCTTCTATCACATGATGATTAAGTTCATCACGTAAACTGATCTCATCAATCTCATCTCCAAAAAACTCTATACGTATATAGTCATCTTTATAGGAAGGAAAAATATTAATCACATCACCACTAACTGAAAACTCACCTCGGCTTGGAGCTGTATCATTGCGTACATAGCGACTATCAATCAGCAGGTGAATCAGTTCGTCACGATCCATTTCATCCCCAATTGAGAGCTTAATACTCATTCGCGAGAGCATTTCAGGATCACCTAAACCATAGATACAAGAGACTGATGCAATCACTATAACATCGCGTCTTTCCAATAATGAACAGGTGGCCGACAAACGAAATTTTTCAATTTCAGCATTAACCGCACTATCTTTGGCGATGTATGTATCTGTTTGTGGAATATAGGCTTCTGGTTGATAGTAATCGAAATAAGAAACAAAATATTCCACACGGTTCTTAGGGAAAAAGTGTTTGAATTCACTAAAGAGTTGCGCCGCTAAAGTTTTATTTTGAGCCAGGATCAGTACTGGTCGACCTAATTCAGCTACTAAATTAGCTACCGTAAAGGTTTTGCCTGATCCGGTTACACCCAAGAGGGTCTGAAACTGTTTACCAGACTCAACGCCATCCAGCAACTTTCTAATAGCTTCGGGCTGATCTCCTGCGGGTGCAAAATCTGACTTGAGTTGATAAGGGACTTCCATATTAATCTTGTGAACTTTTCCACATCCAATAAAGAATCAGATAATCCACTCCTGTGTAGCATTTCTCACCTTTTGAATGGAAATTACCATCTAAACGCAACTGATTATGTTTCCATTCAATTGATTCAAATGGTCGAGCATAAACAGGGACAAATGTAGTTGATTCCTCGCGAGATTTTAATTTCACGTAAGAGCCTCTGAAAGATTTAGTATCAATGGAGCCTAGACTTGGATATTGACGTAAATCTAAAGGGAAACTTTCTAAGTTCTTCTTAATGATTAGATCTACATCTTCTTGTTTATAAAGCCCCATTTCCAGACCAATTAATTGGCCAAAAGGATTGATTTGAGCTTTGTAAAATTTCTCGAGATTTTCAAATGTTTTGAGGTAGTATTTTTCTTCCGAAGCTTTGTAGCCATTATATAATTTTATATAATTGAGCCAAGAGCTCGAATGGGTTGGGAATTCAAGACCAAAACTACGGTAAGCTTGTCTTTGAATAAAGTAAGGGTAAGAGAGATTGAGTACTTTCAAATAAACCAACTCCAATTCAGCTCTTAAATCTCCCCCAAAACAGCGTCGCCCAAGATCTAGCATCGAAATTAAGGATAAACGACGATTATTATAGACTTGCCATGCATTAGGACTCAAATCACTATAAGGGACTTCTTCGTTATTTTGATCATAGAGGGTGAAATCATTTTTCATAAAGTGTCTAAAAATCATTTCCAAATGCTGAGTAACATCTTTACGCAGGCTAGGAACTTTATCATAAACTATTTGATAGGCAAAAAATAATTGCACATAGACATTCTCATGACATTCATTGTTTAAGATTTCGGCCCGTTCTTCATTATACCTTACTTTCACAGGCAAGTAGCCATCCATACCATTGGCTTCATCTACTTGGATAAAACTATGAAATAGCTTTTCAACAAATTCTAAATCTTCTTTATTCTTTGTGACATCATACTTAAAAGCCATGGCGGCTAAGAGGTGACAATTTAAGTCCACTCTTAATTCATCTCCTACTTTTTCTCCGTAATACTTAGGGATCATAGCGAGGCCTAAGGGCATATTTTTCTTTATCTTATTCTCGAAAAATACCGCCTTCTCCTCTAGAGTATGTTCTTCCGACTCTTGCTTTAAGCGGGCTCGTCTTTCGACGAAACTTTGATGTTCAGCATTGAGTTGATCTTCTTCATATACCGCTTGAGGTTCAATAAATTGACATGAAGTTAAAAATATAAATAATACTAAAATAAAACGCATAATGTAGCTCCTCTGTTTAGGGTATATGCTTAATTGCTTTTAACAGAACTTTCTTCTGACACGGTGTTCTCTTCTGACACGGTGTTCTCTTCTAGTTTCACGCTCTCTTTTGCCTTTTTTAAAACGCCGCGAATTTCTTTGGCTATATCGATCTCGTAAGTTTCATTGGAGACCTCACTTATATCGGCGGCATCTTTCATTATTTTAACTGCAGCTAAAAGCTCTTCTTTATTCAGCGTCTTCTTAAACTCTGTATTATCACCAGTTTTGATCGTAATAATTTCCATTATCTTATCAAAGTGTTGATTGGCATCTGAAATTTTCTCATTAATGAGCCCCATGGCTGGAATTAAACCACTGTCACTAAAACTTTTTAGCATGGCACTGAATTCGTCTTCATTAATTTCACCGTTCTTAAAATCACTGGTGATTTCATCTAAAATTAGCTTTAAATCCTTTTTTTCTGCTTCAGGCAGCATCGTTTGGTCTACTAAGGTTTCGACACCCTTTTGTACGAGGTCAGCTCCAATATTTTTAATATTACTAACCACGTACCAAGTTCCCAAGGCAGCTAGGATCATCACCCCTAAGCAACCGAAGCCAAAGATCTTTAATAAGGGATTTGATTTTTCTTCTTGTTTTTCCATCGTTTCGTCTCCTATTGACATTTAACTGAAAGCTGATTCTTTTAAGCTTTTTTACAAACCTCATTTTTAATAAAAATATTTTAAGTTTTATATTTATGTATGATTCACTGATTTTAGGAAATGGTTATTGCGGTTCTCGCATTTTTACAAAGAGTAAAAATAGTGCGATCACGAGTCGTACCCCGAAAAATGAGCACATGATTCATTTTGAATTAAGTGATAAAAGCACTTGGAAAAATTTACCCCATGCTCATACAGTAATATGGACATTTTCCTGTAAGGGCTTAAGCGAAGAACTTGAGTTTTATCAATATTTAAAGACGATCTCTAAGCAAGTCATTATTTATTCGACAACTTCGGTCTATAAACACAGTGTTGATCAAGAAATCATCACCGAATCTACTGCGCTCGATTTTGATAAAGTTCGGCTCCGTGCTGAAGAAAAGATCCGCCTACTCGGCGCTAATATTTTTACTTTGTGCGGTATTTTTGGTCCACAGCGAGATCCCAAAAACTGGTTACTCAAAGGACTCATTAAAAGTCCTGATAAAGTTGTGAATCTCATCCATATAGACGACATCATTGAACTCACTTTTTTATTGGCTAAAAAGAACTTTTCTTCTTGTCGAATCAACCTTTGTACCGGTAAGAATGATGAGTGGCAAGACTTGGCTAAGCATTACAATTATGAATTCCCCAGAAGCACTAATAAACAAGCAATTTTACGCAAAACTATTAAAAGCGAAGTATTAGATGATTTATTAGATAAAAATCATCCTTTTTTACGAGCCACTGACTTTTCAAGCTTAAATTGATCTTGCGTAGCTGAGAAATCTATGTACACTTTAATTATCAGAACTATGTGGAGTGTTTCTTGAGACTATTTTTACTCTCTTTTTTAATGATTTATACGTCTTCTTTTGCGAAAGAAGATGAACAGCCTTTTAAAGTACCCTTTAGCAAATCCATCAAAATTGATGGTGAGACACAAGAGTGGCGTGCTATTCCTTTTTTAAGTAAACCATTTGGTATAGAGCTTAAACCGCCCTACACAGATGTAATGTCCTTGAAAGTCGCTATGGACAAAGAATATCTATACCTTTTACTCAACACAAAAAATCACGCTGGAGCGATCAAAGACACTGCCTTTCTTAAAATAGTTGTTGATACTGATAATAACAAAACAACGGGTTCAAGTAAAGACTTACGCCTCAATAAATATGTTCCTGTACCAGGTTTTGAAATAGTCATCCCCATAAGCATCAACCAAAAAGCTATCCCCCATTATAAAATATACGATATTAGTACCCCTGACGTAAAGCCTATCGCTTCTTATTCATCCGATAGTATAATGAATGCTAAGAAGGGTAATTACATGGAAATCAAGATTCCCTTTAAAGACTTCCTTAAAGATGAACATACGATTTCACGTATTATTTTTTCCGAAGTCGGTCATGAACAAGACTGGAAAAACCCTAAAGCATATGTAGTCAAAACTTTAGATCTCTCTGATCGCCATAAAAAAGAAGTTGTCAGTATTGAAGAAAAAGCTGAAATAGAAGAAAAACTCCAAAGTTCTTTTTCTGTTGCATGGATCATCATTCTTGGATTTGGTTTTTGGCTAGTTTGGCCCGCTATGGCAATATGTAAAAAAGCTGGTTTTGCTAGTACGCTAGCCTTTAGCTGTCTCATCCCAGTGATTGGCCCATTCATATTTATGTGGCTCATCTGCTTTAGCAACTGGCAATTACACTCAAAATTTTGTGCTCAAGCAGGAGAAGCTGATGAATAATATTATAGCTATACAAAGCATCGAAGCCGCTAGCAATACGGCCATTGATTTCCTACCTGTAAACCCTGCCCAATGGTCACCTTGGCTCATTTTAGTAGGCCTTAGCATTTCGCTATTCATCCTCTCTTCTATCGCCTGTAAGAAGACTGGACTCAATAGCTCAAAAGCAACTTGCTGTTTAATTCCAGTCATTGGACCTTTTATCTTTTTTTGGACTCTCGCATTTACTCCTTGGCCGATACATGATAAACTCCCCGATCCAGAAGATTTGTCAAAAGAAGAGTAAAGCTAGACTCAAATCCTAATAGACTTCAAATTCCCGTATATGTACGCCTATATTTTCGTGGTGATAAGTCACTTCTAAGCGTACATAGCGTGCCATTGTAGCCTTTATCTTATGCACAAATGCTTCCTTTCTACTTTTTTCTTGTGTTTGACTTTGATCAATAACTTTATTAAAACTAATGCCATCATTTGATGTATATATATTGTACTGATAGACGGTATTATTATCTCGCAAGTAGACTTCAAAACGAGACACTTCATACATCCCTCCTAGGTCGATAGTTGCATAAGCTGGATAAGGACTTGCCGCCCAATTACTATAATGATCATAGTTCCCATCCAACATAAATTCAGGCTCTTTTTCATCTCCACCACTGCTGACTACTTTTTGCCCCAATGCCAAATTTGCCGGTATCAATTTTTTAAAAGAGATCCTCTGATCCTCACGAGTCGCCCAATTAGCTCCTATCCTTGCACTTATTCTACGGCTTACCCACCTTTGCTTCTTGTTGAGTTTATCGAGTACTATCTGAAAAAGTAGTTCCGCATATTCAGGCTTGCAGCGTCGAGCATAAGTAAGCACACGTTGACAATCTTCTAAATGAAAAATCATATGTTTTTTGACTGCAGCCCTAATTTCTTTACGTGGATCGATGGCCCAATATAAAAAAAGTGTCAAAGTTTTTTCATCATCTAAAATCCATTTACAATAATCAAGCAAAGATTTAATTTGATGAATTTCATCTTTCTCGGAATAATCATTTGTAAGGTAAAGTTGATTTAATTTTTTGAGTGAATTAAAGAGTGGAACAGTAGGCTTATCTAAATAAAATTGCGCTGACTCGTACTTTCCTTGAACAAATAAAATCAGCCCCATCAAATTTAAATTTTCTTGATCTAAAGGATCTAATAAATACCCCGTTTCAGCAGTACTATAGGCCTCTATTAATAAACCTCTATTCAATAATTCTCTTGCTTTTTTAAAATATGCGGGTGCTGCCTCACGACCAATACGCTCTTTTTCTTGCTGCTCTTTTTCTAGGAGGATTAAAGCTTGGCTCGTAGATGATTCTTTTTCTTTAATTTCTTTAAATGAGAGGCTAGTAAAGATCATGAGGAGAAAAATAAAAATAAAACTGACTTTACAGGAAGTCTTATTCCTTCCATAAAAAAGACTGAATTCTTTTATCAAACTGGCATTTTCTGCTGTAGGTGAATAGCCTAAGAGATAGCTATCAATCTCTGAATATAATTCTTCTACGTCCCCATAACGCTTGCTAGGCTCAAGCGCCATTGCTTTACTGATCACCGCCTGTAAAGCTCGTGGAATATTTTTATTAATTGTCTGTGGATCTGGAAAATCACCTTTGATTGTTTGCTCTAAAATCTGCTCAAGTGAACTACAATCAGACGCCGGAGACTGATTGCAGAGAATAGTATAAAGCAGTGCACCCAAAGCATATATATCACTATACTTATCAATTATACTCTTCTTCTTATTAACTTGTTCAGGAGACATATAACCAGGAGTCCCCTTTATTTCTCCGCTTAAGGTCATATTGTTCAATAAATCAGGGTTTAACAGTAAGCTATCAAAATCACCCCCATCATATTCACGACTTCCGACAAGTCGACCCAAGCCCCAATCACAGACAATAACTTCACCATACTTTCCTACCTGTATATTTTCCGCTTTTAAATCTAGGTGCAATACATTCATTGAATGTGCATAAGCCACTGCATCACAAATACGTAGATAATAAGTCAACAACTTCCTCAGTGACTCTTGGCTTAAATTTTTATCTTGTTCATACTCTTCAGTTATCAGTAAATCTAAACTTTTACCCGTCTTCAGTTCCATAGTGAAATAAGGTTTCTTAAATGCATCCAAACCGATATCGTATATAGTAATTATATTAGGATGCTCCATTAAAGAACTTAATCGTGCTTCACGTAAAAAAGGCTCAAATAATTCTTCCGGAGCGTTCTCATCTAATTTAGCCAGAGCGACATACCTTCCCGTTTTGGGGTCAAAAGCTTTATAAACGAGCTTCACTCCCCCTCTTGCTAAAAGCCTTTCATCCTGATAACGATTTTCTTCCGCTGATAAGCTCGAATATATGGGTAAGGATTCGGGATTTGACTCTTCTATCTCATTCGAACTTAAATCATAAAGACCTGCGAGTGCATCATGAAGCTTATCTTCTTCGATATGCGACGAATTCTCACTCATTTTTTAAGTTCCATTTCTTGGCGTAAAAATTCGATCTCTTTAACCAAACGCAGTTTAACTCGATTTTTTAAAGTCCTTACTGAGTCTTTACTAATATCTAATTCTAAACTTATTTCTTCGGCATTTTTCCCTAGTAAAGATAATTCAAAAGTCCGTACGGCAACGCCAGAAAACAATGCTTTCACATGGCTCAATGCTTTTTGTGTTAAATACCTTTCCCACTCTTTTTTAACTATTTCATCTAGGTCAGACTGAGAAATAATATTAACATTATCAAGACTTTCCATATAGGGTTGCCGTTGTTTATTTCTCAAATAATCGATTGTTCTATTACGGATTAAAGTACTTAACCAAGTACGGAATTTTGCTCGTTTTTGATTTATTTCAAAAGTCTTTAGATTTTTCCAAAGCTTGAGTAAAACCTCTTGCCGTAGATCTTCACATTCAACGGTTTTTAGACCCATACGTTTTAAAACTATGAAGATAAAATCTTTATAGTAATCAACAAAATGATCCCACGCTTGTGGGTCATCAGAATTTTGTACTCTCTGCAAGAGCGTTTTCCTGGTGAGCCATTTATCTGACATAGTTTTCCTTGAACTAAAGTTCAGAAAACCTAAAGCCTAATTACTTTTCTGCAAACAATTCACTTACGATTAAAATTACTCACGATTTAATCATTAAACGGATATTCTTTTGGTTTTTTAGCGCAAGCACCTCACCCATATAGGCTTGTGCTTATTTTGATTAAAAAGTGTAGCCAGTAAAATATAATTATTCCATATTGATTTTTATGTTTTTACCTTTATTTTATCAAAAATAATCCTAAAAAGAGTAGCCAGTATGTATCTCGAGACCATAAAATCTAAGCGCAACGGAAAAATCTATGTGAGCCATCTCGTTCGTGAGACTTTTCGTGAAGACGGAAAGATCAAGCATCGCACGCTCAGTAATGTTTCGAAGTTACCCCCAGCTCAATTATTGGCTCTAAAGAATAGTCTCAAGGGCAAGAAAGGTGATTTTAACCTGGAGGACTTACGGCACGGGCGCAGCTATGAATTTGGTGCGAGCTACGTCTTCATGGAGCTCGCTAAGAATCTCGGGCTCGATAAAATGATTTTCTCTCAAAAAACTCAGTGCCGAGAGGATGTTTTGGCGATGATTGTGGGGCGTCTGGTTTATCAAGGCAGTAAACTCAGTCTAACGAACATGTACCAAGATACATTTCTTTGGGCTCTCGCCGGGTATGAACTCGGAGTTCGTCCAGATGTTGAAGCCCATTGCTACAAGCCCATGGATGAGCTACTCGAGCGAAAAGATAAGATCGAACGCAAGCTTTCAAAAAAACACCTAGAAGACGGCTGTATGGTTCTATACGACATGACAAATACATGGTTCGAAGGCAAATATGAAGATTCAGATTTAGTCGCATTTGGAAAACCTAAGGGTGGCAAGGTAGGCTACAAACAGATTGCCATCGGCCTGCTCACCGACAAAAAAGGCTGCCCCGTTGGCGTAGAGATATTTAAGGGTTCTACCTCAGATCAGACTACAGTATTGGGCGAGGTGAAAAAGCTTTCCGAGAAGTATGGGCTTAAAAACCTCATCTTCACAGGAGATCGAGGCATGCTCACCCCGAAAAGAATTGCTGAAGTTAATGAAATTGATTACAGCACCATCACGGCTCTAACTCATTCTCAAATTAAAACTTTGCACGAAAAAGATAATATCCAAATGGAGTTGTTTGACTCCAGGAGTATCCTCGAAGTAATGGATGACGACAACAAGAATATACGCTACATGCTGTGCAAAAATGAAAATACAATGAGGGATGAGAATGCAACTAGACGAGCTCTTATCGCTAAAATAGAGAAGGAATTAACTCAGAAGTCCAGCGTAAAACAGAAGCGTCAACGCGTGAGAGTGGCGGCCAGTGTAGGCCGTTTATTTGAGCGCTGTAAAGTGGAGAAGTTTTTCCAATGGGATGTGGACGATAATGGGAAATTAACCTGGTCGCTTAATGAAGAAAAAGTGAAGCAAGAAGAAAAATTCGACGGCTGTTACATAATTCGAACTGACGCGCCCAAAGAAAATATCGGTAAAGATGAGACGGTATTAGCTTATAGAGACTTACAAAAAGTCGAACAGGCCTTCAGAAACCTAAAGACCGTTTCTCTTGAGTTGCGGCCAATGCACCACAAAACCGATGAGCGCTTAAAGTCACACATTTTTCTTTCTACCTTAGCGTATTACATACAGTGGAATGCGACGCAATTACTAAAGCTACTATTTGACGAAGACGGAAAGTACAAAGAAAAGCGCTGGACTTTCCAGCATGTCGTTGAGCGCTTAAAATCTATACGTATAACTGAGAACTTAATTGACGGCGTTGTTGTCAAAAAAGAGGTCTCTCAACCCGATGAAGAACAGCAAAAAATTCTGAATCTACTAGGGGTGAAACTCAAGTAGCCAGTATTTTTTTATTTTGAACAGAACTTAAATCATTGCAATTAAACAGGTTAAGTTCGTTTCAGTCAAAGAATATCCGATAAAAAAGGATCACAATAAATGTGATCCTCGCAATTAAAATTCTTCGTTTTGATCTGCTCGAGGTCGACGATGAGGAGGCGGTGGTCTCCTGTCATTATTTGAACTTTGTCCTGGAGGTCCTTGACGACGACCTTCTTGATCTCCCTGACCTTGTCCATTTTTATTTCCTCGAGCATTATTACCCATTGCTCTACGATCAACAAAACTCGCATCGGGTGTCCCCTTCCAATAGCGTGAGACAAAAGGAAAGCTTTTTGTAATTACATAATAGTAAGTCCCTTTCGGAAAGTCCGGCGTAATTCCATAACGTCCATTACATTCATCAAGATGACCACTGCCTTTCACATACTCGTAATCATTTGCATACTTACCATCATATTTTCCTGGTGGTTCATCAGATGGACGTTTCCCCTTCTTTAACTGATAAGATGATTTGAGTTTGATTAGACCCGATTTAGAATTTTTTTCATCCTTATATCCGTATTCGCTATAAATGGGAAAACCGTCTGCCGCATAGCCGACTAAGGCCATCCGATGACGAGTCGCTTTTTGCTGTTGTTTAACGAAGTCTGTAGGACTCCCATGATAATGATAAAGACCCGAATGGTCAACATGACCATAATTACTATCCAAACCCAAAAGCCTTTTCCCACGACTACTAATTGCTTCTTCTACCCAATCGCGATTATTATTCCAAGTCTCTGCCGTAGAGGGCCTAAAAGGAATTCCATTAAGTGCCACACCAAAAGAATTTGGATTCGATTGAGTAAGGTTATCGTTAATTTCTGCTTGAGCTGAAACTCTATACGATTTATTTGTTTCCTGCATAGAATTTGGGTTGCGACCACTACTACCTGTCGATTTATGATTGGGAATACTATTGGTTTCTATATAAATGTACTCATCATCTTTTGTGATTTTTACTTTATTTTCAAGCTTCCCTGAAGAAATAGCTAAAATTAAGCTCCCAAAATCTTCTTGAGCAGCTTTTGTATATTCAACATATCCATCAATATGAGCAAAGAGGCTCACTTGAATCAAGAACAAAGAACCACATACTATTTTTTTCATAACACTCCTTTTACTTAAGCTTTATCTACTTAATCTTAAGATCACACTAAAACCTTTCAGCAATTTTAAAATGAATCTCCTATTCCCTCAAGGTCCTACGCGAAATATCATTTATAAAATGTGCTTAGAGAGGCTTCACCTACTATTTATTCTTGGTATTGCTTCTGAATTTTCGTGATCTAACAACCTCAACCGCCCCTACGGCAACGCCTGGGCACAAAAAAAAGCGTATATCAAATGATATACGCTCTAGAATGTTTCCGGTCTTAGCCGAACTGCCTATAAATAGGCAGCAAAAAAAAAAGGCTGGCAACGACCTGCTCTCCCACAGTCTTAACTGCAGTACCATCGGCGCTGGAGGTCTTAACTACCGAGTTCGGGATGGGATCGGGTGTGGCTCCTCCGCTGTGGTTACCAGCCGGAAAATGTTGGGAAGAAAACTTAGTGTGGAAAGATTAAGATCGCAAACTCGACTTAACTCGAATTTGTGTGTGTGCTTATTGTCTTTTTTACTGAGCATTTGAGTGCTAAGTAAAAAAGAGGTGGACAAGCCTCACGGCTGATTAGTACTGGTCAACTGAACATATTGCTATGCTTACATCTCCAGCCTATCGAACAGGTAGTCTTCCTGTAGCCTTTAGAGGATAAATCCTGGGATATCTCATCTTTAGGGGGGCTTGGCGCTTAGATGCTTTCAGCGCTTATCCTTTCGCGACGTAGCTACCCAGCAATGCACCTGGCGGTACAACTGGAACACCAGAGGTCACTCATTCCCGGTCCTCTCGTACTAGGGAATGCTCCTATCAAATATCCTGCGCCCGCAGAGGATAAGGACCGAACTGTCTCACGACGTTCTGAACCCAGCTCGCGTACCACTTTAACCGGCGAACAGCCGGACCCTTGGGACCTTCTTCAGCCCCAGGATGTGATGAGCCGACATCGAGGTGCCAAACCGCACCGTCGCTATGGACGCTTGGGTGCGATAAGCCTGTTATCCCCAGAGTACCTTTTATCCGATGAGCAACGGCGATACCACTTTCCACCGCTGGATCACTAGGTCCTGCTTTCGCAACTGCTCCACCTGTCGGTGTTACAGTAAAGCCTACTTCTACCCTTACGCTCTACGTATGATTGCCGACCATACTGAGTAGACCTTCGAGCTCCTCCGTTACTTTTTAGGAGGAAACCGCCCCAGTCAAACTGACCCTCTGAAACTGTCCCCCATCCGGATTCACGGACGTGGGGTTAGATGCCCAGACAGATAAGGGTGGTATTTCACTGACGACTCACTTACGCCTGACGACGTAAGTTCACAGTCTCCCACTTATGCTACACATATCTGCCCGAACAACAATATCAGATTACAGTAAAGGTTCATGGGGTCTTTCCGTCCATCTGCGGGTATCCGGCATTTTCACCGGAACTACAATTTCACCGAGATCCACGTTGAGACAGTGTCTGGATCGTTACACGATTCGTGCAGGTCGGAACTTACCCGACAAGGAATTTCGCTACCTTAGGACCGTTATAGTTACGGCCGACATTCACCAGGGCTTCATTTCGAAGCTTTGCCCGAAGGCTAACCTCTCCATTTGACCTTTTGGCATTGGTCACGTGTCACACCCTATACTTCCTCTTTCGAGTTTGCAGAGTGCTATGTTTTTGCTAAACAGTCGCCCAGACCTCTTAACTGCGGCCCCCCTGAGGGGGCACCCCTTCTCCCGAAGTTACGGGGCTAATTTGCCGAGTTCCTTAACGTGGTTTCTCTCGCGCACCTTAGTCTACTCGACTTTCCTACCTGTGTCGGTTTTAGTACGGATAATTAAGCATCAAACGCTTAGAAGCTTTTCTTGGCGGCATGGTTCCATGCAAAGCGTTTCTACCCGAAGGTTTCTTCGCCCCGTAACAGTTGGTTCTTATGTAAAGCGGATTTTCCTACTCTACGAATTGCCTGCTTGGTATGAGATATCCAACACTCATTTGCACTTTCCTTCCGCGTCCCTTCATCACTACACTTAACTAGTACAGGAATATTAACCTGTTGTCCATCGACTACGCCGTTGGGCCTCGCCTTAGGGTCCGACTAACCCTGGGGGGACGAACCTTGCCCAGGAAACCTTCGGATTTCGGTGACTGGGATTCACACCCAGTTTTTCGTTACTTATGTCTGCATTCTCACTTCTATGCGGTCCACCTGTTGTTTCCATCAAGCTTCACTCCTGCATAGAACGCTCTCCTACCCCCAGCAAGCTGGGTCGCGTCTTCGGCAATGGGCTTTAGTCCCGATTATTTTCGGCGCAGAATCACTCGATCAGTGAGCTATTACGCACTCTTTAAATGGTGGCTGCCTCTAAGCCAACATCCTGATTGTCCAAGCAACTCCACATCCTTAATTCCACTTAGCCCATCTTGGGGGCCTTAGACGGCGATCTGGGCTGTTTCCCTTTTGACTATGCGGCTTGTCCCACATAGTCTGACTCCTGAGCTCATAAATTTACGGTATTCGGAGTTTGATATTTGTTGGTACCCCGGTAAGGGCCCGCGAAAAATCAGTAGCTCTACCCCCGTAAAGAAGCACTCAAGGCTAGCCCTAAAGCTATTTCGGAGAGAACCAGCTATCACTGAGTTTGATTGGCCTTTCACCCCTATCCACAAGTCATCCAAACGTTTTTCAGCACGTATTGGTTCGGTCCTCCACCCGATGTTACTCGGGCTTCAACCTGCTCATGGATAGATCACTCAGTTTCGGGTCTACTGCATACGACTTGAATCGCACTATTCGTACTCGCTTTCGCTTCGGCTCCGTTTAATAACTTAACCTTGCCGTATACAGTAAGTCGCAGACTCATTATGCAAAAGGCATGCGGTACATCATATAAAGATGACCCACACTTTGTAGATGTATGATTTCAGGTTCTATTTCACTCCCCTTACGGGGTTCTTTTCGCCTTTCCCTCACGGTACTGGTTCACTATCGGTCACTAACGAGTATTTAGCCTTGGAAGGTGGCCCTCCCTGATTCAGACCGGGTTTCACGTGTCCGGCCCTACTTGGGATACCCGCTATATATTAAAGAAATTTCGCTTACGGGACTATCACCCTCTGTGGTTTGTTTTTCCAAACTATTCAGCTATCTCTTCAATACAATATTGCAGGTCCCGCAACCCCTAAAAGCAAGCTCTTAGGTTTAGGCTCTTGCGCGTTCGCTCGCCGCTACTAGCGCAATCTCGGTTGATTTCTTTTCCTCTAGGTACTGAGATGTTTCACTTCCCTAGGTTCGCTTCTCTGACCTATTTATTCAGTCAGAGATAACTGGACATAACTCCAGTTGGGTTTCCCCATTCGGATACCCCCGGATCAAAGCTCTTTTGCAGCTCCCCGAGGCATTTCGCAGCTTAACGCGTCCTTCATCGCCTGTTAGTGCCAAGGCATCCATCATACACCCTTACTAGCTTGTCCACCAAAAATCTTAAAAAATTAACATTTTCGGCGACACACCTATTTCTTACTAAGTCGTTCTATCTTGTATTCTTTGGTTTGCGATCTTGGTATAAATTGTTTCTTACTTTGCGTCTTTTGATTAAAATCAAAAGACATCAATTATACTTTGACTCTTTCATTCTATTGTTTTCTTCCTTTCAATGATCTAAGCTTTTCCACACTTTCGTGGATGCTAAATTGTTTTGGTACGCGCACCAGGATTTGAACCTGGGACCTCATCGTTATCAGCGATGCGCTCTAACCAACTGAGCTATGCGCGTATCTAAGTGGAGCCTAAGGAATTCGAATCCTTGACCTCCGCCTTGCAAGGGCGGCGCTCTAGCCAGCTGAGCTAAGGCCCCTTAATTTACAGCATTAGATTTCCAATGTCTGAATTATATGATAGTAACGGGGTAATAAGTCATGTAAAAAGCACTCATGTTATAGAACCGAAGTTCTAAATAGAGGTTAGTCTTTTTTCATTCCTTAAAAAGGAGGTGATCCAGCCGCTGGTTCCCCAACGGCTACCTTGTTACGACTTCATCCCAGTCACTAAGCCCACCTTCGGCGTCTGCCTCCTGCAAGCAGGTTGGCGCAACGACTTCGGGTGAACTCAGCTCCCATGATGTGACGGGCGGTGTGTACAAGGCCCGGGAACGTATTCAATGAGCCGTAGCTGATGCCCATTTACTAGCGATTCCATCTTCATGGAGTCGAGTTGCAGACTCCAATCCGTACTGAGACCGGTTTTGGGGATTCGCTTCCTATCGCTAGGTTGCTGCCCTTTGTACCGGCCATTGTAGCACGTGTGCAGCCCCGGGTGTAAGGGCCATACTGACTTGACGTCGTCCACACCTTCCTCCCGCTTAACACGGGCAGTCCCCTTAAAGTTCTCAGCATTACCTGTTAGCAAGTAAGGGTATGGGTTGCGCTCGTTGCCGGACTTAACCGAACACTTCACAGCACGAGCTGACGACAGCCATGCAGCACCTGTTTTCGCGCCCCGAAGGGAATTCGGCTTTCACCGAACGTCGCTCAATGTCAAACCCGGGTAAGGTTCTTCGCGTTGCCTCGAATTAAGCCACATGCTCCACCGCTTGTGCGGGCCCCCGTCAATTCCTTTGAGTTTTAGTCTTGCGACCGTACTTCCCAGGCGGTACACTTATCGCGTTAGCTTAGACACTGATCCGACTAACCAGACCAACATCGAGTGTACAACGTTTACTGCTAAGACTACAAGGGTATCTAATCCTTTTCGCTACCTTAGCCTTCGTCCATGAGTGTCAGTATTGTGCCAGTAAGCTGCCTTCGCCTTTGGTCTTCCTTGTGATATCTACGCATTCCACCGCTACACCACAAATTCCGCTTACCTCTCACATACTCTAGTTTACCAGTTTCAAATGCAGGTTCAGTGTTGAGCACTGAAATTTCACATCTGACTTAGTTAACCACCTGCGGACCCTTTACGCCCAGTAATTCCGAATAATGCTCGCCACCTACGTATTACCGCGGCTGCTGGCACGTAGTTAGCCGTGGCTTCCTCTGGGGGTACCATCATCGTTTTTCCCCCCTGACAGATCTTTACAACCCGAAGGCCGTCTTCGATCACGCGGCATTGCTCCGTCACGCTTGCGCGCATTGCGGAAGATTCTCGACTGCAGCCTCCCGCAGGAGTCTGGGCAGTGTCTCAGTCCCAGTGTGGGTGATCGTCCTCTCAGACCACCTAGCCGTCATAGTCTTGGTAAGCCGTTACCTTACCAACTAACATAATGGCACGCGAACTCATCCCCAAGCGTTTCCTTTAGATATTAGATCATGCGACCTTATATCCACATCCGGTTTTAGCAGTCGTTTCCAACTGTTGTTCCAAACTTGGGGGCAGATTATTCACGCGTTACTCACCCTTTCGCTACTTTCCTCTAACCGAAGTTAGATTCTCGTTCAACTTGCATGCCTAATCCATGCCGCCAGCATTCATTCTGAGCCAGGATCAAACTCTCCAATCAATTTGATTGTGTTTGATTCTGACTTATTACTTTTTTTATTCTATTGAGTTTTCTCTCTCGAAAAAATTAACTCTTAAATCATAAATGATTTAGGAGCCCGTTACTATCATATAATTCAACTATCAAAAATCTTCGTTTTTTTACTCTCAACTAGCTCGCTTTCGGCCCCGTTGTTTGCCCGTCGTTTCTGACGAGGCCTTAGAATATCCCCAGTTCGTTTTTCTGCAAAGCTCTTTGCTATCTTTTATTAACTTTTTATGCGGATTCACTATTCATCCCTAGGGGATTCCCAAGGCTATTCTTTTAAAATCAGCGACTTATAACTTTTATGGCCAGTGGATTTTTTTTTGATGATATGCACCTTTGCGCTTCATCTCTAGTCAAAACGATGAATTTACAGCTGGGAACGGAGTGGTTGCTATCGCAAATGTAAAATTTCTTGCACCTATATATCAACTCTGACGCTGACTTGCGCTCCATTCTTATACTTCTTGATAGATAAGGCTTCTAAAATTCATAGCTCTCTCATGAGCCCAAGTCTTCAAAAAGCTGCAAACTGAGAATAGCTACTCATTTCTCTTTTATATTCGTGAAGCCTAATTTTTTAATCCTCTCCAAGAACACGGATCTCGATTCTAAGGATGATCTAAAACTAAATTCTTGTGTGCTTTTATTAATATCAACTAATGCAAAGTCATCAAGACTTTCACTTGCAGCCTGAATTTTATTTACACATGATTGGCAATGGATGCCCTCCACAGAATATACATAAGTCACGAAGCTACTACCCAAGCCTTGATCAGTGGCTTTAAATTTATCCTGCATAGAGAGCAAAGACTGCCTAAGAAAAAGAGCCATTAGGAGGAAAGCCGAAACTTGTTTGTACCATGAACTATTATGATGACTATGACAAGGTATCAGCTCTGCAGTTTGTGGTAATAAGAAACTAAATAGATAAGCCCCAAGACAAGAACCTACTATCACCACAAAGAGCTGTAAAAAAACATGCCTCCACCCCAGTATCTTTGAAATCGGTAAAATCACTGCCGCATTGGTCGCGGGACCTGCAATTAAAAATACTAAGGCAGCAGCTGGATGCACCCCCATTAACACAAAGCCCGCTGCAATTGGTATAGATGCGGTCGCACATACATAGAGCGGGAGAGAAATCAAAAGCATTAGCCCCATCTGTTGCCACAATGTAAAAGGCTCTATTATTTTACTCAATTCCAAACTTTCTGCCAGTACACTAATAAGTGATGAAATGGCTATACCTATAAAGAGCCATAGCCAAATAGACTCCAAAACCATCAAACTGTGCTGCCACCAAGATTTAAATTTATTTTCTTTAGCAGACTCGACTGCTTCATCATCAATAAGGAAAGTTTCTTCGTCTTCAATTAGATTTGAACCAATGCCCGTAATGAGACCCAATATTAAAGCTATTAAAAGTTTAGCAAAAGCAAAGGGTAAAGAGAAAAAACTACTTGCCACCAAAAAAGAATCTATTCCAGTCTGAGGCGTACTCACCAGAAAGCCATTAACCCCACCCTTGCTCAGACCTTTCGATCTTAAGGAGACCGCTAAGGGTAATACTCCACATGAACATATAGGTAAAGGCAAACCCAGAAAAACTGATTTAATCACTACTAAGCATTTATTCCCAGATAGATACTTTGTAATATGCCGCTTATCTAAAAACAGATGAAGCACACCAGCGATGGCCGCGCCGACAAACAAAGGAAAGGCAAGCTCCTGACTTAAAGTCCAAAAACTCTCAAAAAAGCTTCGCATATTTCCTCTACAGTCTTTTATTAAAATAATCTTCTACTAATATCACCCTCAATCAGATTAATAAAAGAGAGCCTGCAGTGAGTACCAGTAAAGATAAAATACTAAAGTTCATCAACTCGCAAATAATTATCATTTCAGTAATCGCAGGGACCCTACCCGCCTTAGCCTTTCCAGAAGTATCGGAAACTTGGCGCTTAGCGGGGATGACTCCGTGGTTAATCGCAGGTGTATTCCTTTGCCAAGGGCTCGGCTTAAATCCAAAAGAAAAAATTGATCTCTCCCACAATCTAAAAATAATTTCATTTGGTATAATTGCCTCTTTTATTATTTTCCCATTAATCGCCTACGGAGTTCTAGAGTTCTCTCATCTCAGCCCAGATAATTATTTCGGCCTAATGCTCATCAGTTGCATGCCCTGTACACTTGTATCAGGAATTGTTATTGCAGACTTAGCAGGGGGTGATCGACGATCTGCACTCTTTATAACAATTGCTTTGAATTGCTGTGCCGTTCTCATCTCGCCCATATTAATAAGCATATACCTTTCATCAAGTGCCGAATTCAACACACTTTCAATGATGCAAAAACTAGCTTTAACAGTTTTCATCCCCGCTTTATGTGGCTGGGCCCTACGAAAACAACTAAAGTGCGTCGGCAAAAAATTTAGCTACACCATAAGATATGCACCCGTCTTATTCCTCGGGACGGTCATTTTCGTCAATACGGGAGGACAAAAAGAACAGATACTTAATGTATCATTAAAAGAAGCTCTTTACATAGCTTTATTATCCGCCGTCATTCATCTAGCGGCCCTATTCCTCTTTCATTTCTTCAGTAAACATAGCTCCCTAACAAAGCCACAAGGGATTTCATTTTCCATTTGCTGTAGTCAAAAAACTCTACCTCTCGCCATAGCCGTTTGGTCGGCACACTTTGCTCAAAGTTTTCCTACTGCTTTAATTGCAACTATGATTTATCATCTCATACAAATCTATCTAGATAGCTTTATTGCCCAAAAATGGGCTAATAAAAACAAAAAATGAGTCTTCAAACAAAATTACATTCTTAATTTTTTGATTATTGCCTCCAAAAAACATATCTTAGACTAATAGAGAATTGTTAAGGACGCAAAATGCAAAAACTTTTTGACAAAATTGGAGGCTTAGAAGGGATTGAAAAGTTTCTTGATTCTTTTTATCAAATAGTCCTTTCTGATGAGAGGGTTAAAGATTATTTCAAGAATATCGATCTCGTAACTCTAAAATCTCATCAAAGCTTTTTCCTTTCCTATGTATTTGGTGGCGTACCTGAATACACTAGACTCTCCTTGCGTGAGTCTCATTTAAATTTAAAAATCACTCATGAAGGATTCGATGCTACTGTTGAGGATATGATTACGGCACTAGAGATTCAAAAAGTTGATAGCGAAACTATTAATGAAGTCGCTACTATACTTGAATCCACTCGACAAGATATCGTTACGATTTAAACTAAAAAAGGCCAACTCGTATGAGTCGGCCTTTAAAATTTATAGCTAAATTAAGAACTAGCGCTGAGTCTCACCTGTATAGATTTGACGAGGACGACCAATTCTTGCTTTTGGATCAGAGTTTTGTTCTCTCCAGTGAGCTATCCAACCAGGTAAACGGCCTAATGCAAATAATGGAGTGAATATTTCTGTAGGAATTTTAATCGCTCTATAAACGATACCTGAGTAAAAATCAACATTTGGGTATAATTTTCTACTTGTGAAATACTCATCTGACAAAGCAGCTGCTTCAAGCTTTTGGGCAATGGCAAGAAGTGGATCTTCTTGACCAAGTTTTGCCATAACTCTATCACAGGTCTTTTTAATAATTCGTGCGCGAGGATCGTAGTTTTTATAAACGCGGTGGCCAAAGCCCATAAGACGAATACCATCTTCCTTGCGCTTAACTTTTTCTAGGTACTCTTGCGGATCAATATTATTTGCATGGATATACTCTAACATTTCAACAACAGCTTGATTGGCACCACCATGTAAAGGACCCCAGAGAGCCGATATACCACCAGAAATTGATGCGAAGAGATTAGCTTGCGAAGAACCAATTAAACGAACCGCAGAAGTTGAGCAGTTAAATTCATGATCTACGTGAAGAATTAATAACTCATCAATAACTTTTTCTACATCAGGATCAACTTCATAGTCATTGCCAAACATCATCTTAAGTAAACCCGCAGCAGTAGAGCACGGCTCAGTTGGGTACTCAAAACTAGCACCAATACTTTTTCTGTAAGCAAAAGCCACAAAAGTCAGCATCTGGCCAATAGCAACCTGAGTTGCTTTCTCAACTTGTGCAGGATCAGAGATAGCTGTTACTTCAGGGTAGTAGGCAGATAGTGATGAAGTCAATACATTGATCATCACCATCGGATGAACTGAATCTGGATAAGCATCAAAAATCTTCTCAAGCTGTTTCGGCATTTTTCTATGCTCGTTAATAGCTGATGTAAATTCTTTTAATTGCTCAGTTGTTGGTAGCTCACCATAAAGAGTCAAATATGAAGCTTCTTCAAAGGTATGCTTTTCACATAACTCTGCAATTGTATAACCACGGTAACGAAGCGCACCGGCTTCACCGTTTAAAAATGTAATAGAACTCTTGGAAGGGCATGTATTACCATAACCTGGATCAAAAGTTACATAGCCAGTCTCTTTGCGAAGTGCGCTAATATCAATAGCTTTTTCGTTTTCTGTACCCTCAATAATTGGTAGATTGAGCGTTTTCCCCGCGAGGTTTAGTGTAGCTGAGTCAGACATTATTTCTCCTCGAATTGTCTTTGATTTAAAAAGTTCTGTAAGATATAAAGTTTTGTCATAAAATCAACTGCATAGGAACACAACTTAAGTCGTTTTTTACCTTATTATGTAAAAATACATATTTTTTTACAAAAGCGTAAGAAACACATAGTGTTTTATCTGAGTAGCTCTTCAAGTAAAGGCGACTTTTGTGCCCCCATAGTCAGAGCTTTCTCATACATTGCTTTTGCTTGCGTAACTCTCTTTGGAGTTTGAGATAAATATAAGACTGCTAAATTCAGAGCCGTCTGCGCATTCTTGTCGTTAATCTCATAAGCTTTCTCCATTTCACGCAAAGCGGCTTTTTCCCAACCTAAGGCCTGTAGTGCAACGCCTAGATTAACTCTGAGTTCGTCATCCTCAGGTTTAAGCGCTACTGCTCTACTTAATAATGAAATACCCAAGTGATAGTCCGCTTTATCTAAAACTGACATAGCCAACGGAATTAAAATATTTGCATCATCAGGATTTTGATAAAAAGCCTGATTGAGGTAACGCTCTGCCTCAGATAGTTGCCCCAACTGATAATACAGAATCCCTGTCCTCATAAGAGCATCTAGATTTTTATCATCTAACTCTAAGGCTTGAGCATACAAGCCTAATGCCACTTGGTGCTTCCCCTCATTGGAGGCTTTATAGGCATCATATATCAGAGTCTCTATTTTACGGTTAATATTTTCTGAAGATTCATCCGTGAAGTTTGATTCCTGCACACCCTCGCTAGGAATTCTTTGCACTAATTTTTTAAAATCAACTTGCAGTTCACTATGAACTTTTTTTAACTTTACATATCGCGCTATAATCTCATCGTCTTTTTGACCACTAAATTTATTAAGTTTTATATAACGCTCACGCAAAGAAATAAGCTCTCCATTCAGTTTTTTATTAAGGCCTTCACTAGCTTCTAACTTTTTAATGAGATTTAATTTTTCTTGATCATCTCCCTGACCCTCTTTGGAATTTTCCTCTTTTAAAAACTTTTTCAATTTTTCATTCAAAGAGAGCATTGCTAAACTACTCGAATCCAACCTAGCTGCATAAATATTATTAAGTTCTGATTTGTCTTTAAGGTCCTTGGTGAGTTTTTTAATGACTTCAGCCTGTTTACTTGAAGTCATCTTTAACTGATTAACGAAACTCGTTTCACGGTCTATCAATTGTTCTTTCAGTTGACTATTTTTTAAGGCCACTATATTTTTTTCGCTTTGAGCCTTACTCGCCCTCAATAACAATTTTTTATTCTCGAGTATTAAGCCAGTAACTTTCAGCTCTAACTCAGTTTTTTGATTGCCAAGGGTATCCTGTGACTTCTTCACAGAAAGCAAGTGCTTCTCATGCTCCGTAATCAGGGCAGCATTTTTTTTACGCTCAAGGGTAAGTGAATTATTAGATTTAGTTAAATCGACCTGTAGCTTGGTCTGCGTCATTTTCTCACTAGATAATTGTGATGATTGTTGAGTCATTTTCAAAAGTCTGGCATTTAAGGCAATGTTCTTTCCTTGTAAAGATTCTATTTGTTTAAATAGTTTTTCTTGACTTGCCTTCTCTCTATTTTCTGTATCCACTAAAGATTTCTGGGCTAAATTTAATGAACTACTCATATTCATCTTCTGCCCTTTAAGCGAGTTCACTTCTTTACTTAGCTTAGTGATCTGAGTGTTTTTCTCACTCATTTGATCTAAGTATAATTTCTTCTCTAATTCACTCTCAACAGAGAGTGCCTTCAACTCTTTATAGAGTCTCTTTTGATCCATAAGAGTATTGTTTTTTTGCAATAAAGTTTTTTGAGACGTATTTAAATTTGCTTCCAAAACCCTTTGTTTTTTTTGCGCGTCCAGCAAAAAAGTATCCATTTTACTTTGAAGATCAATTAACTCTTGTTCATTCGAAGTCGCTTTCTTTATCTTGAGTTCACTAATTTCACTCTCTAAACCTTTAATTGTCAACTCTAACTTACGCTTACCCAAAATTGCATTTTCCAAGTCCGAATTAGTCTGAGAATTACTGCCAGCTGACTTTTGTGCCTGACTTAACAAAGCTTTTAAAAGCTCCATTTCCCTTTTATATTTCTTATTCTTATTATAGGACATGATCATCGCTTTGGCATATTTGTCTCTTTCTGCCCGGATTTTATTCAAGTCTGACTTATCACTACCCTTCTTGATCGCGTCATTATTTTTACTAGATGGCAAGTTTTTAATCTCATTGAGTTTATCCTTACATTCATTCACTCGGTAACTGACTGAGGTCGTCTCCCAACTTGGATAATCAACTGAAATTTTTAAAAACTTGGCTAAGGCAGTACTAAAAGCCGAGTCTGCTTTCGAGTGTTCCGCTTTTTTGAAATGTATTTCAGCTTTATCGAACTCTTGAAAAGCACTTTTCCACATGGCCTCAGGAGTCTCGCATAAAACTGTAAAATTAAATAAAAGTAAGCTAATGAAAATTAAAGGCTGCTTCACAATGGTTCCACGTTATTATAATAAGAGCTCAAAAGTAGAAGCCTACAAAGATAATGTCAACAAACAAACTCTACTCAATACTCATTGTTTAATAGATTATATAGTCTTTTTCAAATCAAGATTCTCAGCCGACACTTTGTTGACACATGAGTTATTGTTTATATCTTGAAGTAATTATTATTATTTTAAGGTTACATATGATTATTTTAGGAGTTGAATCCAGCTGTGATGAAACCGCTATCTCTCTAGTAAGAGATGGGCATGAAGTTTTAGCGAATGCTATTTCTTCACAAATAAAAGACCACGCTGCTTATGGTGGTGTCGTCCCAGAGCTTGCTGCTCGTGAACACTTAAATAATGTTCGTCCCACTCTTAATCAAGCACTTGCTCAGGCAGACTTAGAATTAGAAGATATTGATGGCATTGCGGTCACTGCTCAACCAGGACTTTTACCCGCCCTCTTAGTGGGTGCCGCTTTTGCCAATGGGCTTGCTTTGTCTCTTGGTAAAAAAGTCTGTGGCATTAATCATTTGGCGGCTCATATATATGGTGGTCTTATTGAACGCCAAGATATCCTCACCAAGCCTGAGGCTTTTCCTTTATGCGCTTTGTTAATTTCTGGTGGGAACACACAGCTCTTCATTATTAAAAAAAGTGGCGATTGTGAATTAGTCGGCTCTACAATTGATGATGCCGCTGGTGAAGCTTTTGATAAGGCCGCAAAAATCTTAGGCCTGCCCTATCCTGGTGGACCCATCATTGACCGCCTCGCCAAAACTGGCAATCCTGAAAAGTATAAATTCCCTAGGTCTTTTTTGCCAAAAACACGCTCCTATAGCGAAGAAAATAAACTCAACTTTTCGTTCTCTGGGGTAAAAACCTCGCTATTGAACCTCGTTAAAAAAACCTGGAAAGATGGCCATGTACCCGACGAAGACCTTCCTGATTTACTCGCTTCATATCAAGACTCGATCGTAGATGTCCTCAGTACAAAAATGAAAATGGCGGCCGAAAGCTATGGCGCTCGCACGCTCTTACTCTGTGGTGGTGTTGCTTGTAATAGCGCCATCCGTGAACGTGTACAAAAGATGGCAATCAGAAGTGGTAAAGAACTTATTTTGACTCCACCTAAATACTGTACTGATAATGCCGCAATGATTGCAGGCCTGGGCTACCATTATCTCAAAAACCCTGAACATGTCTCTGACTTTGTCGAAGCCAGTGGACGGGCGCCTATAATTGAAAACCTACCCGTATTCACCTAATGAAAAAATCTGAGAAAGTTGCTGATATTTTATCCATATTACAGAAATTATATCCAAAGCCACCCATTCCACTCGACCATAAAGACTCCTACACCTTACTGATCGCAGTACTCTTGTCTGCTCAATGTACCGACGCTCGAGTCAACACAGTCACACCGGCTCTTTTTGAACTGGCCGACAATCCTTATGATATGATGCATAAAGACGTCGAAGATATCAAAGCCATCATTCGCCCATGCGGTCTATCTCCACGCAAATCTAAAGCCATTAGCGAACTCTCAAGGATCTTAGTAGAAAAACATAAGGGACAAGTTCCCTGTGACTTTGATTATCTCGAAGAACTGCCTGGTGTTGGCCACAAAACAGCTTCTGTGGTTATGTCTCAAGCTTTCAATGTACCGGCCTTTGCCGTTGACACACACATCCATCGGCTTGCTTTTCGCTGGGGACTTTCAACAGGTAAATCTGTAGAAAAAACAGAAGCAGACCTCAAGCGCTTATTCGCAAAAGAAACTTGGATTGACCTACATTTACAAATCATTTACTTTGGCAGGGAGTTCTGTCCTGCTCGTGGCCACAGCCCATCGGCGTGCCCCATCTGCAGCATATATGGACGAAAGAGTATAAGTAAATCATAATTAAAATTTTATTACACAGGGTAAGCCTTCAACTTGATTAAATTACGATTAAGAAATTTGGTTTGCTTCTAATTCATGCTAAAGTGTGCAAAATTCAAAATAAAACAGGATTAAATAGAGAATTATGGAACTAGAAAATATCGGTCCAATTGGCCCTTCAATTGTTGATGATTACCCAAGAGATGACTTTGGTGATTTCTTTGAGATGGAAAGTGTTGAAATTCAGATGAAAAAAATCTTACCCGGTTCATACTACAAGGGTAAAGATGATGGCCACGTAAACGAACGCCCACGCCATCGTGTACACATGACTCGTTCTTTCTGGATGAGCCTCCACCCGATCACTGAGTATCAGTATCAGGAAGTCATCAAAAAAAATCCTAGTATGTTTAAAGATCATGAAGGTGCACCTAGCTATCCTGTAGAGAAAGTCAGTTGGGATAACGCTGTCTCCTTTTGCAAAAAACTTACTGAAGTTGAACGTGAAGCCGGACGCTTACCTGAGCCTTACGTCTACCGTCTACCTACTGAAGCTGAGTGGGAATACGTCTGCCGTGGTGGTTCAGACGAAGATTTTGTTGAAGATATTGAAACAATTTCATGGTACTTTAAAAACTCAAATGAACGTGCTCATGTCGTCGGCACAAAAGAACCCAATAACTGGGGTTTTTACGACATGCAAGGCAATGTTTGGGAATGGGTCATGGACGGCTGTGACTTCCAAGAACTTGAGTACTATGAAAACCCTGCTCACCAACTACAAAAAGTTGATGTTGATGATGCCATCAATCCATTCAATAAAGATGGTGCAAATAAGATCGCTAAGGGCGGCTGCTGGCTTTTAGATCCGGCGGCTTGCCGTCCATCTGCTCGTTTCATCAATCCTCCTGACTCTAAGTATTTTGTATTAGGTTTTAGAATAGTTCTAGGCGAGCCACTTAGCAAAAAATGAAACCAATAGTTTTAATACTAAGCTTAGTTCTTTTTAGCTCGTGTAGCTCAGTGAAGTTCGACTTTCAACCGGGAGTCGACTTCTCTTCATACAAAAACTTTTCCTTTGTTGCTAGCGTAAAAAGCAAAAGCTTAAATAGGCAACGACTCGAGAAGTCGCTTATAGACGGCCTTGAAAGAAAGGACTTAGTATTTAAACCCAAGGCATCTGCTGGTGATCCAGCAGACCTTGTCATTAAACCACGTTATCAAATAGTGACCAACGAACGTATGGTTACAGCTCGCGGTGGTATGTATCATCGTAGTTACTATGCGGGCACGGACTTCTATTTTGTTGAGAGCCAAGAACGTTACTTCGTTCTTGAATTTGTCGATTCAAAGAAAAATGAGGTCATCTGGCAATCAACTGCCTATGGCTTCAATGCTATAACTTTCTCCCAAGAAAAATTTGACCAGATTATTGGTGAAATGCTCCTGAATTTCCCCCCTAATCTCTCTGCAAAATAATTTTAGCTCATGCCTGAACTTCCCGAAGTAGAAACTGTTAAAAATGCCCTTGCCCCACATTTGCAAGGAAAAATAATTAAAGCCTGTCATTTTTTTACTGCAGGCTTACGCCAAAAACTGGACGAAGAATTATTTAACAATGCTTTCATTGGTACAAAAATCATCCGCTTAAAGCGAAGATCAAAATACCTGATTTTCGAACTCGATAATAACAAATGGATACTTTCCCATTTAGGCATGACTGGTAGTTGGCGCCTATGCCCAAGTACTGAAGCCAGGAAAAAACACGAACACATCAGTGTGTTATTGGGTGATGGCACTCAAGATCTTCGTTACTGTGATCCCAGACGCTTTGGTGAATTTCGAATGATTACTGCTCCTTTAAATAAAGATGATGATCCTCAAGCTTTAGCGCATTTAGGCCCTGAACCTTTTGATGACGCGTTCAATCAAGCTTACTTATGGAATCTATCTCGGAATAAAACTAAAGCGGTCAAAGGCTTTATCATGGATCCAAAAACAGTTTGTGGTATTGGCAATATATATGCAAGCGAAACTCTATTTAGATGCGGTATATCTCCTTTGCGAAAAACGCAAAAACTCACAAAAAAAGACTGCCATAATTTAATTAGCCATAGCCAAGAAGTTCTGCAACAAGCCATTGCTGCAGGAGGTACCACTATCATTGATTTCCAGGCTCCAGATGGCAGTGAAGGCTGGTTCCACCAACAACTCAATGTCTATGGCCGTAATGGCAAAAAATGTACTACATGTGATAAAGTAATCAAAAGAGTAGTACAAACTGGACGTTCAAGCTTCTATTGCCCTGGTTGTCAAAAATGAGTAATCATTTCACAGAGATGCTTCCTGCTCTTAGTCTTTGTTTTTTAGAGCTTACTTTTCTTGCCGTATTAATCATTTCGATGCATTCCTTGCGAAAAGTCATCGGACTTACTTCTTATTATATGGTGGTAAGTTTCATTCTCGTTTTTGCTCAACTCATTAATGCTGCGGACATCAGCCTATCTTATGAGTTCTTAGATATTCAAATGAATGTATCTTCTGCATTATTACTCACGACATTCATGACCTCACTACTCATTACTTATACCTTAGATGGACCCATTGCAGCTCAACGTTTGACAGTCGCTGCAGTAGTTGTTTCAGGAAGTTTTTATCTCCTCAATACCATTAGCCAAACACAAACTCAATGGTTTGGCTTTATTGTTGACACTGACAAGCGTCAGTTTTATTTTGACTTTTTTGAGAAAATTCGAATTAATACCGCGGCTTCACTAGGAGCTATTATTGCTGATTTATTAGTTTTACCTGTGGTTTTTCAAATTTTTAAAAATCGTAATTTCGGAACTTATTTTAGTGTGGTAATTTCTTTCCTCTTAACACAAGTAGTAGACACCTATGTTTACAGTCTAATTTCTAATTATCACTCGGACCAATTCTGGCTCAAAATGAATCAGCTTTTCATATCTAGAGCTTTCATCATTATATGGCTTAGTGTCATCGTTACTATTTATCTAAGACTCAATGAATACGGTAAAAAGGAAGATGAAGAGCGTAACCCAATGGATTTCTTAAGAGCGGTGTTAAGTACATATTCTTACGGAAACTTAATTACTCAACACTCACGAGATTGGGAAGGACGCTTTGCGTTATTTGTTGAAAATAGCCCCGACCTAATCTTTTTGGTAAATTCCAAAGGCTTCCCTACTGATGTTAATAAAAGGCTTATAACTAGAACAGGGCACCCTTTTAATCAACTCCAAGAAACTCATATGAATGAGACACTTTTAGATAGAGACCGATGCTCAGATGATGCCTTCGAAGATATTTTAGAAAAGCGCTTATCTTTTGAAGATATCTGGCAAGGCACTAAAAACATGCCTGACATGCGAGATTTTAACTTTGAGGCTATCATAAAAACAAGTGAAAACGAATTCATTTCTGTCGATTTTATTGCCTCTATTTTATATGCAGGTAAAACTAAACTCATCTTAATGACAGGGCGTGAAACTACTAGCCGTCATAAATTAACTCACCAGAGGGATCAATTAACTAATCAAGTCTCTCACCTTCAGAGGCTTGAATCTGTAGGACGATTAGCTGGTGGTGTTGCCCACGACTTCAATAATTTACTGCACTCTATCCAAGGCTCTCTTGATTCTTTTGACAATAAGTCAACTGCGAGTGAAAAAGAACGTGTCGTCGGTAATATCCGCTATGCCGTTGGACGTGCGTCCGACCTAACTTCTAAATTATTAAGTTTTGCTAAGAAAGGTAATTTCGAACTTAAAAAACTTAAGATTGAAGATGTCCTCAATTCTAGCTGGGAATTATTTAAGCCTAGCTGTGCTCAAAAAATTAAAATCAAATTACTTAATGCTCCTGATCCCATTTATATTCGTGGTGACCGCACACAACTTGAGCAAATGATTTTGAATTTACTCATTAATGCTCGTGATGCACTAGAAGATCAGGCCTCCGCAAAAATAACAATTCGATGTGAAATAGCTTACGAAGATATGCCCGGATGGGAACATGCCGCCGATGAATTAAGAGCTGATAACTACTGTTGTGTCAGAGTCAAAGACAATGGTACCGGCATCCCACAAGAAGTTATTGAACAAGTTTTCGAGCCTTTTTTCACTACCAAACCTATTGGTAAAGGGACAGGTATGGGACTCTCTATGGTTTATGGTACTGCCGCAAGCCACAATGGCTGGTTACACCTTAAAAGCGAAGTGGATAAAGGGACTGAATTCTTTATTTTCCTCCCCTTATACAATGCCCCGAGTCAAGAAAATATAACACGATACGATATGGATATAGAAAATGTTCAGACCTTGCATAGACCTTCATAATGGCCAAGTAAAACAAATTGTCGGAGGAACTCTTGATGATTCAGAAGCTCCTGATACTAATTTTGTTTCAGAAAACAATTCTGCGTATTACGCAAAGCTCTACAAAGCCGATCAATTGCTAGGTGGTCATGTCATCAAGCTTGGCCCTGGTAATGATGAAGCTGCAAAAGCGGCCTTAAATACTTGGTCTGGTGGTTTACAAATTGGTGGAGGCATCAACGACCAAAATGCTTCTTACTGGCTAGATCAAGGTGCTTCACATTTGATTGTAACTTCACATGTTTTTTCCAATGGGAAATTTGATCAAAGCAAACTCGATACTTTAGTGAAAATCACAGGTAAAGACAAGCTTATCCTTGACCTATCTTGCCGTATAAAAGATGACAAATACTGGATTGTTACTGACCGCTGGACAAAATTCACTGAAACCGAACTCAATGAAGAAAGCTTAGATTTCTTTTCTCAATACTGTGATGAATTCCTCATCCATGCGGTAGATGTAGAAGGCATGTGCAAGGGCGTAGACATGTCCCTAGTCAAGCTTTTAGCTGATAAATCCCCCTTGATTTCAACTTATGCGGGGGGCGCAAAATCTATGCACGATCTTGAGCAAATCACTCAAATAAGTAACAACCGAGTTCATTTGACCATTGGCAGTGCCTTAGATATTTTTGGAGGCACGCAAATCAAATATAATGATGCAGTAAACTTTAATAAAAGCTATGAGCCGACTTCATAAATTCCAGCATCATTTATGCCCTGACTTTTTGGCGGAACTCGCAAAAACGGGCTTATTAATTTTAGGCGACCCTGAAAAACATAGTTTTGAATGTAAAGAAGCGGATCAGAAGATTTTCACTCTTCGTTTGCCAGCATTTTACCCGACTCCAAAAAAACAAGAACCCCTCTGGTCATACCTTGAAGAGCATACTTTAAGTTTAGACATTCCTAAATACATTGTTTTACTCATGGAGAGTGGACGCGCCGCTATCGGTATTTTTGAAGATGGCAAAGTTCTTGAGCATAAAAACATACGAAAATACATGGTTCGAAAGAAGCAGGGGAAATCTCAACTCAACCATCTGAAAACAAAAGGTAAATCACGTTATGGCTCTAGACTCCGCTTACGTGAATCTGAAGCTTTTTTTGATGAGATTATTGAACGCCTATCAACTGATACATATAGTCAATGCAAGCAATTAATCTATCATTGTCCCGTACGTTTAAAATCCTGTTTATATGATGCCGCCGAAGAATTGAAATTTGATGTAAATCAGTTTACTTGGACCCGCTTAGGTGTCGATATCAAAGACTGTGGCTTTGAAGAGATGAAACGTCTAAGCCAAGAAATCTACTTTTGCCGTTTGACTGTCGAAGAGACTACAGTCAAACTCCCTGAGATCCCCGAATATCAAAAGTTAGTACTCTAATTACCATTTTTCGGAATTTTTATAACCAGATTCTGGTATATAACCTTCTTGATAATCCAACCTGAACGTCTCTTCAATACATGCACGTAAACGTACCCAACGAAAAACCTCTTTGTAAAAGGGGTAAATGGGGGCATACCATAGCATCCACCATTCTTCGTGTTTTCTTTCACTAAAACTAACTGATACCAAGATCGAGAAAAAGCTGATAATTGAATATAAACAATAAGCAAAACAATACGCAAACAGAAAAAATTTCCAATCATTTATTAACATGTAAATGATATAGAAAGGGTAAATTAAAGTGGCCACATAAAATATCAAAAATTCTTGGCCCAACTCAATAAAATGATTAAAACCAAATTTCCAAAAACGAAAAATATTCGCGTGTTTATGAAAGTATGTTCGAATCGATCCCTTGTCCCAACGAACTCGCTGGCTAACAAGAGTTTTTAAATCTGCTGGCACGGATGTCATGGCCACGGCATGTGGTGAGAATGTTATTTTCCAACCATTTTTAATTACTTTTAAAGTTAAGTCTGCATCTTCCGCTAATTCGGGGTCCCAACCTCCAAAGTCCAATAATGCTTTTTTGCGGAAGGAACCAAAGGCGCCTGAGGCCTGTGTAGTAGCTCCAATCATACTTGTCCAACGTTTCCATAAACCAATGGAGATCATGTATTCAAGAGCCTGAAAGTCGGCCCAAATACTCTCTCCAGCATTTCGTGCTTTTAAATTACCTGCAACCCCTCCGACTTCAGGATCATAAAAGGGGCCTACCATGCGCTCGATAGTATCACGATCATAACTCGTATCGGCATCGACACTAATGATAAATTCACCTGTAGACATTTTTAGGCCTAAGTTTGAGGCCACGGGCCTGCCTGTACGGCCCATTTGACTTTCATTCTTAAAGAGGCGGATAAGACCTTTCTTTGCATAGGGCAGACAAACGCTGTACATATTATCATCACTTGCATCATCTATGACAATAATTTCTTTGTTTTCATAGGGAAGTTCTAAAAGAGAATCTATTGTCCGTCCAATGATCGCTTCCTCATTACGTCCCGCAACAATAATACTGACTCGAGGATTACTTCGTAAAAACTCTTTTTGCAAAAATTTATTTTCTCCACGCAAACCAAAGGCCCTCATTATAGGAAGTACAAAAATTGGAATTATATAACGAGGTCCCTCGATCAGAGCTACAAAAGGAAAGAAAAAAAGTACCCAATCAAAAGCTTCTCTAGTCTGAAATTGCTGTGTAATGTAAAACCATACATCAACAAATAGAAAACTGATTGAGTCCATCATTGTTTAAAAATAACCCTTCCAGTTTTACCTGGAAACAAGCCTTCTGGTAAATTATCTGTCACTAAATCTACAGTGAAATAATAGCGATCTTCAGGAACGAGACGACGCCCCCTTAATTCTCTTGGTGAATGAGTTATTACTTTATTAATCCGTAATATTTTAGTTTCAAATTTTTTATCAAAAATTTTAACAATTGCACGGGAACTTGGCTTAAGCCTATCCATGTAGCGTTCTTCTACATAAACCCTAAGTTCCATTACCTCAGGACGATAAAGAGTAATTAATTGACTTCCTTCAGTTAATGAATCTCCCGTCGTAATATGATTCTGCAGGACTCGTCCATTTATCGGCGAGTAGATTTCTAAGGCCCTACTCTTACCATTTGCGTAGCTCGTATATTCTTTGAGTTTACTTTCTAAGAAAGTCCGCTTTTTTATCTGACTTTCAACATCTTTATTATATTCTGCTAAGTATTGTTCTTTGTCATTACCCAAAAGTTCCGTTCTATGTTTCAGATGTTTAATAATGTTTTCGTAATAATCGATTCTATTATTGACTTCACTTAAATCACTTTTAGATGTCAAAGCTTCTTTTTGGAATTTTTTATACTGATTAATATTAATAATTTCTAATTTATAAAGTTTAGCCGCGCCAGTAAGCTCTGAGTCACTAATTTTATATAGCTCATCCTGAGTTATTTTTTTAGCCTTAAGAGTGACCGTTTCTAAACGAGCGGCTTCAATTTCTTTATCTACATCTCTGAGTTTCTGTAAAAACTTAATACTTTCCCGTATATTAGATGTTTTAAGGCGTTCAATTTCTTCGTCAATACTAAGTAGTTTTTCCTGAATAGAGGAAATTTCTTGATCGAGAGTCAGAACATCAGAAACATGTAAACCAATAACGGCTATCTTTTCCCCTTCTTTAATATCTTCAAATTCTCGTATTTTAATCATGCTTTCAACGACTCCTTTACCAGGACTCTCAAGAGTGATTTGATTTGAATCTACAATAACTAAACCGTCAATCCTGATAAAAGCTTGATAGTAGTAATAAATTGCAAAAAATAGTAATACACTAATAATTGCGAGCACACGAACTTTTTTCCACAATTTACTTTTCGCGTAATTTTTAGAGGCCGGCATCACGTATGGTGATGCTGCCTTATGCTTAGTTCGTAAGTTCATCTGTACCTGTCTTAGTTTTATTAGTTCTTTCTTTATAAAGAACATTAATTTTTTTTATTTCAAAATCATGTATTAATACATTTTTCTTTGCTTTGCTATAGTCAGTTGAATAGAGATTTATCTTTTGAGTTATCTCAGGTGGAATATAAATAGACTTTATACCTTGAGGGAGAAATAGGTGTAGCTCTTGATTTTCCCCTAGGTACTCCAAACATAAATCCAAAGCCGCTTTAATCTCACTTTCTTTTTTAAAAACAAGCCCAACTTTATCGAAATAGGCTCTCGAATCATCTTGTAAATCAATCAGTTTTTTCATTTTACTTTCTAAAGATGAATCATTATAAAACGTCGGTATAAACCCACCCTTCTTTTCAAGAGTTTTCTTATACACATATTGAATCTCTAATTCATTCTCCGTCATATCTTTTGTTTCTAGAATTAAATAAAACCGCTCAAAATCTTTAAGTGATTTTATTTTGTTTTTAAAGATATGTAAATCATTATTCAGGTCGCTAAACTTCGCGGCATGAAAAACCCTTACTTCATCTCTACTTGAGTCAGCAAACCATTTAGGGTACATGTGAAAGTCACCAACCTCTCTTAATAAGTCCAAATGACTCTGAGTTCCCTCCGCACTTACATCTCTTTCTTCTAATTGACCATTGAGGTATTCTAAATGAACTTCGTCCAAATCATCCATTTCTTTTTTTGAATAATTCCCTAGCTTGTTCAGAGCTACTTGGCGTCGAATTTTATCATACATATTTAAAAGGTTATGCTGAAATTGCGTATGATAACTCTTAAAACCTTTGATTTTTCTATAAAGCTCCGTAATCTTTATTTTTGAATTTTTTTGTGAAAGATCATGTTGGTAACGAAGTGATTTTACACGATTTGTCCATTGGCGATTATAGGATAACTGTAATTCTTCCGAACGTAATGGCACCATCGTATTGGCTGAAACACTGACAAAATCATCCATAACTTTATCCCAATGATGTATCCCAAATCCATAATTCACTTGTAGATTTAAATAATCTCTGCGATATACAGGGTGTCCCATATCTCTTTCAGCAGCTGCCTGCATAATCTGAAAATACAGCTGTCGTTGATAGGCATTATTAAGATCAGAGTGATTTAATAAATCAAATAATGACCTCAGTTCTACAGGAGGTATAATCTGGGAGAGTAAGGCTAAATTAAGTTCTTGATTATCTGGCATATCCAAACTGAGACGAATGCGGTCTCTAGCAGCCAGTAGTTCGGTATCCTCCAAGACGAGTTGACGTTCATAAAAAGCTTTCTGATCTTTAAAAAAATCTACTTTGGAACGTGCATCTAGTGTAATATTTTCCATCTTGGTATATTTTTTCATACTCTTATCACAAGTATTTATAATGGTTTCTAATATTTGAATTTTAGATCTTTTATGTATGATTTTATGTAAATTACTTAATGTTCTAAACATTTCATCATTTGCGGCTTGGTAGAATACTTGTATAGCTTCTTCGTAACGCCAGTGTTTATAATCACTAAATGACTCCCTGAATTTCCGATTCGGAATCACAGTAAAGTTAAGACCTGTAGTAATCCTCATGAAATCATTTAAACTACTGTAATCACCTGCACTCTGCTCTTCCTCTTCAGTAGCCAAATTACTAGCTCCTGTGTATGATGCTCCGACGACTAGGTCTGGTCCTTTATTGTATCTTTCTAGAAAATATTCTGCCAAAACCGTCAAAGCTTCATGTTTAGCCACTTTGATTTGTGGAGACCTCTGACTCACGACTCTCAACAAGTCTTTAAGTGAGCTATAAGAGGCCGTTTCATATTCTTTTAATTCACTCAATTTCAATGCATAATAGGCTTTTCCAGTATAAGTATCCGCAACTTCTAAAGCCAGCTTCACTTGATTTTCATCTGCTTTAGTTTTTTTACCTTCCAAATTAGCTAAATAAAGCTCTCTTTGAGTCTGGCTTTCATCGGTAAAAACAAACTGGTTCTCATCGACCCAGCGTGGTCCAGAGCCATTCTTTATTAAAGTCTTAGTCAAGCCCGAATTTAAATCAAGTTTTTCAATATTATTGGATTTCTCTACTACATTATACAATAAAACTTGCTTATCTTTGTTATAGGCAGGAAAACTTTTATTTCCCGGACTGGAACTTATAAATTTAATTGCAGTAATTTTGGCTGTACTTTGGGGCTCGGAGGGCTCGGAGGGCTCGGAGGTACTTTGGGGGCTTGCTAAGGGTTCAAGCTGAATGTATACTTTGGCAATTTGGTAAACACCTTCATGTTTTAAAGCTATAAAGTCCTCTATATCCTGCTCTGCTTTATAAACCAATTGCTCAACCTGCCACTCCTCATTTCTACGATCCCATAAATCTAGAATAATGAGCTCTTTTTCTTTTACTATCGATATTAGTTGTTGAACATCCTCTACTCCTTCCCACCTATTGAGCTTCCCCTCTTCTAAATAATAGTACTTTTGACCTCTAGAAGTATTAATATTTGTCAAGGCTTGCTTCCAGCCCTCAGACTCAATATCGAGCTCTGTTTTTACATTACTACGATCTGAATTAAAATTTTGTTGACATGAGGTAAATGCCAACAAGATAGAAATGAAGAGAAGGCTAAGCCTAATTCTCACAAAACCCTCCCTCTTTAAACTTAGATCGATCACTCACACTTGTCTGTAAAAATAAATCGAATTGCTTATTTGCATCAAGTTCTAGCTCAAAATCAAAAGTAGATCCAACTAATGAATGCTTTCTAATTTCTTGGAAGTTATCTAATAAAATCTTAAATGCTTTTATGTGATCTTTACTGCGTCCTCGACTCGCTACGATAATAAAAGACCCTTTCCATTCTGATAAGAAAAAACTAGGTTTAATTAAAGTTTTTGTATAATCTATGAACTCTCTATTTTCTGGACCAGAAATAATACATGCGGTCAAATGATCTCCACATTCTTGAGCAATTTGACGTTGCTGATCCAATAAAAATATTAAAAAATCATAGGTATATAGTTCCGTAGCTTTATTTTTAATGAGGTCTTCAACACTCGTCTCTTTCAAACTACCTTTTTCAATTGCTTGATATGCTTTTGCCGTCAGTTGATAAGAGTAAATTTCTTTTAACTCCATTTTTTCGAGATCACTTTGCTCACCGCAACTTATACATAAAGACTTTGTTTGATGTTCATCAAAAATGTGTTCACAAGTATAGCAGAAAAAAGATTGTGTGGGTTTCTCATAATCTAAACCTATATGGCGCATTACTTGCTCACATTTAGGACAATGAAGCTCAGCATAACTGTGTACCTTAAACTCATCTTCTAGTCCCACATATCCACAACTAAAGTGATGATAGAGTCTTTTTTGTTTCCAATCAAGAGATGAACAATCAGGGCATACCTCTCGTAAATTAATGTGCCATGAACTACATTTATCACATAGAAAAAGTCGATCATTAATGATTTTTCGTAAAAAACCTCTTTCTCTTAATTCATCTAATAATAAGAAGCCATCAACTGCTATCCCCTCACATTTCTGAATGAAATCAGTATAGCTATAGGCACAATCAGAATTTATATCTCGCGAAGGTTTTATATTTTCGCCACCTTGCGCATAGTAACTCAAAGCTTTTAACACTAACTCTTCTGTTTTTTGATCTATCAACATAATCTCACTCTTATACCCCTAATATATTCAAATAATATACTAAGTAATTCTCAGATTAAAAAATTTAAATCATTTTATATCTTATAAAACATGGTTCTATTATAATAATAACAGAATTTATCTATAAACAAAGCAAGTACTTATCATGCATATTATCAAAGCATTTATCACTATAGTTTTATTTCTTCACCTATTCTCATGTAGTAGCTACAACAACACTCTTCGAGTAGGTACATCTGCTAATTACTCTCCCTTAGCTTTCAAAGATAAGAGTGGACAACATACTGGTTTAGAAATTGATTATGCTCTTGCTTTAGGTAAAGAACTAAATAGAGAAGTCGAGTTCGTCGAAATACCCTTTGATGAATTAATTAATGCCTTAAATGAAAATAAAATTGATATTATCATGTCGGGAATGACCTCTAATAACAACCGTAGTTTCAAAGTCAAATTTTTACCTCCCTACATACAAACGCGGATTATGATCCTAATTAAAAAGGATAAAGAAAACTCCATTAACCCCTCCTTAAAAGAAGTTAGTTCAGAGCTTAAAATTGGCTATGTAGAAGGCTCTGTTTTTGGTGAGCTCGTCAAAAATGATTTTCCCGAGAACCCTAATCTTCCATTTGAAGGCTTAGATCAAGCTATTAGTGCTCTTCAATCTGGAGAAATAGATGTTTTTCTTCATGAAAGCCCCGGCATCGTCAAGTATGCACAAAGCCATAAAGAACTCATTAAAATGACTTGGGGTACTGAAAGTGACGCTTTAGCATGGGCAGTAGATTATGGGAATGGGAAACTGTATAATCAAGTTTTAGATATCTATCAGAAGTGGAAAATAAACGGCACTTTAAAACAGATCCGTAATAAATGGGTTCCGGACTACTAAAGAAGCTTAACTTTTTGTCGCTTAGCTAAATTTAGTAAAAATTGCTCTGCTTCTTTTAATGCCGCGAGTCCTTGCTTTTTAATTTGCGGTATTTTTCGACTCATTCTAAAGAGGCCATCCGCACCTTCTAAATAGAATAAGCCTTTTTTAATTTCTGCTGAATAAAACCCAAGTGCAGTAGCCAGAAATTTTATTTTTTGGCTACTAATATACGCTATAACTTCTTCAGTGAAGGCTCCAAAGCGATCTTTGAGTTCCGTTTCTAAATTCATTACTTCTTGATAAGTCGTCATTGTGGAAAAGCGCTTATACATTTCGAGTCGAGTATCATCAGATTCTATATAAGTAGGAGGTAAAGCCACCGAAATCGCTCCCTCTACAGCCTGAAAACCATTATGAATAAAGTCGGCATTAAATGATGCCGTTGTCAGTTGCTTCACAGTACCCTTCAAGTCGGCCACTGATTTTTTCAATAACTGGCAGTAAAGCTCAAAACCTACAGCCGCAATATGACCACTTTGTTGCGAACCCAGCATATTGCCTGCACCACGAATTTCTAAATCACGCATGGCTAATTTAAAGCCCGCGCCTGGGTGTGTATGTTTGCGAAGTGCGCTAAGACGCTCTTTGGCATTATCCATAATTGCTTCGTCCGCCGGCATCAGTAAATAACAATAAGCTTGACGATGCTCTCGGCCCACACGGCCACGTAATTGATATAATGAAGATAGGCCGAAACGGTCCGCACGATCAATTATCATTGTATTCGCATTGCGTATATCCATACCAGATTCAATAATTGTTGTGCACACTAGTATCTGTGCGTCACCATCAGTAAACTCATTCATTACCATCTCGAGTTCTTCTTCATCCATCTGCCCATGGCCCACTAAAATACCTGCTTCTGGAAACATTCTTTTTAACTTGAGAGCGACTTTATCAATGGTACCGACTCGATTATGAAGATAATAAACTTGACCACCCCGCTCAAGCTCACGGCTAATGGCCATTTCAATTAATTCATCATTCTCTTTACTGACGATTGTTCTCACTGGCTTACGATTGTGTGGTGCTGTTAGAATTGTCGAAAAATCGCGTAGCCCAGTCATTGATAGATAAAGAGTACGGGGAATGGGAGTGGCTGACATAGATAAAATATCTACATTAACTCTCATGCGTTTCAAAGACTCCTTACTCTCGACTCCAAAACGCTGCTCTTCATCAATAACCAGCAAGCCTAACTTTTTAAATATGATATCTTTTTGTAACAAACGGTGGGTACCAATAACTATGTCGACCTCACCATTCGCCATTGCGATGAGCACTTTCTTCTGCTCTTTTTTACTAATGAATCGACTTAAGGTCGCTATTTTAATCGGATAGTCAGCCATCCGTTTTGAGAATGAATGAAAGTGCTGCTGGGCCAAAACGGTTGTCGGGACAATAATCGCTACCTGATAGGAATCCATAACAGCCTTAAAGGCGGCTCTCATTGCAACTTCTGTCTTACCAAAACCAACATCACCACAGAGCAAGCGATCCATTGGCTTGGGTTTTTCCATATCTGCTTTCACTTCTTCAATCGAAGTCAATTGGTCCGGTGTTTCCTCAAAAGGAAAACTTTCTTCAAAGAGGTTTTGCCAATGAGTATCTTTCGAAAAGATGGTGCCTCGACTATGCTCTCGTGCTGCTTGTAATCGCAATAATTCAGCCGCGTAATCCCGTGCTGAATCCTTTGCTTTATCCAAGGATTTCTGCCAAAAACTCGTTCCTAAGCGCGCTAACTTAGGCATGGATTTTTTTCCTCCGATATAGCGCATCAATAAATTCGATGAATCTAAGGCGAGAAACAATTTCCGATCCTCCGCAAATTCTAATAGGAGGAATTCCTGACCATTTTTTATCTCTATTCCCAAGTAGCGACAAATCCCATGATTCGCGTGAACAGCAAAATCCCCTTCATTTAATTCAGGCTCATATTCTAAATTTTTCTGGAGTTGTGATGAATAAGAAACATCTTTAAGATCTTCTATGGGTCGACCAAATAACTCTTGCTCACTTAAAAAGGCACATTTGATTTCAGGAATAATGAAACCGTAGTGCAATGATTGCGGATAGAGCTTTAAATTATCCCCTTGCTTATCATCAAAAACTTCTTCTAAGCGCTGCTTGCCTGCTTCACTTCCACAGAGAATGTGCACTTGCCATGATTTATCCAACCACGATTTCACTCTATCAAGTAAAAACTTCTGATGTGCCTGCTGAATCGTGCGCTCGACTTCAGGCAATGAGTTGCGATATATAGGTGCTAAAGCAACTAAAGGAAAATCTTTTATCCCACTCTCAGGGTCCTGATCAATATTTGTATGAATAGACAAAGAAGTCTTTAACTCTCCCCAAAAATCTTGTTTCGCTTGGCTTTGGAAGCGCTGTAGATGCTTTTCTATTGCGACGTCATTAACAATAATCAGTTCATAATCACGGCAGTAATCTAAAAAACCACGATCTTCCAAGCCCGTTTTTTCAACGGGACTAATTTGATAAGATTTCATTTCTGCAATTGATTTCTGAGAGTCTACATCAAAAAGTCGAAGTGATTCAATTTCATTATCAAAAAACTCGATTCGTACAGGTAATTTTTGATCGGGAGAAAATACATCCAGTATCCCTCCTCGTAAGCTAAACTCTCCGGGCAAGCTCACTTGAACTTCATTATCAAAACCCATTTTGGTAAATAATTCACAAAGAATTTCAGGGGAAAATGCTTCTGATTTTAGAGCTATCTCAACACTTTGTGAATTCAGCTTATCAGGAGGAACTACCGCACTTAGTAATGACGCAACGGAAGAAAGTAACAAAGTTTTTTCAGCTATACTTTCGAGCATACTATTTAATGTTCGAGAGCGCTCTAAGTCAATATCGTATTCGACTTGATCTGAATTGAGTTCAGGATAATGGAGTAGTTTAATATCACTTAATTGAGCTAATGACTGATATTTTTTAAGTTCATTTAATATTGATTCCGCCTGTGCAGAAGTTTCAAAAACACAGATCGCATGATCGACATTTTTGATTTGACTCATGATCGCTAAACTCGTTAGCTCAAGATCTGCAATTTTAAGTGATTGACTTGGTGATATATGATTGAGAACTTTTTCAAAATCTGCAGTAAAGGAATCAAACATAATCATCTCCAATCGTTTATAGAATTATATTCTATGACCCATGCGATCACGCTTAGTATCTAAATAGCGTTTATTGTGCTTAGAGGGTGGAATAATATGTGATACTTGTTGTTCTACCGATAAACCATAGCGATTCAAACCACTGATTTTCGCAGGATTATTGGTAAGCAGCTTCAAGGGTTCAAATTTTAAGTAATTCAAAATCTGAGCACCAATCAAATAATCTCTTGCATCTTCAGGCATTCCTACCGCCAGATTTGCATCCACTGTATCCATATCATGAAATTGCTGGAAATAATAGGCATCAAGTTTAGCTTTCAAACCTATCCCACGACCTTCTTGACGCAGATAAACTAGTGCACCGTAACCATAGGCTTTTATTTCTTCTAAGCCTTTGCTGAGTTGATCGCCACAATCACAAAGAAGCGAACCAAAAACATGACCCGTTAAACACTCAGATTCGATACGTACTAAAGGAGTTTCATTCTCTTTTTTTCTATCATTACAAACAAAGGCCCAGTGATAACGACCATCTATTTCTGAATAGAATGAATAAAGTTTGAAAGTACCTTGCTGAAGTTCTACCTCAGTCATACCTGTCATATCGATAAGTCGGGGATTAAAAAAACGAGCGAGACTTATATCTTCTTCATTAAGTAAAAGGCTTGAGTCGACATTAATAGAATTATAAATTTTCGTGTATATCAGGCAGTGCTCTTCTCCTTCCACATTCGACGCAAATTCGACTATGCGACCCTCTACGGAAAGGTTTTTTAAGATATCATGACTTTCTACGACTCTAAGTAAAATCCTATCGGGTCCTTCTTGCTTAGGATTAGACGCCAGTGTCATTAGACCTTGCGCACTGAAATCACAGGCTAAGACTGTACAATCGGCAATTTTTTCTCGTGATTTACAAATCTCACTTTGGTCACTCACCAATAATGATAAGGGGCCTCCGTAAGTCATGAGTGTGGTTAAATTTTGGGCGGAGCTATTTTTAAGAAAACAAAAAGCGTAAACATCACTAGAATCTTCAGTCTTGTAATACAAAACTTCTCCACGACGGAGGTGGTCTAATTTTTTCTGGAGTCTTTCTTTAAGCTGATTCATTAGTACTTCACTTGTTCAACAATTTCTAAACCATAATTATTAATGCCCACAAAATCTGAAGGGCTATTGCTCATCAAACGCATTTTTCTGACACCTAAGTCTCGTAAAATCTGAGCTCCTAAACCGTAGGCCATTCCACCTTGAGGACGCAATGTTTTTACTTCGCCTTTTTCCATCCATATATCAGTTGGTCTTTTGGAGTTACTAAACAAACCAGAATTTGCTGCTTGTTCAGGTGTATTCCTAAGAAAAACGATGACTCCACTGCCCTCATCTGCCACTTGTTTCATGGCTCTATTTAGAGATGAGCCTTCATCATTTTTTAAGCGATTTACAATATTGCCTATCGACCATTCACTATGTACTCGAACTAAAACGGTTTCATCCTCTGAGAACTTATCTTTTCCGCAAGTTAACACTAAATCAATTCCGCGTGCGGGGTCATAAATCACGTTATAGACATGCAATCTGAATTCACCGTAATCGGTAGGCATATTAACAATATTTAAAGCTTCAACAAGAGGTTCTTTAATAAGGCGGTACTCAATAATATCATTTAAATCAATCAGTTTAAAACTATGCTTCTCGGCAAAATCACTAACTTGGTCTTCACTTAAACTATTCGCTTTTTCATCCAATAGTTGACAATACACCGCACCTTCACTATAATCTGCTAAGCGTGCTAAATCATAAGCAGCATCTTCTATTCCGGGTTTCACCAGAACCGCACCATGTGAGATCCAATTAACCGTCAAAAATCCTGGACTACTAAAATCATCTGCCATTGCTGCGTCATCCAACATTCGTAAGATACAGTGGCAGCGATCGTTGGCATTAATACCGGTTTTTAAAGTGCTATTGAATTCATAGGTCTGACGGTTCAAACTTGAATTTAAGGGAGACGATTTTTTCAAGGCAATCTGAACTTGGCCTCGGCAGTCATTCATCATGAAATTTACATACGCAGAAGTACATGCGGCGGCGGCAAAAATAAGAAAATACTTTTTCTCATCAGCTACAATGACACACTGACCTTCTCTTATTTCTTTTAAAGCGAGTTCTATATCTTTTAATGCTTGCATAATTCTATTCAATAATCTTATTTTAAGGCTCTATTTACCTCGTAATTGCCGAGGTTCAAATGCTAAAGCTAATATATCCATTTTTAGCTTAAAAAGAAGTTTTTTCAATTATTAATAAGATCTCCAATCATGCAACAAATCTGAGAATCTGCCCCATCTCCGTATTCACAAACAATGAAATAAGGTGAACTTGGGCTTTCATCACAATGATAGAGTGCAAAGGCAAAGGAACATTCGCCCTCTCCTTCCCAGCTATCTATTTTTCCTGAACCCCTAAACTCCGCTTCTTTTGCATAAGTAAAATCTTGTTTTTCTACTTGATTAAATAGACTATCAGCGAACACATCGGATTCAAAATCCCCTTGATCAAAAAGCCAAGGACAATTAAGTAAATCAGCACGATTACCCATAGGTAACTCTGGATGTAAATGAAAATGCAAAGCGGGTTGTTTAGTTCCCTTATCGACTAATACATAGAGATCTTCATGTTCATCTCCCACTTCAGCAAATATGAAATCACCTGCGTAGGTTTTTGCTTTTAGAAAAACACTATGACCATCAAACTGAAATTCAGAATTAGGCTTATGGGTATCTATTGATTTATAATTAAAGTTCATTATTGCGTCGCAGTGTTTGTATAGCTTTGCCAAAGGTTTGATTTTCCGTTTCCGTTCCGAAGCTAACTCGAATCCAGTCATCTAATAAATAAGGCTGTAAGGATCGAACAATGACTCCTAAGGCCATCAATTTATTACATATCACAGCACCATTACCTGTCTTGATCATAATGAAATTAGCATAGCTTGGTATGTACTCTAATTGCATTTCTTTACATAAATCTTGATAATAGCTCTTCGCATCGCGATATGCTTTGATAGAAGCTTCTAAAAAGTCTTCATCATCTAAAGCTGCTACCGCCATTTTTTGCGCGGCTAAGTTTGCATTAAAAGGTTGCCTAGGTTTATTCAATTCAGAAATCAATTCGGCATTGGCCATACCATAGCCAATCCTTATGCCTGCAAGTCCATAGGCTTTCGAAAAAGTCCTCAAGACAATACAAGTTTTACCTTTTTTAACAAAAGATAGTGTGTCGGGCATTTCGCCTAAACAAATCTCCGCATACGCTTCGTCAAATACCACTAAAACATCGTCAGGGACTTGATCCATAAATGTCTCTATTTCTTCTTGAGAAATTAAAGTTCCTGTCGGGTTATTTGGATTACAAACAAAAACTAATGAAGTTTCAGGAGTAATCGCTTTGACCATTGCCTCTAAATCATGCTGTAAACCATCTTTTACTGGGACCTCAATAAAGTCCGCCCCCATCATGGCCGTCAAAATTTTGTATATCACAAAAGCATGCGCCGAGGCCACAACTGATTTTCCTGGTGCTAGAAAAACCTGTGCGAGGAAAACTAATATTTCATTGGAGCCCGCACCAAAGATAAATTGATCTGTATCTAAAGACATTTTTTGTGCCAGCTTATCTCGTAATTCCCAGGCTCCTGCATCGGGATAGCGATGTAAGTCTGCCATACATTCTACAAGGGCTTGTTGAGCTAAAGGAGATACACCTAGAACACTTTCGTTGGAGGCTATCTTCACAATATCATCTGCATTTAAACCAAAATCCCTAGCAACGTCTTCTATGGGTCTACCTGGCTGATAGGGTTTAACTTTGCTCACAGGCTCATTGATTTTATCAAGTATTTTCATTACCTTACCTAAAATTGAGTTTATTCTCTGAAAAATTGCTCTAAGATAAAGCTCACTTGCTAACTTTCACTCAGGACTCAAAAAAAGCATGAAACTTTTCAGAACAGAAATATCTCCTGATGCGCTCTTTCCGGACAAAATAAACTGGCAGAATCAATTTATTTCTTTGGGCTCATGCTTTGCGGATAAAGTCGCCCAGTACTTCGACAAAAAAGGGCTCAATATTTTATCCAACCCTAGTGGAGTTCTCTATAATCCTCAAAGTATAGCTGACTTGCTTCAAAACAGTTTGAAAAATAAACAGTGGAACCCACCCGATTTACTCATTCACAAGGACCAAAGTTTTTTACCCTTCATTCAAGGAAGCCCCGAGAACCCTCTTGAGTTCATACAAAAAGTTCAAGATCAGACTAGAGGTAAACTGCAGTCATCCAGTGTTCTATTTATAACTTTTGGTTCCGCTGTGGTTTATCAGCTTAAAAGTAATGATCACGTAGTGGCTAACTGCCATAAATTGCCCAAAGAACTCTTTCATCGAAAAATGCTTGACACTGACGAGATAATTCATTCATGGTCTCAATTAGTTAAAAACTTACAGAACTTAAATCCTCAACTTAAAATTGTTTTCACCGTCAGCCCCATTAGGCACCTCAGGGATAATTACCGTGAGAATCAGGTCAGTAAATCTACTCTTCATTTAGCCATCGAAAAAATCATTAAGCAGCATGAAAATTGCTTCTACTTCCCTTCATACGAAATCATGATGGATGATTTACGTGACTATAGATTTTATGAGGAAGACATGACTCACCCCAATAAAGTGGCGACCGAGTACATCCTACAAAAATTTATTGAAAGTGCTTTTGACCCGGCTTCACTCAAGTATTTTTTAGAAGCTGAGAAAATCACCAAGATGATTAAGCATAGATTACTCGATCAAGACAGCCTAGAAAGCTTAAAATTTATCGAGTCTCGCCAAAAGAAAATCGAAGCTTTTCAAGTAAAATACCCATCGAGTTTAATTTAATTAAATGTCTAAACGCAACACAGTAAACGCAATTATCTCGGGGTTAGGCAACCTTACTGGACGCATGAGTGGACTCATCAGAGAAATGCTCTATGCCTATCTATTTGGGACTTCTCCACTCATCGGCTACTTCAAGTACGCGGCTTCATTGCCAAATTTAGCGAGGAGAATGTTTGGCGAGGGTGCCCTAGCAAATGCCTTCATTCCTCTTCTTGCAGACATCAAAAAAGAAGACCAAAAATTAGCCAGTGATTTTTCCTCAAAAATATTAACCCTCACCACCATTTTAAATACCGCTCTAGCACTACTAGGCATCGTCATTCTCTTTTCTCTTGGTTTCATGGGGATTATAAAAGAAGAAAATAGTTCACTCATCTACCTCGGCAGTATTATGATGCCCTATTTGCCACTTATTTGTTTAGCAGGCCTACTTGGTAGTATTCATAATCTCTACGGAAAATTTTCATTGCCTGCCTTAATGTCTTCAAGCATGAATGCTTGTTTAATCAGTGCCTCAATCATCTCCATTTTTTTAAAAATGACTCCAGAGCAAACTATTTATCTCTTAGCTTTCACCCTCCTCAGCTCAGGCTTCTTACAAGTGGGAATCCTATTAAAGTCTTCCACAAAATTTATTAGTCTAAAATTCAAAACCTGCTCACTCAAAGCTCCCGAATTAAAAACTTTTTGGAAAAGTTTTATTCCTGTCATTATCGGTGCTTCAGCACAACAAATCTCAACCGCATTAGACAAAACCATTGCCTTATTCATTGGCCCACACGCTGTCAGTTCTTTAAGTTATAGTGAGTTAATCATTTACCTTCCGGTAGGCATAGTCGGTGTTTCATTAGGCTCGGTCTGTTTACCGTCGCTATCAGAATCCTTAGCCAAAGGTGACCAAGAAAGTGTTCAAAAAGACTTCCACAAAGCCCTGGCACAAACCTTTTTCCTTTCTATACCCTGTAGTTTATTATTCTACCTAATCGGAGAAAGCCTCTTAAAAATACTTTTTTTAAGAGGTGCGTTTGACTTAGATAGCCTTGCCTTCACCCTCAGAGCCTTTTTATGGTTTTTACCTGGAATTCCTTTTTTCACAGCCTTAAAAGTTATCCTCCCGCTCTATTACTCAAACAAAAACACCAAAACTCCACTTAAAGTTTCGGTTTATATGATTGCGTTGAATCTGATTTTAGGCATAAGTTTTATACCCCTCCTCAGCCATGCTTCATTAGCCATGGCTAGTGTAGTGAGCGGCACTCTTAACTTCATTATTTTATTGGTTTTTGCAAAAAAACTAAGCTACCTTAGTGAACTCAAACCCTTATTAAAAACTTTTCTGCTACCACTTTTTTCAGCGATCCTTAGTTTTATTATCGTTAATCTCGTCATTCAACAATATTTCAACCAGCTCCTACCATCGCTTGAGTTTGTCACTAATCTTATATTTACACTCTGTGTTTGTGCTTCATTTAGCCTGTTTTATTTCATCGCCTTTAAAATATTTCACCGAGCATTCAGTACAAAGTTTAGTTGATAAATTATTTTTAATCTTATCAAGACGAGGTAAAAAACTCTTACTTAGCTCAATATAAGTGATTTCTTTTTTAATTTTTAGACAAGTAAATAACATTTAAGGCTCGAAACCTTGTATCTTATTAAGCAGAAGTTAATTTTAAATCTATAAGATTACAGAAGAGGAAGTGATAGCAGTGAATGAATTAAAAAAGATTAATATAAACGATCTCAATTGGGGCCTCCTTATCGTCCTTCTTATAATGATAACTATTATCATTTACTCCGCGGCCCTTTCTTCTACAATTGCAGAAAAACGGGGGCATACCTATGTTATCCATTTTTTCCTAGGTTTAATTCTACCTATAGTCTACCCAATTTTTATTTTTGGCTCAATGAAAAATAAACTCAAAGCCAGCGCTACTGTCAGCAGCATTGCTTCCGAAGAAGAAGAGGATGACGACATCCCTGAACTGGACATTGCTATCGACATCAATGAAGACTTTTTCAAACAATACCCCACTGATAAAAGCGGCCATCGTGCTGGCCCCTTTATTTTTGAAACTGACCAAGGTATTATTACCGCTCAATTTATAATTGAAATACAAAAACAACTTCTCGTCATACAGACTATTAATCCCAAGGGGCAAGAGCAAACTCTTCGACTTCCCTACGAAAAAATCATCAGCTGCAACACCTAAGGACTCCCTCTTATTATGTTTGAACTAACTTTTGAATTCTCGTGCCCTAGCTGTGCCGGTCACGTTCCCTTTGTCAATAATTCTAAGGAAGCCCACTGTGGTTCTTGTGGATTAAATATTATTTTTGAAAACCCCGATCAATTTTTAGATGCTCTAGATCCTGACTCTGACATCGAAATGTTCCAAACGAATTCTGTGAAAAAAGTTGATAAAAGCACGGGTAATATGCGTGAAACTATTACAGTTTCATTCTCCCGACAAGATTTACTCAAACAAGCGATGAAAGCAACGCAACCCGAAGTAAAGAAAACTGAGACTAGCAATAACCTCATGCCTCTTAACACCCCCGTTGCAACTGCAAAAAAACTAGGTAAGCTCAAAGTCGCGCAACCAGTAAATAACGACCTTTTAAATCCTGGCAATGCTTCAACAAACCCCGGGGCTCCTGCATTTTCTAAAACTGATACACGAAGAAGTGCTCCTGCACCAATGGGGGCTCCGAGTTTTGCCTCGCCTACTACTGCCAGAAGCATGTCTTCTGCGGAGACCATTACTGGCGCGCCTTCATTCAATTCAAATGCACCTACTTTCAGCACAGCTCAAGTCAGCCAAACTCCATCCTTGGAAAAACAACGCTTAGACTTAGAAGAGAAAAAGCGTCAAATCGAAGCAGAAAGAATTAAAGTTGAAGCTGAATTTACACGCATACAAGCTGAATCCGACGCTGCCGAAGAAGAGGCTCGCGTCGCTGCCGAACAAGCTGAACTTGCTCGCATTGCCGTTGAAAAAGCTAAAGCTGAAAATGACGCTCGCATTGCCGTTGAAAAAGCTGAATTTGCACGTATTGCTGCTGAAACTAAGGCTAAAGAAGACGCTCGTATTGCCGCTGAAAAAGCTAAGGCCGATGAAGAAGCTCGTATTGTCGCCGAAGCTAAGGCTAAGGAAGAGGCTCGTATCGCTGCTGAAAAAGCTAAGAAAGATGAAGAAGCTCGTATTGTCGCCGAAGCTAAGGCTAAGGAAGAGGCTCGTATCGCTGCTGAAAAAGCTAAGGCCGATGAAGAAGCTCGTATTATCGCCGAAGCTAAGGCTAAGGAAGAGGCTCGTATCGCTGCTGAAAAAGCTAAGAAAGATGAAGAAGCTCGTATCGCTGCTGAAAAAGCTAAAGCTGATGCCACGAAAGACGACGCTAAAGCTGATGCCACGAAAGACGACGCTAAAGCCGATGGCACGAAAGACGACGCTAAAGCCGATGACAAGAGAGACGACGCTAAAGCTGATGCCACGAAAGAAGATCCTAAAGCTGATGCCACGAAAGACGACGCTAAAGCTGATGCCACGAAAGAAGATCCTAAAGCTGATGCCACGAAAGAAGATCCTAAAGCTGATGACAAGAAAGACGACGCTAAAGCTGAGGCCACGAAAGACGACGCTAAAGCTGAGGCCACGAAAGACGACGCTAAAGCTGAGGATAAGAAAGATGGTGCAAAATCTCCAACTAAAAAACGTCCCCCTGGCAGTAAAGATGGCGTAAAAACTCCTACTAAGAAACGTCCCCCTGGTAGTAAAGATGGCGCAAAAACTCCTACTAAGAAACGTCCTCCTAGTGCTAAGGGAGCCGTCGGCTCAAAAGGAAAAAGAACTGCAAAAGGTGGCCCCAAGACTAGAACCGGCATGAACACTGATTCCGAAAAACATAGAAGAACTGCAGGCACAAAGAAAACTAGTACAGGTGATCAAGCTCCTGGAGCAAATGGTGATAAGCCAACTCGCACTAAAAAACCTAAAACAAAGACTGAGCGCCCTCGCGCTAAAACTGGTTTAACTTCAGATATGAGAAGGAAGCTTGACGAAGAAACTAGAGTCAAATCAAAAGCAATCAAAATAAAGATTGGCATCTTTAATCTTCTCCTACTCTTAGGTGTTGGCATTTACTTTTACATGACTAAATAAATGACTCAGTCTTTAAGTGCTTTAACCCATACCCAAAAAAATCTTTACTCGATAAGCTTCAATCTCATTTAATTAATGATCGTATTGAGCTTATTGATAAGGTGTGCTCACAAAGAACCGAGCATATCTGTCTTGTTTTGGAAAATCTTTACCAAGAACATAATGCATCTGCTATCTTAAGAAATGCAGATGCTTTTGGCATACAAAACATACATGTTATCGAAAATAATAATGATTTCGCAGCCAACAAAGAAATCTCTATGTCGGCACATAAGTGGCTCGATATTAAAGCATGGAATGAAGAGAGTCAGAACAACACACGTAATTGCCTCAAATCCTTAAAAGATCAAGGCTATAAAATATGTGCAACCAGTCTACGCCCCGACTCTATAACTATCGATGAACTACCAGTAGACCAGCCCCTCGCCTTGTGTTTTGGAACTGAATTAACTGGACTGAGCGAAGAAGCACATGAACTTGCTGATTACATGGTGTACATACCCATGAGTGGCTTCATTCAAAGTTTTAATGTATCAGTTGCTTCCGCTTTATCTCTTTCAACATTGAGAAATAAACTCATTGAGCAAGAAGTGCCCTATCAATTGAATTCAGAAAAAACTTTAGACACCAAAATTGATTGGACCTTAAAATCAATAAAACGATCCGAGTGCATACTAGAGCATTACTTACCTAACTCATAAGCATTTCACTATTCGAACGTTTTCTAAGAATTAAAACGCAAACGATAAGTACACCTTTTGCACAAATCCTCGACAAGCTTATTCTGCATAAATCCTTCACGCATTGCTTGGGATCGCGGACCACTTAACACTTCATCCAAACTCATTTCTTTACAGGATCCCAGTTTAATAACTCCTTCGCGATCAAAACAGCAGGGTATAACTGTGCCATCAACTAATATAGCAAACTGATGTTTCAAAGCTGGGCAAAAGCCTCTTTCAGCAACGATGGGTCCATCTACTTCAGGCCACTCGAAACGCTCGGCTAAATTAAGAAAAATATTCCCCGTTATACGATGCCCTTTGAGGCTCAACTTTGCTAATTCATCCAAATCTAATTTTAAAAAACTTGCGATCTCAGCAAGGATTTCTCGGTTTTGAGCTATTGTCTTTTGATCATGCCCGGCATTCCACAAGCGTAAATTAATATGCATATCAGGACGTAACTCAGTTGCCAGTTGCACAAAATGAAAAACTCTCTTTAAATAATTTTTATTACTCGCTTGAGGAAAATTATCGCCAAAGCTTTGCAGTGAAAAATTAACTTGATGCACGGTCGGATTTAGCAAGGCTTTAATATTTACATCACTTAATTGAACACCATTACTTACAATCGAGACTGCCTGATTTTCTTTTTCACAGACATCTATCATTTCATTTAATTGAGGATGATTGAGAGGCTCCCCCATAACATGTAAGCAAAGTAAATAGACCTTGGGCGATACCTGTTTCACCAATGAATGAAAAAAATCTACCGTCATAAAGTCAGACTGTCTCTGCAAATCAGTTTGTGGGCAAAAACTGCACTTCAAATTACAAACGTTACTAATTTCTATGTATATTTTTCGAAACTTTTTTCTAGGATATAGCATGATTATTCACCAATAAGGCCTTTAGGAGATTTCTTCATTTAGTCAAGCCTTTCAGAGGCTGTATTTAGCTAGCTTTTAAATCCGCTATCATAAGTCCTAAGCCCTACATAAAACGAGTGCCTCACTTTCAATGAGTCACTCGTTTGAAGATAGCAATCGAACGTATAAGATCAGCCACCAAAGAAACGGCCAGCTTTCTCGAAAAATGATTCTTTCATGGGCTGCACATTATCACCACAAAGATCTGCAAAAACTTTCAAAGCATCTTTTTGTTCAGTGTTAAGGTTTGTTGGAACTTCTACAATGATGGTAACAATCTGATGTCCCGTATCATGGCTTCTAAGATTTCTAACACCTTTACCTTTGATGCGAAATTTAGTTCCCGACTGAGTGCCAGCTGGGATTTTCAAATTTTCTTTGCCATTTAAGGTCGGCACTTCGATAGAACCACCTAATACCGCCGTTGAAAAACTTACGGGAATTTTACAATAAATATTATCGCCATCTCTTTCAAAAATATCATGATTGCGCACATGAAAAACGACATAAAGATTTCCCGCTGGCGCACCTTTCTCACCAGCATCACCTTCACCTCTAATTCTCATTTTCGAACCGGTATCCACACCACCAGGTACGTCTATCTTAACTTTTTTCTCTTTGCGTACAGTTGCATTCCCACGACATGTATTGCATGGCTTTTCAATCTTCTTACCACTTCCATGGCAATGAGGACACTCTTGATTAATTGAAAAGAACCCTTGCTTAACATGAACCTGACCATTGCCACGACATGTAGGGCATGTGGTCATTTTGGACCCAGGCTCCGCACCAGACGCGTCACAACGTTCACATGCTTCATTCTTGGTTAAAGATATTTCTTTAGTACAGCCAAAGACTGCCTCTTCAAAAGTAAGCTCAAAATCTTTTCTTAAATCTGCGCCTGGCTGTGGTCCACCACCTCCGCCGCCGCCAAAGAAAGACTCAAAAATACTGGATCCACCTCCGCCGCCTCCGCCGCCGCCTCCGAAAACTTGACTAAAGATATCAAATGGATCACCATGCATACCTCCGCCGCCTCCGCCGCCTCCGCCGCCACGCTGTGTATAACCTTCATGACCATACTGATCATATTGACGACGCTTAGTTTCGTCAGAAAGAACCTCATATGCTTCTGATACTTCTTTAAATTTACCTTCTGCCACTGCATCGTCTGGATTCTTATCCGGATGATATTTTACAGCAAGCTTTCTATAGGCTTTTTTGAGTTCACTAGCAGAGGCTGAACGAGATACTCCTAAAAGTTCATAATAATCTTGAGACATTACGCTTCCTCACTTTCGATAATCTCATCGACTTCTTCAGGCTCAGCACCCTTGCTTACGACAACCATTGCAGGACGTAATAATCTTTCGCCTAGTTTATAACCACAGCGTGTTTGAGAAAGCACATCCCCCTCTTTAACATCTTCAGAAAACGACTCGGAAGTCGCTTCATGCATGTTGGGATCAAATTTCTTATCTCGGGCATCTATATCCACTACACCCATATCATCCATGGCTTTCACAAACATATTTTGAATCATGTTCATACCCTGAACAATCATATCTAAATTAACATTCTCCATTTGCGTTGCCTGCATTGCCATTTTAAAAGTATCGTATACAGGGAGCACGTCCTCTAATACACTTATCTTTCCTCTTTGGCGGGCATCATCTTGATCTCGAATGCTACGCTTTCTGAAGTTATCAAAATCAGCCCTTTGTCTCAATGAAGACAGTTCTAAATCAGCGATAATCTCTTCAGCTGTCTTAGGCTCTTCAACTTCTTCTACCACTTCCGCATTTTCTTCTGAATCCACTTCAGTTGCTTCAGTTTGTTCATCTATAACTTCATTCTCGATAATATTTTCCTCAGTAGCTTCCACTGAATCTATAAGTTGCTCTTCGTTAAGGTCTTTTGTATCTTCAGACATATTGGTTCAATCCTTAAATTTTAATATAATTTTTAGTCGCCGATTTTAGCCTCATTCAAGCTAATATTCAAGTCATTGCTTCGTCTACTATTTTGAAAAAATCGCGCATGGATATAATTTTGACTCAATAGATTTATCTGGAGATACAAATGTCTTACCGCTATACCTGTGCCGTCTTTATACTAAAACAGGATAAAGTGCTCTTAATCAAGCATAAAAAACTCCAGCGCTGGCTTCCTCCGGGTGGCTGTATTGAAAGCCATGAAACTCCGGATCAGGCTGCCATTAGAGAAGTTAAAGAAGAAGTAGGCATTGACATTGAATTGCTCGGGGACAAACTGAATGAACACCCCTCAATTAATATAATTCACCCGCCAATCCATATACAGGTCGAGAATAATCCCCATGGTTTAAATAATATCGACTTCATTTACTATGCTAAAATAATTAACGAAGACTCACTCCTTAAACTAAACTTGACTGAAGCCGACGAATACAGCTGGTTTGATACCGTCTTACTCGATCAACATGTCCCTGAAGAAGAGCTCCGAATAAATGCTTTCAAAGCTTTAAATTACTTAAAGAATTAAGTTTCTCAGCTAAAATAACAAAGTTCCCTATCAAGGCTATGAGTGGCTTACTCAAAGATATTCAAACCGAAAAATCCCCTAGAACTCAAGCCCTCCGCCATAAGTTTTAATGGACCTCCATCAAGAAATGTTAATTTTTTATTAACAGAACCCTTGCGTGGAAATACTTTTCATTTTATTATTGTGAGCCAATGGAATTCGTTCCTACAGACTAGCGGCATGGGTTAAATTTAATTATTTAGGACACCCCCATGCCGCTTTTTTATTGAGCAAATAACTTAAGAAGCTCAATACGTAAAATCCGAGTGAAAAACTTCATAATACTCCCCTCTTTAAGCGCATTTCACTGCTATTAGTTTTGTATTTTTATATCCGCTGGGATACATTAGAAATACACAGTGAAATAAGGAGAGAACTATGCCAAATGTTTATGTCCGTCCAAGTCTAAACCCTACCAACATAACTCCAAAAACTAAGCAAACTAAAGGTCCCTTCGCGTACCTTCATCTAAGCCGCACAATGAACGCTCAAAACTTTGCCATTAAAGAAAGGCAAAGTATGCAAAAGAAAACCAATGCTCTACTAGATTCAGTAGTTTTATCCGATATTGAAGAACAGCAAATTGATAAACTTTTAAAAGAAAGTTTAAGCTTAAAGTACTGCTCCCAATGCAGTGAAGAACTTGCTGCGAATTGCTGTCCTTACTGCGAATAATTTGTCTACATTATTAAAAGACTCATATAACGAAACTTATCTTAAGCAAATTGCAGCTCATATCTGTGTACATTTGAGCGACTTTAAGACCTCTGAATTCCTTGATTATTGCTTGAGTAAGGAATGGGATGATTTATCTTTAAAAGAACGTATGAAAAAAATCTCATGCGCTCTTAATTCAGTAATGCCTGGTACTTTTAAATCAAAAGCTAAAGTATTAACTAAAGTCAGTGCTCATTTCTCTAGCTACCCTGCCTGTGTATTCCCCGACTTCATTGAGCAATTTGGATTAAACGATCTATCACTTTCAATTAAATGCCTCGAAGAAATGACACGCTATTCAACGTCTGAATTTGCCGTGCGCCCCTTTATCGAAAAATACCCAAGTCAAATGCTCGCTCAAGCTTTAATATGGGCTCACGATAAAAACGAACACGTACGACGTCTCGCTTCGGAAGGATATCGTCCTCGCTTACCTTGGGGGAAAGCATTAATCACATTCAAGCGAGATCCCACCAAGCTACTAAAGCTTTTAAATGTTTTAAAAAATGACCCCAGTGAATATGTTCGCCGGTCCGTCGCCAACAACTTAAATGACATCGGAAAAGATCACCCGCAATTATTGAAGAATTTTGTACTCCTCAACTATACTAAAGTTTCTTCTGACTGTGATAAAATGCTAAAACACGCCAGCCGCAATTTATTAAAATCTGGCGATGAAGAAATTCTAAAAATATTTTCTTACCCTCTACCCCAACATATTGCCGTAGATGACTTTAAATTAAGTGAAAGTGTTGACTGGAATGGTAGCTTAGAGTTTTCATTCTCCTTAAGCAGCAAAGAACAAGCTCTTGGCTTAATACGCATCGAGTATGAAATCATGCATCTGAAAGCTAACGCAAGCTATAGCACTAAGGTATTTAAAATCAGTGAAGTCCTAGACAAAAACTCAGAAAAAAAGATTTCAAAAAAACATTCTTTTCAAAAGAGAAGTGTCCGCAAGTACTACCCAGGAAAACATTACATAAGTATAAAAATCAACGGCATAAAGTTTTTAACCGAGAGCTTTAAGCTATTGCCCAAGACTTAGTTTTTTCTGATAGAAGGCTTCACTACGATTAAGAATAAAAGGAAGGTACAAGATCGCAGTATAATGCCCTGCCAAAATTGTATATAGCTCTGCCCCCGGCATAGCTTGGTAAAGTTCTTTTCCATAACTATAAGGTACGGCTGTATCAAAATAAGCTAAAACATGCAAGGTTTTCCTACCATCTACATACTTGGCCATATCTAAGGGGTCAATACTTAAAGATTTTTCTAATGCTAATTTAAATGCCTCGACACCGCTTCCATTTTCTTCTATGTACGCTAATCGAGCTTTCTTCACACCTCTCTCTTGTGACTCCGGAAGAAACTCAGATAAATTACCACCCCCTAACACCATCACACCCGCAGAAACCCTCTTATCATCCCCTAAGATTAAACTTGTTTTTATTGCCCCCTTACTTATGCCAAACATCGCAACTTTCGAGAATTCAAAAGGTTTTTTATCATATAAAAAATCAAGTATTAATCTATTATCTAAAACCCACTCGTATAACTGAAGATTAAGCCGACTTGGCTCACGTATTTTTGAATATCTCTTATCTCTTTTTACAATCAAACAATTCCATCCCTTAGAAACAAAGTATCTTGCTACGTAGTCCGTTATTCGATATTTCCCCTTGGAAATAGGCTGGATTATAAGTAACTTAGCAGAAGGCTTTTCATTAAGATATACAATCATGTTTATCCAACGTTCTTCATCAATGACTAAGCTCTCTTTGGCCTTGAGTTCATATTCAAAGACACTACCAAACTTTTCTTCACTGATGATTGTCATCTTATAATCATAGTCTTTATAAGCCTCATGATTAAACGCTTTCATAGGATGATCAAACGTACTATCCTGCTCTATTTCATATACCGACTGACGGAAATGACATGAGCTGCATAGCACAAGCACCAAAATGTACTGAATGCTACTCCGCAAGTTCATAGAATTCTGGATCTAGAAGATCGCTCAGTTTAAGATCAATAAATACTTCGTCGTATGCCCCTGTGTAGATACCTGCATAAGAAATCCATAACTTGAGTTTTTCGGGAACAAAAAGAACTGAATGTAAATTATTCTTTATACTCGCCGTAGGCGCATTCATTAAATCTATCGCTTTTTCCTCATCAATTTGTGATGTCACCTTCACTTTATTATGTAGAGATTCATACCTCGAACCTGATGCAATCATTAGACATTTGGGGACTTCATGAGGCAGCTTTTCGTGCTTCATCCCTGGATCAAGAAACTCAATAGATTCTGGTGTCGCATAAACCGCTGTTGACGACCTATCTTTACCATCTGCAAAGATATAGTAATATTCACAGGTACGTCGATTATCTTTAAATATTGCTTTTACTTGATTCAAATCCTTACCTTCCTCTAATGCCATACGCATGAGAATTGGCATAGGTACACCATCCCAAAGCCCTTCACCGGCGCCTCCCATTTCACCCAAGGAAATCTTACTTTGATTCATCCCACTAACGGAACCAATAAAACCCGCAAAGCCAACATTAACAAACGGGATTTTACCTGTCTTCTCAACTGAAAAAACTGCATTTTCATACTGAAGGCCAATACGACACATATAATCTAATACACGACCATGATATAAAACCCCATCAAGAGTTTTATCATCTTTAACTGTAAAGCCTGAGCAATGAAACAAGGCTGGAAAATAATTCGCTAAATGCAATTCCTCATAAGCAATCCCCGAGCCATCTGCTAAACCACGCAACTCTTCTATATATTCTGGGGGCGTATGTTGATCTAAAGATCTCTGTGCTTCTCGTATTTTATTCATAAACCAATCGCCTGTTTTAATGGTGTATACCATACCCATCAAGTACAATGTACTATCCACAACTTTTCGGCTTTCTTTAGCAAGGAATTGTCCATGTTGCCAACCAATTTCGTACGCAGAGCCTTTTAAGTAAACTAGATTAAGGCCCTGATAAGATCTCAAGTTGCCGTATTTCCCAACTTTATAAATATCCTCTTTCTTTTTAGCTAGTAATTCATGGTAACGAATTTGTATATAACGCGCCAGAGCCCGAGTCAAACTACGGCTCATATCATCCTGACCAAGCTTTTTGATTTTTTTAGCTCGTGAATTTCTATAGATTAAATAACTTGTTTTAGAACTCGAGAAACTTAAATTCATAACTCCCGTTTTAAAAAATAATTTAGCCTTATCCAGTCTTTCTTTTGCTAGGCTAATTTCCGCTAGCAATCTACCACTGGCATATATATAATATATAGATGAATTATCACTGATGATAAGCTTATAATTTTCGGTCAAATCTCGCAGTGAAAGAAGAGATTTAATATCCATTGCCATTTTACTATCCATCATTTCTAAACTTGACATAATGGCATTTAAGGAAAAAGATTTTTCACCCGCAGAACTCGTAAACAAGGTTTTATTATGCGGAATATAGAACTGAATCCTATTATCATCTCTCGTGAGGATAATTTTCATTAATCCCAAAGTGAAACTTAATGAAAAACGATTTTCTCCCTTACTTAAGTAGCTTAAGTCACCCGAAATAGAATCTCCTTTATGCGGCTTAAAATCATAGCTAATTTTTCGCGTGAAATCTTCTGCTTTAACTTGTGTAAACTCTTCATAAGCATCAAATAATGCTTTATCTGCGAAGGCACAAACACTCAAATATGAGTAGGCCATCAATAAAAATATGATTTTCATAATTTTCTCGTTTAATTTAATATATTATTATCACTCTGTATAAATCAAATACTTGGGTGATTTTAGCAAAAAAAAAGCCAGGAAATAATTCCCGGCCAATCAATCACTGAAGCGTTATTTACTTTCTATAATCTAGAGAAGCTTTAACAAAACCACTAAATAAAGGATGAGCATCTAATGGTGTAGATTTAAACTCAGGGTGGAACTGACAAGCCACAAACCATGGGTGATCACTACGCTCCACAATTTCGACTAAACTGCCATCAGGTGAAGTCCCTGAAACAATTAGACCTGCCGCTTCTAGCTCTTCTTTAAATTTATTATTGAATTCATAACGATGCCTATGACGCTCATCTATACGACTCGTATTATAAGCTGCATGTGCCTTTGTACCTTCTTTTAATACGCAAGGATATGAACCAAGTCTCATAGTACCACCCATCTCTGTGACAGATTGTTGTTCAAGCATAAGGTCAATTACTGGAGCTGGAGAACTTTCATCAAATTCACTGGAGTTGGCTCCTGTTAAACCTGCTACATGGCGTGCAGTTTCAACAACTGATAACTGCATTCCTAAACAAATTCCAAAAAATGGTAAATTATTTGTACGAGCGTAATTAATAGAATCTATTTTACCTTGGACGCCGCGATGGCCAAAACCACCTGGTACCATTAGGCCAGATACACCCGCAAGTAATTCTGCTACATTATCTTGATTGATTTTTTCGGCTTCTATATGACGAAGTTTAACTTTTGTAGAATGAGCAATACCCGCATGAATAAGCGCTTCATTTATACTCTTGTAAGCATCTGCAAGAGAGACATATTTGCCTACCACTGCCAATTCAAGTATTCCATTCTCTGGTGAAATATAGGTTTCAACCATTTTGCGCCAGTCGTCGATCTTTAAATCATTAACTTTTAAATCAAGCGATTGAAGGATTTTAACATCTACATCTTGATCAATGAGCTCTAATGGCACTTCATAGATTGTATGTGCCACATCTACTTCTTGAATAACTTTATCTCTTTCAACGTTACAAAATAAAGAAAGCTTATCAATGTGGTCAGGATCTAAAGGGCGCTCTGAGCGACAAACTAAGAAATCAGGCATAATTCCAATTTCTCTTAATTTACTTACAGACTGCTGCGAAGGCTTTGTTTTAAGCTCTCCGGCTGCCGCGATATAAGGAACTAAAGTTAAGTGAATGAATAAACCATTCTTAACACCAATTTTATGCCTATACTGACGAATCGCTTCCATAAATGGGAGGGATTCAATATCTCCAACCGTTCCACCGATTTCGGTAATCACAATATCAACATCCTCTGTATCCATTGCGGAGATAGCACGTGTGATTTCATTTGTGATATGTGGAATAACTTGAACTGTACGACCCAGATATTCTCCACGTCTTTCACGCTCTAGAACCGTCTGATATATTTTACCTGCAGTGTAATTTGAATGCTCACAGCAAGGCGTCCCAGAGTATCTTTCATAATGGCCTAAATCCAAATCCGTTTCTGCACCATCTTCGGTAACATAGACTTCACCATGCTGATAGGGAGACATTGTCCCTGGATCAACGTTTAAATAAGGGTCGAGCTTTTGCATTTTGACCGAGTAACCGCGACGCTTTAGCAACAGAGCAATAGATGCAGCTGTAATCCCTTTTCCTAAGGATGAGACAACTCCACCAGTGACAAAAAGATGTTTTGTTTGTTTCATTGGATCTAATTCTTTATCTAATTTTTATATAATGGCTTATTTATCACTTAAAGTAAAAATTCCAAACTCTAGAGCCCACTGATTTAACTTTTAAGGATAATAAATTCCTTAAAAATATAGAACACTTTTTTATCTCGCTGTGATCTTTAATTTGACTCTAAAATACTGAGCCACATGCGTCTAAAATCTTTCGGGCCAATAAAGGTTTTATCTGAATGGGAATAGATACCGCACAACTCACCTTTCATATTTACGAACGCACCACCATCATCTAATTCATCAAAGGTAAATGAATTTAAGGGATCACTTAAATCTCTCACAAGTCGAATAGCCGGGTAAGGTGCATTAGTATCTGAAAAAGAAATAAATAAACCTGTGCCAGAAAGTTCTTCTGTCGTGGAAAAACCTATGCCTTTGGAATTTGGATGATTTAGATTCGACACTAAACGAACAACCATCAAGTGCTTATTTAAACCTACAATAACTACTTGGAGTTGTGAGGAATGCGGAAAATCTAAAGACATCAACTCCCCACTTTTGTCACTGTTCAATGAAGACGTCAACAATAAACCTCCTGGGATTAAAATTGCGGTCCTTTGTCCTTTAGCATCTGTTAGTATAGCCGAATTATCCTGTAAGATAGGAACAATATTAACTATATCATTTTCTAAAGTCTGTAGCCGCTTATAATGACTACGATCTTCCGATGCACAAGACACGAAAAAAGTAATAATCAGGAGACTGAAAATATTTTTCATTACTGATTTTTTAACCATTCTTTCGTACTTTTCCTTTTAGCTGCCGTGTGTAGACCATCGATAAAACCTGGCTTCATCAGACTTTTTGTAATTGTTTTCATGGCTTCGATATGCATTTGAGGTTCGTTGAGTGGACTCACTAAAAGAATTATGAAACGTACGCCTGCACCATCAATACTATCCCAATCTATACTTTCTCCTTCTCTTACATAAGCAAAAACTGCCATAGGGTATTCCACATCTGCTGAGCGACAGTGAGGAATAGCCAGCTCATCTCCGATCCCAGTTGTACTCAATTTTTCCCTTTCTAACACCAAAGAAATCGTAGCTTGTAAGTCGGTAATGTCGCCCTTTTTCATTAATTCAGAACAAAGCATTTTTACGGCATCTTCTTTATTCCTTAACTCCACATTGAGCAATACTCTATCATGAAATAAACTCTCTAGTGGAATTTTTTCTATTTGCTCAGATTTATTAACATTTTCAAACTGGGAATGACTCTGTTTATCATTAATTAAAATTTGTTTCCACTTTTTTACACTCCAATTAATGAGCGGTGCTCCTAATAATTCCGATATAATAAAGGCTGGCACAAGACTGCTAATAAAAGTATCTAGTAAAGGGTTATTGCCGTGTTGATGAAGAACAACAAACGCAATTCCCGTAGCCCCCATATTAGGGATAAATAATAACGGCAAGTACTTTTTAGTTTCTGGCCGCATAGCAAAAATTGAGCATGTTATATAGCCTCCACCTAATTTACCTATTAGGCGCATCACAAAATAAATAACTACTATCGTTAAGGTTTCTTTATTCCATAAGGCCGCTAAATCTAAATGAACCCCGAGCATAGTAAAAAAGATCAAATGAAAGAAACTCATTATGTCTTGAATCCTCAAAGAGTCAAAAATGTATTGATTATGTACATTAGCAGTAATCACTCCTGCCAAAATAACCGGTAACATAAAAGGCACTTTTAAACCTAATGATATCCCCACGATCATGGCGATCACTGACCAAATAACAAGTACGATATTTACAGTAGGAATTGTATCCGAAGATAATAAATTCTTCAATTTACTATCATTAACTACTCCTTTAATTTCATCCGCACTAAAAGAGTTACTTGCTGCCGTACGAATCAACCAAAATCCAACAATACTAATAACTGTAATAATGACAAAGGATCTACCAATAAAACGTAAATCCCACGCTTCACCCCCATCGACAAAATAGTTAACCATTAGAAAAACTATAAAAACCTCTGCCACAGCCTCCAGCACCATAGTTTGAGACCACACTGTTTTGAACTTCCCCTCAACCTGTCGTCTTGAAATAGAGATAAAAGCCGCGCATGGTGATGTCCCCACAGCTAAACACCCTGCAATACAACTGATTGGCCAACCCAAGTCTGTCAAAAAGTATAAGGCACCTGAGACAAGGCCAAAGGCTAAGGTCGACTGTAAAAAGAAGTTGAAACCTGAAAACTTCCAATTTTCCTTCACTCGATCAACATGTGTTTCATCTGTGATCGAAAATAAAATCACGCCTAAATAAATTGGCATAAAAAAGATAAAACTACTAATGGCAAAGCTATGCACTTCTTTTAAAGGAAAACTCCACTTCAAAAGTTCATCTACATGTGGATACTGCTCCGCAACTTTATGTGAGTAAGACATTAGTACGGGGCCACCTATAAAGCCGCCCAAAATTTGCCCTACTATCTCACCTAAGCCGAGACGCCTAGTAATACGGCCTCCTACATAGGCCAAAAATATTAAGACTCCAACAATTAATATTTGACTAGTTATTTCAACTAAGTGCGGATCATTATTCAAATTTTTCATTCCCTATCAATTCACAGTCATTAAGGCTAATACTTTGATGGCAAAAATCAAGAAATGTATCTTGCCAAAGTATGATTATGAGACAAGTTATAAAAAAACTAGGATAAATCATTTTATGCAATATGAATATATAAGTTTTATAGCAGCCGAAGTAGAACAGATCTGGCCATACTTTGCCAAGCAACAACTCTTCGCTCAATTCCAAATCGCTCCTTTGAACTCCTTTGACTTCCAAGAAGGCAAAGGCTTTTCTTTAGGCACGTCGGAAATCCATATTTTGAATGCTAAATTCAAAAAAATAAATGTGAATAAGCTGATCGAGATTGAATTAAACTACGCGGAAACCAACTCAACAGTCGTGGTCAAAATTATTTTTTATCCCTTGGGAAAAATGTCTTCTTTGAGTATCATCATTGACGATATCAAAGATAATGATCCCGTTATAGATGTCAGTAAAAACCATTGGCCAGGCTCCATATCACAACTAAAAACCTTAATCGAGACAGGAAAGGGACTACCTTGGCCTAATTAACCAGGAATAGACGTTAATTGTTTGCGAATCATTCCCTTAAACTCAGGGAATGAACTTAAGCGTAAGTCCCGATTTTTATTAGTTAATCGTTCGACGAGTTTAACGAAGTTTCTCGGTAAGTGTTTAAGTTCACTATTCATCAAGGATGCCGCATTATTATTAACATGCTTTTCTGCTGTCTCTTGACCATCTTCTCCACTATATAGTTTACGACCTGTGAAAATATAATGAATGAGTAGACCTATACTATACATCGAACTTCTACAATCCTCCTTTTCTCCAGTCAACCTCTCAGGAGAAATAAAACCTGCTGTGCCAGACACGTCCTCTTCTATACCTTTCACTTCGCTTAAACTAGATACATGCCCATAATCACAGACACGAATTCGCCCTTCTTTTGAAATCAATATATTTTGGGGTTTTATATCTGGATATAAAAAACCATTTTTATAAAGACATTGGACGGCGTCAGTTACTTGGAGGATTAACTCTAAGCCTTTTCGAAAATCCATAACCCCATTCGACTCAATAAAATCAGCTAAGTCACCACCCTCTTCATAAGGTGTTACTAAGCCTGCATATTCATCATTCTCAAAAAAGGCTTCTAGAGTTAATAGGTGATCACTTACTTCTTTAAGAGCGACAAAAACTTGATACTCATTTTCTAACTCAGCTAAGGCAACAGCATTCCTTTTATCAACTAATTTAATAGCTTTGTCACCTGATCTAAAAACGGCTCCTGAACCTCCATACGAAATGAATTCTTCTAAGCGAATTTCACCAATATTGAACTCTTTGAAGTTCAAAGTATTGCAGGATTTACATTTAAATATATTAAATTTACTTTCTACAGGTAAAGGACTCTCACAAAAACTACATAAGTCACCAAGAAGAAGCTCTTCTTTTGGTTTTTGTTTGAATATGTTTTTTAAAAAATTCAGCATATAAACTATTACTTAATCGTTATTTAATAAAGTATAAATGAAAGCATGAAAAAATCTAGACTTATTACACAAAAAGATCCTGCTTTGTTTTGAATAGCTAACAAGAAATTATAAATTGTACGACAATCTTAAAAATGGGAGATTACAGATGCGCGTAACAGTAAAAGACTATAAAGTAGTATTTAACGTTGAAGGCGAAGCTTTCGATACTCTAGTAACTGAATGTCTTAATGATGGCTGGGAATTATATGGCAATCCTTGGGCACACCAAGAAGCCGGAAACCCCATCGTTACACTTTACCAACCTATCTTTAGAGACACTGCTGTCATCATTGAAAGCGATGATATCCCTGAAGAGTAATCTCCAAAAATTTCACGACAAACACAACTAAGGACATAACAAAAATGGCACTAAAAAAATCAAAGGAAAAGTTCGCTTTCCAAAAAAAGAACTTAATACTTGGTTGAAAAAAAATCCAGACTGGAATGAAGCTAGCTGGACAATTCTAATTACAGACCTCACAGATCAAGGTTTTAGTGATTGGACTTCCACACAAGAAGGAAAAGATTCAATTGGTCTTTACATAGAAACCAATCGTAAATAATTGTTCAGAACTTTTATTTAATGAAGAAGTTTCTTCTACTAGTCCTTTCCGTTTATTTATACGGAGCTGACAATGAGAAAAACCTGTTTAGATTAGATTCTAATGCAGGTTTTTCTTTTTATGCAGAGAAAGACAATATTGATTCGCGTAATTTCATAAAAATCCTCGATTTATGTGCAAAAAATATTAGTGCATCAATCGGAAAAAAAAACAATGATAGTATCACTCGTTTTTTCCTCTACGAAACTGTCCTCAATAAAGATTCTACACACAGTCATATATATTTAAACCAACAACAAGTAAAAAAATTAGATGACATAAGTTTGATTTTTTTAATCAATAAAGGCTTGCTAAGAGCACACTTTGATAGCGACACGGTCCCCAATTGGATTAATGCATCCATAGTATATAATGCCTTACATACTAAAAATGACTTTACCCATTTACAAAAACGGTATTTTTTCACTCGATACAACAACTTAAATGAAGGCGATTTTAAACTAGATTTCATTAAGCATCTAGACTTACTAAAAAATGCTCCCTACTTGATAAAATCAGTTTATTTAGAAAAATCAAAAATCCTGAGCCGCATAGTCTTCAAAAACAAAAAATTAAAACACGATGTATTTTCTAAAATAAATAAAAATACATACGACAATGCCTACCTGCTCAATGCACTTCATATTTTAGCAAAACAAAAAAATATCACCTTTGAACTTTGGCTCCAAGAACAAATTAATAAAATGATTTTTAATCATTTATATCCTATTCATAGTGGATTAATCTTAAGCAAATTAGATAAACTATCAAACCTCACTATATCTCGAAAGAATAAACTAGGACAATTTGAATTAGTTCAGCTCCCTCTTGAAGACCTTGCCACTTACAAAAACTCTACCATCAACACTCAATACCTAACTACTATCATTAATAATTTTTCTAAAACCATCAATAAAAGCCCTTTCTACACAAGACCCTACTTACTCGATATCCAAAAGGTTCTAATCGATTTTAGTCGAGGTAAAAAAAGCGGATACAAGAAAAAAATCTTACACTTAAAAAAGCAGATACAAGAGAGTCGTGAACTAGAAATGAAACGTCACCAATGGTTCAAAAGCATTGTCAAAGAAAAATATAAAAGCCCTCTTATATACCCCGAAATCCTCAACTCTTACGACGAGCTAAAAAGACGTAATGAAAAATTCTTTCCCGAGGCATACAACTGGTTTAATAAATTAGAGAATCAAATTAACAATATTTTATAACAAGCCCATAATGCTCTTTGGTGCAAATAGGGCTTGGGCTTTCTTTAACGCGTACTGCTCCCCCATCATCACCACGAGATCACCCACTTGAAAAATCTGGTCACCTGTTGCGGGAATAATGACATTTCCTCTGAAGATCATTGCGAATACCGCACCTCGAGGACAAGCTGATTCACTAATTGTTTTACCCACAACACGACTTTTAGGTACGACTGTCATTTCAAAAACTTCTGCGGATATCCTATGAAGAATGGCACCAATCCTACGATTCTCGCCTTGGATAAGGTTGATAATTGAATTCAAAGCTGCTGTACGAGGGCTAAAACAACCATCAATATTCTCCATACTGGAAATAATTTCGCGGTAATCAGGCTTATTTATAATTGTGATTACTTTTTCAGCACCTTTTCTCTTCGCTAAAAGACAACTTAATATATTATTTTCATCACTGTTCATTGCAGATAAATATAAATCTGCGGCATCAACTCCCGCTTCTTTTTGGATGTCACTATCAGTAATATTACCATGGAGAATATTCACGGAACTCTCGAGTTTTTTAAGGGCTCTTTCGGCTAAGCGCTCATCGCTTTCGACTAAGGTAACGTTTTTGCCCTCTTTACTGAGTTCATCAACTAAATAAGTACCCAATTCTGTCGCGCCACCAATGACGATATTATTGACCTTTTTTTCATCCAAGCATGACCATTCCGCTAAGGCTAAAACTTCTGATCGTTCTCCCGCTACATAAACATCGTCATAATTATTAAAACGCTCTTTACCCCTAGGGATAATAAGTTTACCGCGCCGCCAAATGGCACAGACTCGGATTTTATCCAATAAATCGGGTCGAGGAAATGACAATAGCTGAGTTCCCACCATTGCGGAACCTGGTGATAAATGAAAGCCACAAATCACCGCGCCCTCAACTGATAACTTAGTAATTTCTTTTAAATTCGGTCCTGCTAAAACATCTAAAATTGTTTGGGCACATTCTTTTTGCGGGACAACTAAGTGATCAATACCAAAATTCTTAAGATCAAAAGACTCATCTTCATTGAAGTAATCCGTGTCATTGACACGACAAATTGTCCTAAGCGAAGGATTAAGCGTTTTTGCTGTATGGCAAGATAAAACATTCACTTCATTAGATTCAGTCACTGCCACCATTAAATTAGCGTCTTTAATCTCCGCTTCGCTTAAAACTTTACCCGAAGCTCCATTGCCATTAATAATCATCAAATCAAATTTATTCGATAGATTACGCAAAAGATCATTATCTAAATCAATAACTACAACGGCATTTTTCTCTAAACAAAGTGTTTCGGCCAAACCCGTTCCAACTTCACCTGCACCGACAATGACTACTTTCATGATTTAATTCCAAAACATTTTTTTATAGAGCATGAATTTACTTCTATTGAGGCTGAGATCAAAGCATCTAGCTCAAAGATCCCATGTGAAATAATCTCTATCGCTCTTAATGCACCTATTTCAAAGTTTTGTTTACTTTCCTCACAGGCTAAATCAGAAATGACTTTAATGAAATAAACAGTGAGTCCATATTGTTTTGCCCAAGAGGCTAAAATATATGCCTCCATATCAACTAGCTCAGCACCTTTTTTTGATAAAAAATCTTTATTACGAGCCTCCCAGATTGGCATTGCGCTCGTCGCTAAAGTCGGCCCTTGATATAAGTTGATACCAGGATAACAAGCCTCTATAAAACCCGCGGTAGGTGATTCATTACTCGCATAAGTATTGAAAATGAATTTCCCTGGCATATACGCCTGGGCAAGATTACGGTCAGCCAAATTTCCTGCTATACCTAAATTAATGAAGATGACTTCAGAGTTCTTTTCTTTAAATTCAGTCAATGGGATCAAACTTAAAGATACCTTAGCTACGCCGGCACCTACAATTATTGCACAAAGCCCATCATTAATGTAAGTAATGGCTAAACCTTCAAAGTCTTCCCATACATAGTTCTGATTTTTTAGTTCAAACTCTGTTGCTATCAATAAAGCAATCATGAAAACAGAAACTCGCTGCGACTTATCTCTCTATTTTTTAACTGACTAAACATTTTTTCAATCGCTCCAATTGCTTGTTCACTTAATTCGATAGATTCTTGGTTGACATACAGGGCTATATGAGAGTCCAAGACTTCTTCAGAAATCTCTTTTGCATGTCCACATATAAAATTTGAAAATTCTTTATTTTCTTTCCAGTCTTGAGAAAAAGCCCACTCAACCGACGCTTTCAGTGCATTAGAAAATTCTTCAATCACCTCATTGCCTACATATCGCTTTGCACTTATTGCTCCTAAAGGAATGGGTAATGAATACTTTTGCTCCCACCACTCGCCCAGATCGACTAGGCAGGACAAAGCAAAGTCTTCATAGGTAAAACGACTTTCATGAATAATGAGGCCGGCGTCGGCTTCGCCTCGCCCTAAAGCAGGCATGATTTCTGAAAACAAACATTCCTCTGCATTAAAATCACTACCCAAATAAGCTCTCAACAAACTAAAAGCACTCGTATCTAAACCTGGAATCAAGATCTTTGATCCTAATAAGTCTTGCTTAGTCATTGCTTTATTCTTTGATACCAATAGTGGCCCACAGGCATGACCTAAAGCTGAGCCGGATCGTAACACTACATAATCCTCTAATACCTTAGGGATAAGCCCAAAAGAAGATTTACAAAAATCCACTTCCTTAGACTTCAAGAGCTCATTCAAATCCTGTATATCCATGATTTGTAAATCTATATCGTACTTTTTACTGAAATCTGAATGATGAAGTAAATGATAAAACATGAACGTATCATTTGGACAAGGCGACATACCTAAACTGATTTTTGGTTTCATTTGTGATCACTTTTGCTAATTTTAATTAATTTAGCACACGCTAGAGAAAATCCTTTCCAAAACTTGCAATAACTTGATCTAAGATTTTAAGTCTATAAATTAAATAAAAAAGGACACCTACCAATGAAGATTGTAAGTTCACACACCATGAGGACTATTGATCAACAAACTATAAAAAATGGTAAAGCTAGCTCTTTGATACTCATGGAAAGAGCGGGTGAAAAATGTGCTAATGAAATCGATCTTTATTGTGCCTCTTTAGCACAGCATCACCTTAAACGAATCATCATCTTATGTGGCCCAGGAAATAACGGCGGTGATGGCTTTGTTATTGCACGACATTTAAGAAATTCTTATAGCGTAAAAATTCTCTGTACCCATACTCAAGAAAAACTAAGCCGAGACGCGCTCATCATGAGTCAATCTCAAATAGATATTTGCAATTTCGATTATCAGTCTTCACTCATAAAAGATTTACATGAGGGAGATATCATTATTGATTGTTTATTTGGCACGGGCTTAAATCGCCCCCTATCAGCTCGTATTGCAGAACTAGTTAACGACATCAACAGTTCAACAGTTCCTGTCATTTCAATTGACTCTCCCTCTGGTTTAAACTCAGAAGGCGAAGCTCTAGGTATTTGTGTCAAAGCCCATTTAACGTTGAGTATTGGTTTAGCTAAGACTGCCTATTTCGAAAATTCTGGCCCTGTACATATCGGCGCCCTACGTAACCTCAACATCTCTTTCCCCCATGAATATATTGATCAAGCTGAAGAAGTCGGCCAAGCTTTTTTTGCGGAGGACGCAAAAAAAGCTCTCATAGAGATAGACTATAACGCTCACAAGTACCTCAGAGGACAATGTCTTATCATCGCGGGATCCGCAAATTATTCCGGCGCTGCGATAATTGCTGCCGACGCCGCTGCTGTAAGCGGTGCTGGCATGACGATTCTTTCTCATCCCAATTCGCGATTTCCGCAAAACCCTGGCGTAATATGCTTACAACATGATGTTAAGCTCTTAGATTCCCATTTTTTTGTGAAATCCCAATCCGTTTTAATCGGTCCCGGCTTAGAGATCACAGACGAAAATGAAATTATATTTAAACAACTGATTCAGTCAAACAAAGCATTAGTCATCGATGCTGCGGCGATTGATCTTATCGCCAAAAATCGTACTTCATTCCCTAGAGAATTTCCGACTATTATCACCCCACATGAAGGAGAACTACTTCGTCTTAGCAAAGCCCTGAATTATCCCACTAAAGATTTACTTAAAGCAGCACAGAAAATCGCCAAAGATTTTGGCATCTATATAATCCTCAAAGGACCTCAGAGTAAAGTCTTCAATAAGGACGGTAATTACTCCATCAATACCAGTGGCAACAAGGCTCTTTCTAGCGCTGGTAGCGGTGATGCCTTGGCTGGTATTTTAGTTTCCATCTGGGCGAGGCCAGACATTGATTATTACGAGCAAGCTAAATTAGCCTGTTTCATACATGGCTTAAGTGCAGAGCTTTACACAGGGGCCAAAAGATCCTTCCCTATGAATAAATTTCCTGAGTTGATTTCAAAAGCTTATCACTTTTTAAGTCCTCATGCATAAAACACTTCCTAGTTAAACGCCTTTAACATTATTAATGAATCCTTAGGAAAATATCATTTGTTTGTGGACAGGATATAAGTCGGCTCTATCTTGCAGCACTTTTACGCTAGCCAAGACTGAGATATGAATATCAACAAACTCAAATTTAAACTACAGAAAAACAAAGCCTTCAAACTGGTTATGCTTTCCATTTTAGTGGGTATTATCACTGGCTTATTAGCGAGTCTATTCTTTCTTTCCTTAGAGTGGGCAAAAGCTATAATTTTCGACGGTGTCCTTGGCTTGGAACTTACTTCTCCTCCAGGAGATCATATCATAAGTGAGGAGAACTTACACCATATAAAGACCTCTCTCTACGATCAAATCTTCTCATCACTTCCACAAACTCTACTTATCATTCTCGTCCCTGGGATTGGCTGTGGTATAGCTGGATACATCGTTAGACGCTACGCACCTGAGGCTTCTTACGATGGCACCTCAGCGCTAGTTGACACATTCCACAACAAAAGAGCAAAAATGAAAATCTCAACCGCTATCGTAAAGGGCATAGCTTCCATTATGACTTTAGCGAGTGGCGGTAGTGGCGGCAAAGAAGGTCCCGTGGCACAAATGGGTGCAGGATTTGGTTGCTACGTAGCTGATAAACTTTCTTTATCCGTTAAAGAAAGAAGAAGCCTATTCTTAGCTGGTTGTGCAGGTGGTTTGGGCGCTATTTTTCGAGCCCCCCTCGGTGCCGCTATTACTGCCGTAGAAGTATTATATCGCGAAGATTTTGAATCCGAATCAATCATGCCCTGCGTCATTGCAAGCGTAACGTCCTACTCTACTTTCATGCTCACCTTTGGCAGCCATACAATTTTCAATCTAGGTGAAGTCGAAAGTTTTGAAGGCTTCTTCCATATCCCATCTTATATTTTACTTGCCCTAATCTGTAGTGTTATCGGAGCCATATACGTCAAATTTTATCAGGCGACTAAAGATTTTTTTATCAAACTAACAATACCTACTTGGATGAAGCCTGTTATTGGTGGAATGCTCACTGGAGTCCTCGCACTTATGATGCCCTACGCCTTAGGTGATGGTTGGGGTGCCATCCAAGATGTTATGGATGGTAAGTTGGCGCTTGGCTTTATTGCCCTAGCGGTAATCATAAAAATCATCGCCACCTCATTAACCATTGGTTCAGGCGGCTCTGCAGGAATTTTTGGTCCAAGTTTATTTATTGGAGCTATGACGGGCGGTTGCTTAGGCACTTTCCTTCACATGCAATTTCCTGATAATCCCATGATCCCTTCCATCACCGCTTTCGTCATGGTTGGCATGGCTGCATTTTTTGCAGGCGTGGCTAATGCCCCTATTGCCTCCATTATCATGGTTTGTGAAATAACGGGGACCTATAACTTATTGGCTCCACTACTTCTAACCTCAGCTTTCAGCATGCTTTTCACCAGCAAAGTATCCATTTTTAAACCTCAAGTTTTAAACAAATTTGAATCTCCTGCCCACAAGGGAGACATGACCGTAAATATCCTTCAAGAAATCCAAGTGGGTGATGCCCTAGATTTATCCCAAAAAACTAAAACAGTTGAAGCCACCACCATGCTAGGCGAACTCTCCGAAATAGTTCAAAGCACGGAACAACATATTTTTCCCGTTGTTAATAAGGGAACCCTTATCGGCATTGCAAACCTTGACAAAATCCGTACGGTTATGTTTAATCAAGATACCTACTCAATGCTAATTGTTGCCGACATCATGGAAAAATCAGTCGTACTAAAAAGCAATATGACGCTATACGAAGCCTTAGGCAAATTCTTAAATGATGGCCACTTAGAACTCTGTGTCGTTAATGATGAGAATCAAGTTATCAATGTCTTACGTTACCAAGACTTGATTGAAGCCTATCACAAAAGTGTAAATCTACATAATTCTGAAGAAGAGGACCCCATACATGCCACTCTTTAATAACATCTCACTTTCCCCTGGCGCTTCTTTAGAGAATGCCCTTAAGAAATTAGACCCACAATTTAAATCTTTTCGGATTCTAAAGAAGTCTTTGGATGCTCGTAAAAAAAGTAAGATCATGTATATCTACACCGTAGAGACATTTGCTTCTGTGAGTCCCCCTCCGCTCGAAAAAATCCTTTTAGATAAATTCCCCTCAGACAAAAAACCTATGACCACCATAATTGGTGCCGGCCCTGCGGGTTTATTTGCCGCTTTGCGCTTAGTTGAGCGTGGACTGCCTTGTCGGATCCTCGAACGAGGAAAGCCTATTCTCGAACGTATGAGAGATATCTCTAGACATTGGAAAAAAGGGCAACTCAACCCCGATTCAAACGTCTGTTTTGGCGAAGGTGGCGCAGGAACTTTTTCTGATGGTAAACTGATCACGCGAATTAAATCTGAGCATATTGACTACGTCATGCAGCGCTTTGTTGACTTTGGTTCACCTGAAGAAATATTATACCTTGCGAACCCTCATGTAGGTTCAAACCAAATCCGCAAAGTCATTTCTCGCTTATCCGATTTACTCCAAGAAAAAGGCTGTAGCATTGAATACGAGACTCGAGCAGAAGAATTCCACATGCATGGAAATCAACTGACGGCAGTAACTTCACACAAAGGCGAAAAATTCGAATCAGATCATTGGATTTTGGCTAGTGGCCATTCAGCTCATGATGTTTATCATCGCTTAATTGCGGCTAATATTTTATGCGAATCAAAATCTTTTGCTATGGGCTTTCGTATAGAGCATCCACAAGAATTCATCACCAAAGCTCAATATGGAAAACTCTACAATCATCCGGACATTCCTACCGCTAACTACAAAATATCTTGTCATGATAAAAAATCTGACCTCGGAGTTTATTCATTCTGCATGTGTCCTGGTGGATATGTCCTGGCTTCCAGTGCTCAAGCAGGCCACATGGTTGTTAACGGCATGTCTAATTACAATCACGGTTCACCCTTTGCTAACTCTGGCTTAGTTATCACTATTGATAAAGATAAGTGGTTAGGCAATGATCCTCTGAAAGCCTTAGAGTTTCAAAGTAAAATTGAACAAAAGGCCTTTGCTACGGGTCAAGATGTTGGTGCCACAATACAAGTACCTGCTCAAACTCCTGAAAATTTCATGAGAGGTATTCGAGGAGATATAGGAAGAAGTTCCTGTCCCTCTGGTGTGATCTCTGCAAATCTACAGGATATCTATCCTAAAGAACTCACCGAAGCTTACGTAAAAGCTCTCGAAAATTTCGAAAGAAAGATCCCTGGTTTCCTTACGAACAATGCCCTACTTCATGCAGTGGAAAGTCGCACGTCTTCCCCTATTCGAGTTCCTAGGGATAAAGAAAATTTAGAGTCGCCTTCTTGTATGAATTTATATCCTTGCGGTGAAGGCGCTGGTTATGCCGGTGGAATTACTTCCGCAGCAGTAGATGGTATACGCTGTGCGGAGGCAATTTTTGCGAAAGAGTTTGCTAAACTCTAAGTTTTTATTTACGACTATATTTTTTGATTAAGCCAGGCATTGCCTTGGCTTTTTCTGCATCATATTGCTCCGCAAAATGTTCAGCGAATTGCTTTTTTAATTTCTCTAAAATTTCTTTATATTCAGGGTTATTCGCAAAATTCGTTTTCTCATTAGGATCTTTTTTATAATCGTAAAGCTCTATTTCCTGAATTTGATTCTCATCAAATTTCTTGAAACTATAATAGTCCTTTGGCATCCATAATGTCAAACGATATTGACCCGAACGCATGGTGTAACCATGACTCGCCCAACGTAGGTATTGACTCACTGCAATATCTTTTACTTTCTCTTTGGGATCTAATAAAATGGGACTAAGATCCAGCCCTTCCAATTGTTCGGAAACTTCCAAGCCACTCAACTTACATAAAGTCGGAAATATATCGATAAATTCTGTTGACGATTGACTTACTTTCCCCTGAGGATAATTCGGCGCAGAAATAATGAGTGGTGCTTTCGTTGCTTGTTCAAAGTTCGAATGCTTGCACCACAAGCCATGATCCCCTAAATGCCAACCATGATCTCCCCATAAAACAACGACTGTATTCTTATCTAAACCTGAAGCCTTCAACTCGCTCATCACTTTGCCTATTTGTGCATCAACATAACTTACACAGGCATAATAAGCATGAATCAAATGACGCTTGCGTTTGTCATCTACCGCTTCACCTATTTTATAATCTTTATATGCAGCGAGTTCTCCAAAGCTATGGTAGGCATACTTAGGTCTTTGTTTATCTTGCTTACGGTATTCCGCTAATGGCAGCTTATTCGGATCGTACATATCCCAATATTTTTTAGGTGCATTGAAAGGTAGGTGAGGTTTATTAAATCCCAGGACCATGAAAAACTTTTCTTTTGTCTCTGACAATTCTTTTAAACGCTTAGTTCCTGCCTTGGCAACTGCACCATCTTTATAGGCATCATCGGGCAGATCATACGCTTCTGAAACAAAGTAGGCACCTTCTTTCTTAAGTTCCTTCATCAACAAATTAGTCTTTAACTTTTTAGATTTTTTACTCAGTCGTTTTAAAATTTCCTGTGCTTTAGGATTTTGAAACTTATCAAGCACCGGTTTCCCTATTTCCCTATTATAGGGGAGTTCCTCATCTCGCTCCGACCACGATAATTCTGTATCGTCATTCTTGGCTCCATGCATAATTTTACCATAGCCAATGCTCAAGTAGCCCTTCTCCTTAAAATATTGTGGCATCGTGATCACATTGGGATTTATATCTCTCATACTGGTATGTAAATCGAGAATGCCCGTTGTGTCCGGACGCAAACCTGTAAACATCGAAATTCGTGAGGGGGCACAAACTGCTTGCTGACAATAATTCGCGTTAAATAATGTACCCCGAGCAGCAATGGCATCTATCGCTGGCGTTATTGCGAATTCATCACCATAACAGCCTAGTGTCGGCTTTAAATCATCCACAGTAATAACGAGAATATTTGGAGCGTCTGCAAGTAGAGCTAAAGAACTTAAAAAAACTAAAGAGAATTTTGAAAATAACATAAGTGCCTTTGAGTGTTTAATATTTCTTATTAACAATAGCTCTTGAGACTGGGGAATTGACAGAACCTGTAATGATAAGCATTAAATTCCCCATATATAAATCTACGTGAGAAGATTGAGATCCCCTTTATATTGTATATGATTCAATGATAATAAATAATTGATTACTTTATTCACACAGAAAAAATAGGATCAACTTAAACTATTCGATCATTTAATAATTGCAGAGCTGCACTATCCAAGCTTCCAGTCTTGTATTCTGACCAAAAATCTCCTATTGTCTAAGATAATTTAAAAAACTAGGTAACAAATCTAATGGCTAAAAAAAGCTTCCTCGTGCTTCACCCCAAAGATGATTTAGCAGTTGCACTCACTCCCCTAAGTGCGGGTAAAGTAATCGTACACAGTGACCAGACCATTACACTTCTAACAGATGTTAAAGTTAAGCATAAATTTGCCCTAATAGATTTCAACAAAGATTCAATCATGACTCAATACGGCGTTCCTGTTGGTCGTGCACTCTCTGATATTAAAACTGGCGAAGCCATCACCACGGAAAATACTGAACACAGTAGTGATGATATGTGTAATTGGATGCCTGGCTACCAAGCTCCTCCTACTGATGCCAGTAAATTTGAAGGTCAGACTTTCAAAGGCTTCCAGCGTGCAGACGGTCAAGTAGGAACACGCAATAACTGGCTCGTTATTCCTTTAGTTTTTTGCGAAAATAATAATCTAATGACACTTAGAGAAGTCTTTAATCGTGAACTAGGTTTCACTGATCACAGCTCCTACCAAGATGAATTACGCAATCTTACTGAGCTCTATAAAAATGGCGCAAGTGTGGATGACATTCTCAATTCAGCGGAATCAAGTGGTGCAAAAACTCAAAGCTCAAATAATTTATTCCCAAATGTAGATGGCTTAAAATTCCTTTTCCACAACATGGGATGCGGTGGTACTAACGAAGATTCCCAAGTGCTCGCACAACTGCTTGCAGGTTATATCAAGCATCCAAATACTGCAGGCGCAACGATCCTTAGTCTCGGTTGTCAAAAAACTCAAATGGGCTTACTCGAATCCTATCTTGAACGTTTAGACATTGCCAATAAACCTATATACTTCCACGAACAGCAGCAGATTGGTACCGAGCAAGAACTCATTAGCAAAGCTATCAAGTCTACTTTTGCTGGACTCATTCAAGCTAATCAACATCAACGTCAAGATTCACCTTTGAGCAAGCTAGTCATTGGTGTTGAATGTGGCGCCTCCGATGGTTTCTCAGGTATTTCTTCAAACCCTGCTATTGGCCAAGTGAGTGACCTCATTGTTAAACTTGGTGGCTCTGCAGTTCTTTCTGAATTCCCCGAATTATTTGGCGTTGAAAAAGAAATGATCATGCGCTGTAAAGATGAAAAAACGGCTAATACCTTCATTGATCTTATGCGTAGCTACGAAGCACGTGCAGAAGCCGATGGCACTTCTATGTCAAGCAATCCTTCTCCAGGCAATATCAAAGATGGTCTTATTACCGATGCCATGAAATCTGCGGGCGCCGCAAAAAAAGGTGGCACGGCCGTTATCCAAGATGTCCAAGATTACCCGGGCTACATTACCAAAAAGGGGCTCAATCTTCTCAATACTCCTGGTAATGACGTAGAATCTTGTACCGCTTTAGCCGGTGCAGGCTGCAACCTTATCCTTTTCTCTACTGGACTCGGAACTCCTACAGGCAACCCTGTCACTCCTGTTATTAAAGTTTCCTCCAATACAAAAGTCGCTATCACTATGCCCGATATCATTGACTTCGATACCGGCTGCATTATCTCCGGCGAGAAATCACTTGAAGAAACAGGACAAGACTTACTTCGACACTGTATTGACGTCGCGTCAGGCACTACCATCAGTAAGGCGGAAAAACTCGGTCAAGACGACTTCATCCCTTGGAAACGTGGCACCTCACTTTAATTTATAAAAGAGTATCTTATGCGCATTGATTCACACCAACATTTCTGGAATTACTCTCTAGAAGAATATGACTGGATTGACGACTCCATGAGTGTTCTCCGTCGTGATTTTCTTCCTCCTCACTTAAAAGAAGAATTCGATCAACATCAAGTTGATGCTTCTGTTGCGGTTCAAGCTCGCTGTACTTTAGAAGAGACGCGCTGGCTCCTGGACTTCACTAAGCAATATAAGCATGTTGCTGGAGTTGTGGGCTGGATTGATTTAAAAGACGATAAGCTTGCTGAAGTTCTCGAAGAATTCAAAGATGAAAAAACTCTTTGCGGCTTTCGCGAAATTCTTCAAGGCCAAGAGCCTGAATTTATGCTCGACCCCAATTTTATCCGTGGCCTCAAACTACTTGCTGAAAAAGGCTACAGCTATGACATCTTAGTTTTTCCAAAACACCTTAAAGCAGTTAAACAATTACTGGAAGAACTTCCTGAAATGCGCTTAGTGATTGACCACATTGCCAAACCTTTAATTGGCGAAGGCCAAATTGATGAATGGGCTGAAGATATAAATGAAGTCGCTAAATACCCTCATGTTTATTGCAAACTCTCGGGCATGGTAACAGAAACCAAGCCAGGATGGGATAGTGCTGATTTTGATCCATATATGTCAGTTATCTTTAATGCCTTTGGCGAAGATCGCATCATGTATGGCTCCGACTGGCCCGTTTGCCTACTAAGCGGAACGTATTCTGAAGTTCATAATCTCGCTCTTGACTTCACCAAAAAACATTCTGCTACTGCAGAAGCTAAAGTTTTTGGCGCCAACGCCGCTAAGTTCTATCAGCTTTAAACTCTTTCTAAAAAACTCACTCAAAAAAGCCCCTGACTCACCAGTCAAGGGCTTTTTTTTTTACAACTGGACCGCGTAGCTCCTGCTGCGCTTCATGCCTAAGTCATTCTCTCATGGAGTACTAAAAACACGCATAAAATAGCCATGGAGTAAGTCCGTGGTGTTTGAAAAAAACATGCCTGCCGAAGCTACGCTGCAGAGGCTTAGCTTCGGCATGAAAATCATTGTATTTGAAAAACGGAAGCATGATTTTACACCCTCGGAGAGGATGAATGTACTTAGCCTGGAGTAAAACCCCAGGTGAAAAAACAGATTGTAAATCTCGTCCTCGACGAGGGCGAATTAATTGACCATCTTCGATGATCTAGTGATGGATAATCGATTCCTTGGGAGTGAGCTTCGCCTACCCCCAAGGCTAAAAACATGACGCATCTTCGATGCTATTGTCACCAAATTAATAGCTTCAAAAAACGGCCTTTTTAGGTAATCTCTTAAAGTCATAAGTTCTTGCTGAATAGTGATAAAACAACTCTGCATCAGGCTCGAGATAGTGCATATTTTTACATATTAGATTCATTATACATCATAATAAAACAATTATACAGTAGCAAGGTGCTTATTATGCGTGTTTTACACATTAACAGAATATAGAGTTCTATAAATAGGTATTGAAAAAGGAAAAATTATGAATAAGAAAAATTTTACCCTCATTGAAATCTTGGTAGTTGTCGCAATCATCGGCATTCTTGGATCCTTACTTTTACCTAGCCTTGGTAAAGCAAGAAGGAAAGCTAAGACATCTGTATGTATCAATAACCTCAAACAAGTTTCTACGTTTTTACTGATGGTTCCCGATGACAACCAAGATCACTATGTTGTTGGCCTTAAAAAGTACCGTACAAGTGATGTCTGGGATGACTACTTGGCTTTAGATGGCTATGATGGTCGAAAGATGTTATTGGGGTGGACGTATTGGAACTGGATTCATCCAAATAATGTGCAGGGAGGGGACAAGTTATATTATTGCCCATCCGCGGAATTTAGCCAGATAGATGCTGCTGGTTACCCAAAGAGAAATTACATACTCAACTCAAACTTAAGCTGGACTAAGGGCTCGGCAACACAAGCTGATGTTGCAAAGCCTTCTTCAACGGTTATGATTAGAGAATTCGTCGCCCCTAGGAACTTGGGCAGTCGACAGTACGCGATTTCGGGATATTCTGATTGGGCGGGAACTCATTCTCAGCATGGAAAACAAATGTTTTCAAACATCGGTTTTGCCGATGGCAGTGTCAGAAGTACCTTCTTGCCATCGACTTCAACCCTGGGTTCTGGCTCCGAAGACATGTATGATTTAGATTAATTAAGAAAACTTATTGCCCAAGCAAAAACTCATATAAAGTGCTTCTTCACGGAAGCACTTTTTCATGGCTTTTTAAGCAAATACTTTAAGTACAGGCCTAGGGATAAAAAAAATACAGAAACGAGTGCTGAAAGCACGCATCAGATTAGCCTGGGGCGTCAGCCCTAGGAATATGAGATAAGGAATTTGTTCAGTGAGTGCTGAAAGCACGCATCAAATTAGCCTGGGGCGTCAGCCCTAGGATTATGAGATAAGGAATTGCTTCAGTGAGTACTGAAAGCACGCATCAAGGCCCTTATCCATACCTTCAGCATTCTATATTTGATCAGGCTCTATGTACCCAAGGCTTACGCCATTGGGCTATACTAATCCATACTTTCAGTATTCAAAAATGAATCACTTATATATGATTGAGAGCGCTGAAAGCACGCATCAGATTAGCCTGGGGCGTCAGCCCTAGGAACAGAATGATGAATTTCCAAAGGGAGTTCTGAAGGAACGCATCAGATTAGCCTGGGGCGACAGCCCTAGGATTATGAGATAAGGAATTGCTTCAGTGAGTGCTGAAAGCACGCATCAAGGCTCTTATCCATGCCTTCAGCATTCAGTTTTTGTGATACACATTATGTACCCAAGGCTTACGCCATTGGGCTATACTAATCCATACTGTCAGTATTCAAAAATGAATCACTTATATATGATTGAGAGTGCTGAAAGCACGCATCAGATTAGCCTGGGGCGTCAGCCCTAGGATTATGAGATAAGGAATTGCTTCAGTGAGTGCTGAAAGCACGCATCAAGGCTCTTATCCATGCCTTCAGCATTCAAAAATGAATCTCTTATATATGATTGAGAGTGCTGAAAGCACGCATCAAGGCCCTTATCCATACTGTCAGTATTCAAAAATGAATCTCTTATATATGATTGAGAGTGCTGAAAGCACGCATCAGATTAGCCTGGGGCGTCAGCCCTAGGAACGGAATGATAAATTCCCAGAGGGAGTTCTGAAGGAACGCATCAAGTCCCTAATCCCACAAATATTTGTCATTGTATTCAACATGATACTTATCCAAAAACATTAAATACTCTTCTTTAAATGTTAATTTCTTGTGATGCTCTTTTTGATTTAAAATATATTGCTGCACTATATCTAACTTAGATGCACTCACAGGAAAACTGCCATATCCTTTTTGCCAAGAAAATTTCTCTAAATAGGGATTTAGGCTGTCTTGCACTTTCATCCAACGTGATGAGTTTGACTTTAATTTCATTAATAATTCCACGATCGATAACTTCTTCGATAATTGACATAGGATATGTACATGATCTTTAGTTCCATTTATTACCAAAGCAGGCGAATTTTGACTTTTGCAAATCTCTGCCAAGTAGGCGTGTAAGCCTGCTTCTAATTCTAAGGGAATGTTAACTGGCTCACTAAAACTAATGTGATAAATGATGTGTATATAATTTTGACAAAGTGACTGACTCATGACTACTCCTTTCCTTTACCTATAATTTACTTAAGCTCATAAATGATTACAATTTTTTGTGAATTTTAAATGAAAATAATTTATCACAAGTCACGCATCAAGGCACTTATCCATGCCTTCAGCATTCTATATTTGATCAGGCTCTATGTACCCAAGGCTTACGCCATTGGGCTATACTAATCCATACTTTCAGTATTCAAAATAAATCACTTATATATGATTGAGAGTGCTGAAAGCACGCATCAGATTAGCCTGGGGCGTAAGCCCTGGCTTTTATACACTTTTTTGAAGGGCTAGGTTAAAAGATATTTTGAGGATTATTTTGCAGTTCATTTAACAAGTCTTTGTGTTCTTGTTGAAATTGCAATACGGTCAAGACATCCATCATACCCCTGGATAAAATTGTTGAACCAATGGGGTCTCGCCTTCGTCCTAACCAACCGCCTCTACGAGCGATAAGAGCAAAGAGTCTCAAATTGATGTCGATCTTATCATCATTTGGGTGTTTCATGGCTTCTTTGACTTTATGGTATTCCTCATCGTCGAGAGAAGCTGATTGACTAATACCCGCAAGACTTCGGAGTTTCATGGTCATTTGAGCTGCAATAGTTATTAAAACTAGGTAACGGGCGACTTTGGAAGCTGAATTATAGCGTGCTTGCTCCAATTTATAAGTGGTCTTTAAGAGGCGAAAAAATTCCTCAATTTTCCACCTCAATTCATAAATTTTTCCAATATAGGTCATTTTTTCTAAGGTATCTACATCCCTGTTTGTAAAAAGAATCCACAACAAAGGTTCTTCACCTTCAGGAGGGTTAAGTTCTTTGATAACAACTAAATTGACATCTACTGCTTGCGGGGTTTTTATATATTTATGATTTCGTTTGGCCTGACGATATAAGCTGATTGGTACACTGCCTATATGTAATTGCGCGTTACGTTTAGCATTTATCTGCTCCGTTACTCGACCGCGTCCATCTAAGGGCAATTCCTTATAAGGACTGAGTGGGATATACTTGATAAGTTCACTAATTTTTGTACAGACATATCCATCTTTCATGGGATGTCCACCCTGTTTTTTTACAAGAGCGGATTCAGGTAACGCGTCAAAATTTGGTGTTTGAACATTCCGAATACTCTTGGCTCGCAGTACAAAATCATGGTTTTTATCCATCGTGGCTAACATGATAAAAATATCATCAAACTCCCGATCTCCTACATGAATTGGGTTCCACTCTTTCAAGTGCTCTGCACTAGCGCGAATATGAGAGACCATTTGGTGTTTATGGTTTTCTTTGATTTCTTCTAAATCATCTGTGCTCAGATATTTCTTCAGATACGAATCTGAATAATCCACCATATCCACATCGTCAGGCCCATCACAGTTAACTAGACAATCGTGAAGAACGCCTAGGACACCTCCATCACTTGGGTTGACCGCAAGGTTACAAACATACTCATAACCTTTCCCTTTGCCGTCACCAATAGCTCGTCGATCTTCCTTGGTAGTGTGATGATAATAGTCTAATAATGAAATATCGTTCATGACTAGTACATCACTTCCTTTGGGGTGATGTGCTAAGCTGAGCTCACGACGAAAACTACGCAAAGCCTTTAAACTAATATTTTCATTATCCATAAAACGATACGTAGAAATAACTTCACTCCAAGGAAGAGTACTTGGGGACCTACCCGCTATTTGACATGATGATCCCGTAGGTGAGTTGCTATATAGCTCCAGCTGACGTAGAAAAGCCTTCTTCGTAGAAAGATGTTTCATCCCAACTTTTTGAGCAAGTTCATGCCATAGCTCCAGTTCTTTTTCCGCTATCATTTTAATCACCTTCCATCGATTGATTTATATTGAAATAATTACCGATATCACTATAGTGATATCGGTAATTATTTCAACGAATAAAAGGGGCTTTATAATGAGTAAAACTGATCAGGAAATAAAAGCACGAATCGAAAGAATAAAACAGGAAATCTCTGAACTAGGAGAACTCCGACCTGGAAGTATTTCACAACAATATAATGTGTGTGGAAACCCCAGCTGTAAGTGTAAAGACAAGCAGGATCCCCAAAAGCATGGGCCATATCATAAGCTTAGTTATAGGAGAAAAGGCAAAGGATATACACAGTTCATAAAAGAAGCAGATCTACACAATGTTTCAGAGCAAATTCACAACTATAAAAAACTTAAACAATTGACTGGTGAATGGATAGACCTTTCCCTCGAATTATTAGCTCTTCAAAAAAGTGTATAAAAGCCAGGGCGTAAGCCCTAGGAACGGAATGATGAATTTCCAAAGGGAGTTCTGAAGGAACGCATCAAATTAGCCTGGGGCGTCAGCCCTAGGAGTATGAGATAAGGAATTGGTTCAGAGAGTGCTGAAAGCACGCATCAGATTAGCCTAGGGCGTCAGCCCTAGGAACGGAATGATAAATTTCCAAAGGGAGTTCTGAAGGAACGCATCAAATTAGCCTGGGGCGTCAGCCCTAGGAGTATGAGATAAGGAATTGGTTCAGAGAGTGCTGAAAGCACGCATCAGATTAGCCTAGGGCGTCAGCCCTAGGAACGGAATGATAAATTTCCAAAGGGAGTTCTGAAGGAACGCATCAAGGTGCTTATCCATCTTTTAAGTAGCCTCTTTCCCTCCACTTCTTAAAAAATATTATTCAGCACTTGATAAAGCTGTCATACAGATCTATACTACAAGAAGCTGTCATACAGATCTATACTGCTGCAATAACTTATTCTAAGGCTAAAATGTTCAAGACTTTAAACGACAGAGAAAAACTGAGCGCCCAAGTAGCGAAAGAACTTGAGAAAAGCATTTTAGACAAACGCTTTGTTCCAGATCAGCCTATTCCATCCGAGGCTCGTCTTTGTCAATCATTTGGAGTGAGTCGAACCGTTGTGAGAGAAGCTATTCAGCAACTCAAATCCCAAGGAATCATTCATTCAATTCCCGGAAGTGGCAATTATATAAGTCGCAATAACACCTCAAACTTACAGAGGTCTATGTCCCTCTTGGCAAGTTTAAACCTTGATACGCCACTCTATAAAGAAATCATCGAATTACGTGAATTATTAGAAACTGACTGCATCAGAACTGTTTGCCAAAATCCCGATGATTCGCTCATCAAAACTCTTGAGAAGCGCATTGAAGAGATGCGTAATAACTTTGATGATTTAGAGAAATTTGGCCGTTTGGATCATTCCTTTCATTTGAGCATCATTAAAGCCTCTGGAAACGATTTATTTTACACTCTTCTAGAATCACTCTATGAAGCCTTCGTGAAAATAAGCATGCAGGTTTATAGCTCAAAAGAAATGCTTGCCAACTTATGCGATGAGCACGCGGCTATAACTCAAGCAATAAAAAATCAAGATGCCGATCTTGCTTCAACTCTGCTCTTAAAACATGTTCAACAATCAAAAAAATTATATCATAACAAAGGAAATTAACATGGGTAAATTAGACAATAAAATCGCAGTCGTTACTGGCGGCGGATCTGGTATTGGACGTGCAATCACAGAAAGATTTGCAGCTGAAGGTGCTTTTGTAGCACTCCTAGATTTTAACGAAGAACAAGCTACTGAAACAGTAGATGCCATTAAATCTAGCGGTGGCAAAGTTCAATTTTATAAATGTGATGTTTCCGATGGCGCTGGTATTCAAACTATTTTCGAAAGCCTTAAAGCTGAACATGGCCCTCTTGACGTCCTCGTAAACAATGCCGGCATTGCTGCCGTTGGCAACGTCGAGACTTGTACTGAAGAAGAACTCGATCGCATCTACAACGTCAATGTGAAAGGTGTTTTTAACTGCCTCAAAGCTGGCATCCCACAAATGGTCGAAAATGGCGGTGGCTCCATTGTAAATCTCGCTTCAATCGCCTCAAGCATTGGTATTCCTGATCGCTTTGCATACAGCATGAGCAAAGGCGCAGCTTATACCATGACTCTTTCGGTTGCTACTGACTACGTTGATAAAGGTATTCGTTGTAACTCAATTTCACCTGCGCGTGTCCACACTCCTTTCGTTGATGGTTTCATCGCCAAAAACTACCCTGGTGAAGAAGAAGAAATGTTCAAAAAACTTTCTGCTACTCAACCAATTGGTCGCATGGGAAAACCAGAAGAAATCGCCAACATGGCTCTTTTCCTCGCATCTGAAGAAGCGGCTTTCATTACAGGCACAGACTTCCCTGTTGATGGCGGTTTCCTAAAGATCAAAAAATAATCATTCAATAACTATATAATAAATACAGATAAAAAGGATAAAATAATGAAACTTATTCGCTTTGGCGCTTTCGGCGCAGAAAAACCAGGTCTCCAATTAGAAGACGGATCACGTATCGATGTTAGCTCAATCACTGAAGACTACACACCAGAATTCTTCGAAAATGGTGGCCTAGAAAAACTTTCTGCTGCTGATCTTTCTAACTGCCCAGCTGTAGCTGCTGATGTTCGCCTCGGTGCCATCCTTAAACGTCCAGGTAAAATCGTTTGTATCGGTCTTAACTTTAAAGATCACGCTGAAGAAGGCGGAATGGCTGTTCCTGCTGAACCCGTAGTTTTCTTTAAAGCGACTAGTGCACTCGTAGGTCCTAATGATGACATCGTTATTCCTAAGAATAGTGAAAAAACTGACTGGGAAGTTGAACTCGCAGTCGTTATCGGCAAAAAAGCTTCTTATGTTTCTGAAGCGGATGCACTCGACTATGTAGCTGGCTACTCACTTCACAATGATTACTCTGAGCGCGCTTATCAGCTCGAAAAATCAGGTCAATGGGTACTAGGTAAAAGCTGTGATACTTTCGCACCACTCGGTCCATTCATGGCGACTGCTGACGAGATTGCTAATCCAAATAGTCTCAAAATGTGGCTCAAAGTGAATGGCGTTCAAAAGCAGAACGGCACAACAGAAAACTTTATTTTCAATGTTCAGCATGTGATCTCTTACCTCAGTCAATACATGACACTCGAGCCGGGTGACGTTATCTCTACAGGTACTCCTGCTGGCGTTGGTCTTGGTTTCAAGCCTGCTCAGTATATTCAGCCTGGTGATGTCATCGAGCTCGGTATCGAAGGTCTTGGCGAATCAGCTCAAACGGCTAAAGCTCACCAAGCCTAATTCTGTTTTGCAGGTTCTGCGGAACCTGCAAAATTTCGACCTAAGTCATCAAAGTAGCCATTTATAATTTCACATGAGACTTGCGCTTCAAGTTTCACTAAACTCAGGAAAACTCTATGGACCTCAATTTAAAAGATAAAGTCATCATCGTCACTGGTGGCGCTCGCGGAATCGGCGGTGGTATTTCCGAATCATTAGCAGCTGAAGGCGCAAAACTCGTTATCCCTAGCCGTCCTTCTGCAGCGACAGAAAAAGCTATTGCTAAACTTCAAGAAAGCACTGAAGTTCTCTATATTCCAGGTGATTTAACCTCTCCTGGTATCTGTGAAAGCATTATCAATCAAACAATTGAAAAATTTGGCGCCATTGATGTCTTGATCAATAACGCCGGTATCAATGATGGCTGTAATATCACTGACTCACTAGACAAATTTCAGCAATCACTTAAAAATAACCTTATCCATGTTTTTGAGCTCGTTCATTACGCTCTTCCACACTTAGAAAAATCTCAGGGCAATATCATCAATATTGGCTCTAAAGTTGCCGAAACAGGCCAAGGCAATGCTACAGGTTATGCCGCTGCAAAAGGTGCTATCAATGCTCTGACTCGTGAATGGGCACTCGAATTCCGCATGAAAAATATTCGTGTGAATTCTATCATTCCTGCCGAATGCATGACGCCTCTTTATGAAAACTGGCTCAGTACTCTTGATGATCCACAAGCCGAAGAAGATCGCATTTCTCAAATGATACCTCTCGGTGAACGCATGACCACTATTGCAGAATTAGCTGACTTAACGGCTTTCATTGCTTCGACTCGCTCTTCACACACCACAGGTCAAATCCTCTACGCTGATGGCGGATATACTCACCTTGACCGTAAATGTACCGTTAAGTGATACTTCACTTAAACTAAAAGGATAAATCAAAATGGACTCACGTTACCCCTCGATAGAATGGTTAGCTGAACGCGCCAAAAAACGCATGCCTGGTTTTGCTTATGACTACTTAACTGGCGGATGCTTTTCCGAAGTCAATTTAGCTCGTAATACTAGCGAAATTCGCGATGTTCAACTACAACCTCACTACCTAAGAGATTTCAAAGGCGCCTCACAAGAGACCACTCTCTTTGGCAAAACTTATGATGCCCCTTTCGGCATTGCTCCTGTAGGTCTTCAGGGACTAATGTGGCCTAAATCTTGTGAAATCCTTGCGAAAGCCGCAAAGCAACACAATGTCCCCTTTTGCCTGAGTACAGTTGGTACTGCCAGCATTGAAACTGTTGCCGAAATTACCGAAGGCGATTTTTGGTTCCAGCTTTACCACCCAGCCGAAAACGATCTTCGTGATAAACTTCTCGAGCGTGCTTGGGCTGCCGGCTGCAAAACTTTAGTTATCTTAGCTGATACACCAACATTTGCCTACCGTCCGAAAGAAATTCGTAATGGTCTCTCTATCCCACCTCGTATGACGGCTCGCAACATCATGCAAATGATGGGCAGACCTCGTTGGGTTTGGGAACAATTACTTGCGGGTAAACCTGAATTCGAAACGATGAAGCCTTATATCCCAAAAGGGCTTAGCATGAAGCACTTAGGTCTCTTTATGAACAAAACTTTTTCTGGCCGTTTGACTGAAGAAAAAATCAAACCCCTCCGTGATAAATGGAAAGGAAACTTGGTCATTAAAGGTATCGTGAATGAGGAAGATGCTAATAAAGCTATTGCCTTGGGCGTAGATGGTATGATTGTATCAAATCACGGCGGTCGCCAGCTCGACTCAGGTGAATCTACTATTAAGCCTCTTAATAAATTAGCCAAAGCCCTGAAAGGCAAAACGACTCTTATGATGGATGGTGGTATTCGCTCTGGTGTAGATATTGCATCATCTGTCGCTTCCGGTGCAGATTTCACTTTTCTCGGACGTGCACCCATGTTTGGCGCTTGTGCAATGGGATCAAAGGGTGGTGATCAAGCCATGCAAATCCTTAAGAAGCAAGTTCAGCAAGTTATGGAACAAGTCGGCTGTGAAAAAGTCGAAGATCTACATAAGCACTTAATCGAAGCTTAAGTCTTACTTCAATCATTTAAAAAAGCGAAGCCTCCGGGCTTCGCTTTTTTTTGTATTCAGATAAAAATAAATACTCTAATCACATCAAGGCAGGATGGATGATTTGTCCTCGGCTTAAGTTTACGGCTCTTTGCAGTGCCGTATTAGATTCTAAGGCTTTCTCTAAACCTAAGTCCGCAATCATTTTTATGTAAGGTAAGGTCTGTGCACATAGGGCCTGCGTTGCCGTAAGTGGGACCGCACCAGGCATATTACTTACACAATAATGTAAAACACCATCAATCTCGTAAACGGGATCATCATGAGTCGTTGGTCGAGACGTTTCAACACAACCCCCCTGATCGACGGCTACATCCACGATGACTGCACCCATTTTCACTAACTTGAGCATGTCACGACTAATGAGCTTCGGAGCCTTACTACCTGGTATTAATACCGCACCCACAACTAAATCTACTGAGGGTAATTCCTGCTCGATATTTGCCCGAGTCGCAAACAAGGTTTGCACGCGCCCTTCATGAATTTCGTCAATTCGACCTAAGGGAGCTTCATTAATATCCATAATAGTAACAGCCGCACCCATTCCCACTGCAATCTTCAAGGCACTTAAACCCACGATTCCCGCACCTAAAATCAAGACTTTACCCGTGCGAACTCCTGGTACGCCACTTAGAAGCACTCCTCGGCCCCCACTGGGTTTTTCTAAGTATTTGGCTCCTTCTTGTATGGCTAAGCGTCCCGCAATTTGAGACATCGGTTTTAAACAGGGCAATGAGCCATTATCGAGCTGAAGTGTTTCGTAGGCCAAAGCATGTACGCGTTTATCTAATAAGCCCTGAAGCAGATCATCATCCGCGGCCAGGTGAAGGTAGGTAAAGATAATTTGATTTTCATGATAAAGTGCGACTTCATCTTTTTGGGGTTCTTTGACTTTTATAATCATATCGGCCCAATCGTGTAAAACTTTGCGATCTTCGCAAATAATACAGCCGGATTTATCATAAAAAACATCATTAAAACCAGCTCTACTTCCTGCCTTCGACTCAATCATAAGTTCATGACCTGCATCTACTAATGCAGCGGCACTCACAGGGTTTAAACCCACGCGAGACTCATTTTTTTTAACTTCTTTTGGAACAGCTATTTTCATGATTTCAACTCCTATTAATGCCAATTAATATATTTCACTACGCTACAAAAACGAATTTTTTATGAAATTTTCTCCATTTTTTTTTAGCAAAAAAATATACGCTCTTTACGCTCATACTTAGCCTAAAATGGCTTGTACTCAGTTTAGGCTTATGTAAAATAGACTAGGAGTTTTTTATGCAGTTTATACACACCTCATTGCTGTTTGGTTTATTGGCCATTCTTATTCCAGTTTTGATTCATTTGTTTCAAAAGCAAAAACCAAAAACTGTCGCAATCCCCACCTTTGCTTTTATTGAGCAAGCCCTAAGCGAAAGCTCCTCCTCACGTAAAATCAAAAGCTCGCTATTGCTCTTCATGCGCATGCTTCTTATTGCGCTCCCCGTCCTTCTTTTAGCACAACCCTTTATTCCTGGCCTTAATGCAGATTTAGGGAAACAGCACCTCATTATCATCGATAACTCATACTATTCAGCACAAGGCCAGCAATTAAACGAAGCCAAAGAAATGGCTCGAGATATCATTAAATCCCTACCCGAAGGCAGTGCACTCAAAATTGCCACTGTCAATAATTCACTTAATGATTACAGCTATATCCATCAAGATATTCTCGAAGAAATAAAATCGCTCTCCCCTAGTACTGGCCTCATTAACTTCCCTAAAATCATCAATCAAGGCGATGATAAAAAACAAAAAGTTACCATCCACTGCATCACGGATTTAAATAAAAATGCGTGGAAAAACAAACTTCCCGAACAAGAAAACATCATTATTTATACGACTCAAAAACGGAGATTCAATAATTATATCAACACGCTCAAGACTCCGCCAAATTTTATCCTTAATCAAAGTTCTAAATTAGAATTAAGCTTGGGCGGCGATACTTCCTTATCGGGTTTGAATGTACAGCTCTATGAAGATGGCGAGATCATACAAACTCGAGCTATCCCCATGAATAAACAATCTTCTATTAAACTAAGCTTTAATTACACGCCCAAGAAAAATGTATTTAAGCTCCACTTCAAACTCGATATAGATGATAACTTTGAAGCCGACAATCATTATTACTTTGTGGGCCAAGCACAATCCCCTAAAAAATTCCATATCATTGATCAAGCAGCACACGGCGAACTTAGCCCTGGACTCTTATGTAAACTTGCTTTACAACAAAGCCCCTCTTTCGAAATCAAATCTTCGAGCCTCAATAACTTAGCTATCGCCTCCGACATCTACTTATTTTCTGGCTTAAGCAATCTTGCAGAAGCCGATTGGAATAAAATCAATAACTTAAGTCAACTCAATAAAGTCATCATCTTTTGGCCGATGCCCGAAGATGATCTTGCTAAGTGGAGCCCGCGACTCCTACCTCTTTTTAGTGACCGCTTTCATTCCGAACAAAACTTAAAGCAGTTCTCTAGCAATAACCCCATTCTCAAAGATTTTAGTCATGAGCTCTACAGCACTCAAGTCAGCACCGTATTCTTTTCAGAAAGATCCCGTCCCACAAAAAGTCTAATAAAAACTTTCACTAAAAAAGACATCGTTTTCAGTACTTCATTCAATAATTCTCAACTAAAATTTTGCGGACTTGGCATCAGTCCTGAATTGGTGAATTCAAATTTTATTGCTCCACTCATTCATCTTTTGACTGCCGCTAAAAGTCATTTAGAACTTTATAATATCACTATTGGGCAATCGATTCAGTTAAACACTGGCAAGCAAGTCAGCATCACCAATCCTGAGGGCATCAAGAGCGAGATCGAGGCCAAGACGATCTCCTACAATAAAATGCTTTTAAGCGGCTTTTATGATCTCAGTAATGATCAATCCTATGCCGTTAATCTCGAACGAAAAATGGCTGTCGACGATTATTTTGACGCCCAAAAACAACAAGACCTCAATAAGATATCTTCCCAAGGTTTTCATATCACGAGCTCCTTCATGACCATCATTTTACTCATTGTCATTTTGGCCATCAATTTAATTGAATTGCGCCTTACGCAAAAGGGAGATATCTAATGCCTAGTTTCTCCCCGATTATACCGCTACCGATTCTAGCGATTATTTTTGTCCTCTACCTCTGGTCTCTATGGGCCCTTTGGAAGCGCGAACAAGGCAAGAAACCTATCTATCTTATTTTTCGTTTTATTGCCACTCTATTAATTTTCTTTTGTGCCTTAAAGCCCGCATGGAAGATCTCTCAAACAATCAGTTCGAAGCAGAGTCTCTACATCCTCATTGACTCATCTCAGAGTATGGAAGTTGAAGATGAGCTCCCTTCGAGATATAAAAATGCTCTTAGTCTTATTGAGAAACATAGAGAAGAAATTGATGAACTCGATCGCCTCAATGTAGAAATCCGCTTCTTCGATTTAAAGCTCCACGAAACATCACCAGATAAGCTTGGTTCGGCGACTTCTATTTCAAATGCTTTAAGTACTTGCCTTCAGGAAGATAACAAAATAAAAGCCTTCATGCTCTTAAGTGATGGCATCCAAAACCATGGTCAAGATTTAGAAAAAGTGATTTACACTATTAAACAAAATGAAACCTCCGTTTATTTTGTCGCCTTTGGCAAAGAGAAACTCCAAGGACAATTTTCTGATATTTCACTAAGTGAGTTGAGAAGTCCTGAATTTATCCAAGATAAGCAAGATCTGAAAATAAAATTCCGCGCCGAACTCAAAGGCCTGAAAGGGAAAAACCAAAGTTTTGAATTGATGCATGAAGGCCGATTGCTCACTTCGCAAACTTACCTAGCTAAAAGCAATCATGATATTGTAGAGCTCGAAATGATTGTCCCTGAAAAAAAACTCAAAGCTTCCTACAAATTATTGACGATTAAGGCTCCTCCGCGCGCTAATGAAATCACCCCTCTGGATAACGAAGCTCAACGCTTGATTTTCGTTCGTGAAGAAGGCCTCAAAATATTATTGCTTGCCACCCATCCCTCCGCTGACTATAAATTCCTTCGCCGCAGCCTAGAAACCAACCCCCACTTCACTCTCACCAGTCCTTCACCTTTCGTACTACAAAGCTCAAGAGCAGATGATTTTTGGAAAGAAACGCAATTGGATGATTACGACCTCATTATCCTCTCGCAGGTCAATCCCAAATTCTTGAAGCCTCGTTTTTTTAATGAACTCTATGAACTTTACTCATTAAATAAAAAGGGTGTACTCATTATTAATGGCAGTGACTTTAATAAATACCTCAGTCAAGATTTAGCTTTCGCTGATTCGTTGCCCATTTTACCTGTAGGAGCCCCTCTCGAACAAGACATCATTATCAATGAACTCAGCCAGAATCACTTCATCAGTAAAAACTTTAAAGATTACAATTTAAATACTCTAGCCATTAGCGGCATCACTTTCCCGAGTCGTGCCAATCCTGGCTCACAAGTTATTCTAGATAGTTCGCTTGCCCCACTCATTGTCACTCGCCAATGGAAAGCATCACGCTTGGGCATGATTCAAACCAACTCACTTTGGCAATTAAACCTCAATGAAAACCAAGAATTCTACCACGACATCATCACTCGCCTCGCTTATTTTTTATGCGCTCGCGAAAACGATCTCAAAGATTCACTCAATGTAAAAAGCAACAAACTAAACTATGTCCAAAAAGAAAAAGTCTTTTTTACGGCGAGTCTAAAAAATGCCGAAGGTACACAAGTTAAAGGTGCTGATGTGAAACTCACTTTCAAAGATCAAAACCATAGTATGACACCCATGGCTTTATCCTATGCTCACACACAAGTTTTTGAGCAAAGTGGCCTCATTGAATTTAAGGCCAAAAGTAAAATGAATGAGGAAAGTTTAGTCTCACTCCCTGCTCAACTCTATGTTAACCAAGAACATAATGAGCTTAAGGATATCAGTACTAATCTTCAATTACTCAATACTCTCAGCGAACAAACTAAGGGAGCTCAAGTCTTGCGTAGTGATTTTTCTGACTGGCTCAAAAAAATGAATCGTACTGGCCGTGTTCACTCCGTTTCTCTACAAGTTAAAAACACTCCACTCTGGGATAACTACTTCATTCTCTGCTTAATCTTATTCTTCTTCTGTTTAGAATGGTATTGGCGTAAATTCGTTTAGTTTTACTAAATTATTTCACTCGCCTCACAGATCATTTTTTGATCCCTACACTTCTACAAATTTATCCGAAGGAAAGCCTCCTTTAACAGATGTTTTTCTTCGACTGTGCTCTATATTGCCGACTATATCTTAATTAAACTATTTGGAAAATTTAAGTATGAGCACTATTTATTGGGCCGTTGGCCTCCGCCGTAGCCATGACGACAAAGTTCTTGACGTCCTCTTCCCTTTTATCAAAGCTAGCACTCCTGAAGAGTTTGCGGACATCGCAAAAATCACTGGTGCAAGCTCCGCTTCAATCAATACTCAGACTCTTTCTGAAGATCAGTTGCAAGCCCTCGTTGAGCACAACTCGAATGACTTGAGCTTAGCGACTATGCTCACTGACTTTGACATGAATGACAACATCTATTCAATCACTGATCGCGTTATCACGGTGCTTCCTAATTTCACTGAAAGCTCAGTAGAATCTACTGAAGATGCTTACCTTCGTTTACAAATGCTCAGTCAGCGTCTTGTTCAACCCCATGGTGTGAGTCTCGATAGTGTTTTTGGCAAGCTCCCTAACTTAGCGTGGACTAACTATGGTCCGATCTTCCCTGAGCATGTTCAAGAACTCACCATCCAAACTTTTTCCTCTATCCAGCCCCTCTCTATCACACACGTAGACAAGTTCCCTTACATGGCTAACTATCACGTGCCTTCTGGTGTTCGCATTGGTAATGGCGCAAAAATCCGTCTCGGTGCTCACCTCGGCGAAGGCACAACAGTTATGCAAGCAGGCTTTGTGAATTTCAATGCTGGTACTGAAGGCAACGCCATGATCGAAGGCCGCGTATCTGCTGGCGTATTCGTTTCTAAAGATTCTGATGTTGGCGGTGGTGCTTCTATTATGGGTACACTCTCTGGTGGTGGCAAAGAAGTTGTTGCTATTGGCTCAAAATGTCTTCTTGGTGCCAATGCAGGTACGGGTATCTCACTCGGCTTTGGCTGTACTGTGGGTGCGGGAACTTACGTAACTGCTAGCTCAAAAATTTCGCTCTATGACGAAAATAATAACGCAATCAACCTCAATGGCGACTTAGTTGCTGAGGGTGAAAATATCGTCAAAGGCCTCGACCTTAGCGGCAAAGATAAATTACTCTTCTACCAAGATTCGGTTTCTGGCAAACTCATCTGCCGTCCAAATCCAAAAACAGTTGAACTCAATAGCTCACTTCATCTCAACGATTAAGTCGACCTAAAATCAACTTTTACGGGAACTCGCATGAGTTCCCGTTTTTTTTGTTTTAAATTGATACAAGTTTTTAATTTAAAAGAATCACCCTATAATAACTATGCTATCTAAGGCCGTCTTGATTACTCTAGGTTCCATTTATTGACTTAATATAGACGTACGGAGATCTGTGTAATGAAGGTTTATCTATTGATATTTTTAGTCTTATTACAGTTTCAGTACCTATCCTCACAAGAAGCTATAATCACGGCTAGTTCGCGAGAAAAAAATTCTCTGTGATTTCAAGAATCGAATGCCTTTGATGGCAAAATGAACACACGCTGGAGTTCTCAGTTTGCTAATAAACAATTTTTGAGCATCGAACTTCCAAAAATTTACACACTCAAGCAAGTTAAAATTTTCTGGCAGGACTCATACGCTCAAGACTACAATATTAAAGTGTCCACAGATAATAAAAAATGGACCACAATTCATAATAAAACGAATAAAAACCGTGCAACTCCCGATTACATAAAATTAGAATCACCCATACAAGTTAGATACATAATGTTTGATTTAATTAAGAGAAAAACAAAGTATGGCTTCTCGATTATTGAGATTAAACTCAATGGAAAAACACTAAAAAAATTCCTCTCGAAAGAAGAAGACTCCGTTAAACTACCGCAAACAGTCAAACCCGCGCCGCCAAAAAAAACCACTCAACCAAAGAAACCCACAAGTCCAAAAAAAGCTGATAAATTAATTTATATTTGAAAATTTACAGATCGGGTAAAACCTACTTGAGTAGTAGTGATAAATAACACTCCGTGTTGGCTTTGATTTAAGAACTTAGTATTCTAACTTAATTGTAGCGTAGTCAGGCACGACAACTTTGTCGGGCCTTTTTCTTTATCTGAGCCTATTTATGGATATTTTCTCTATAATTCTCCATAACTTGCACATGATTTCTATCATCTTCACCCTAATTTAGTGTTGCCACACGAGCGGACAAGAGCTGGGAGCACGCATTCCATGCGGCATTAAAAAAGCTGAGGAAATAAAACCTGGGAGCGCAGGCATCTTGCCTGCATAAAAAGATGAGAGATTTAGGACTTGCTGGGAGCGCGGGCGTCTCGCCCGCATTTACGAAAACGCTGGGAGCACCGCAATCCTTGCGGCATTAAAAGAAAAAACGAGGGTTGGCTAAATGATTACGGATAAAATTAAGAATAATCGTATTTGGGATATGTTTTGGAAAGATGAGTTCTCTCCGAGTAAAAAACGCGTTCAAAAGAGAATTCTAATAATGTTGAATTCTAAATGCTTAATTTTGAATAGTTGGAAAATCATTGTATTTGAAAAACGGAAGCATGATTTTACACCCTCGGAGAGGATGAATGTACTTAGCCTGGAGTAAAACCCCAGGTGAAAAAACAGATTGTAAATCTCGTCCTCGACGAGGGCGAATTAATTGACCATCTTCGATGATCTAGTGATGGATAATCGATTCCTTGGGAGTGAGCTTCGCCTACCCCCAAGGCTAAAAACATGACGCATCTTCGATGCTATTGTCACCAAATTAATAGCTTCAAAAAACGGCCTTTTTAGGTAATCTCTTAAAGTCATAAGTTCTTGCTGAATAGTGATAAAACAACTCTGCATCAGGCTCGAGATAGTGCATATTTTTACATATTAGATTCATTATACATCATAATAAAAAAATTATACAGTAGCAAGGTGCTTATTATGCGTGTTTTACACATTAACAGAATATAGAGTTCTATAAATAGGTATTGAAAAAGGAAAAATTATGAATAAGAAAAATTTTACCCTCATTGAAATCTTGGTAGTTGTCGCAATCATCGGCATTCTTGGATCCTTACTTTTACCTAGCCTTGGTAAAGCAAGAAGGAAAGCTAAGACATCTGTATGTATCAATAACCTCAAACAAGTTTCTACGTTTTTACTGATGGTTCCCGATGACAACCAAGATCACTATGTTGTTGGCCTTAAAAAGTACCGTACAAATGATGTCTGGGATGACTACTTGGCTTTAGATGGCTATGATGGTCGAAAGATGTTATTGGGGTGGACGTATTGGAACTGGATTCATCCAAATAATGTGCAGGGAGGGGACAAGTTATATTATTGCCCATCCGCGGAATTTAGCCAGATAGATGCTGCTGGTTACCCAAAGAGAAATTACATACTCAACTCAAACTTAAGCTGGACTAAGGGCTCGGCAACACAAGCTGATGTTGCAAAGCCTTCTTCAACGGTTATGATTAGAGAATTCGTCGCCCCTAGGAACTTGGGCAGTCGACAGTACGCGATTTCGGGATATTCTGATTGGGCGGGAACTCATTCTCAGCATGGAAAACAAATGTTTTCAAACATCGGTTTTGCCGATGGCAGTGTCAGAAGTACCTTCTTGCCATCGACTTCAAAAAAATTCCTCTCGAAAGAAGAAGACTCCGTTAAACTACCGCAAACAGTCAAACCCGCGCCGCCAAAAAAAACCACTCAACCAAAGAAACCCACAAGTCCAAAAAAAGCTGATAAATTAATTTATATTTGAAAATTTACAGATCGGGTAAAACCTACTTGAGTAGTAGTGATAAATAACACTCCGTGTTGGCTTTGATTTAAGAACTTAGTATTCTAACTTAATTGTAGCGTAGTCAGGCACGACAACTTTGTCGGGCCTTTTTCTTTATCTGAGCCTATTTATGGATATTTTCTCTATAATTCTCCATAACTTGCACATGATTTCTATCATCTTCACCCTAATTTAGTGTTGCCACACGAGCGGACAAGAGCTGGGAGCACGCATTCCATGCGGCATTAAAAAAGCTGAGGAAATAAAACCTGGGAGCGCAGGCATCTTGCCTGCATAAAAAGATGAGAGATTTAGGACTTGCTGGGAGCGCGGGCGTCTCGCCCGCATTTACGAAAACGCTGGGAGCACCGCAATCCTTGCGGCATTAAAAGAAAAAACGAGGGTTGGCTAAATGATTACGGATAAAATTAAGAATAATCGTATTTGGGATATGTTTTGGAAAGATGAGTTCTCTCCGAGTAAAAAACGCGTTCAAAAGAGAATTCTAATAATGTTGAATTCTAAATGCTTAATTTTGAATAGTTGGAATCTCTGATGGTTGAAAATTACTCTTTAAAGAATCGTGAGTACTCACCATCAGGTGATTCGGCTTTTGAAAGTGATGCTTTCAAGGGACGTGATGGTGATCGAGCGAAATTTGCAGAAGTCTTAACTCGTTTTTTAGAAAATACTCAATCTGACTTTGTTTTAAATATCGACTCAGAGTGGGGTTCTGGAAAAACGTACTTCCTAAGAGAGTGGCAAAAACAATTATTGTCCGAAAATAAGCTTTGTATATATTTCAATGCTTGGAAGCATGATCATGAAGAAAATGCTTTCCCACCTATTTTTGCTACTATTGCAGATAACCTACCGAGAAACGATCAAAAGCAAAAAGATATTTATAATTCGATTTTAGATACTGGAGGAAAATTAATTCTTGGTTTAGGGAAAAAATTTATTGGAGATGAAACTGTAGATGCTATTACAGATGTGTTTGGTCAAAAGGTAATAGATTCATTTCAGAACAAACAAAGTGAATTAGAGAATTATAAAACCTCATTACAAAAATCAACAGACCTATCAAGTAATGGCAAAGTGTTCATCTTCATTGATGAGCTAGATCGCTGCCGTCCAAGTTTTTCTGTTGAAGTACTAGAAAAAATTAAACATTTTTTTGAGATTGATAATATTATCTTTGTCATTGCTACAGATAACGACCAACTCTCAGCTACGGTTAAAAAGTTTTATGGTGATGAGTTTTCTGCATCTAAGTATTTAGAACGCTTCTTTGACCAACAGACAATATTACCTAAGCCAGACACATGTGGATTTATTGAGCTCATCTTTGAGAAATATCCGATGCCTTACGCCAATCGAATTTCTCAATCTGATAACTCACCAGAACTGAGTAAACGTCTTATGAGTTCTTTGTTTAATGACTTTAATATTGAACTCAGAACAATTAATAGAATGTATTCGAAAATCTTTTTAATAATGAACTCTAGTGATAAAAATTTAAATCTTTTTCTAGTTCAGCTTTTTGTTATAATGGAAGATATAAAACTAGATTTCTTTTACTTTTTAAAAAGTGAAAGTTCTAGGAACGAAACCCTACATCTAGCCTATAAAAGAATGACCGGAAATGATGTTAACGTCCTTAAATCCGACCGTTTTTACAATGATGTTTTGAATCTTAAAATCACCACTTTCAATATTGGAATCTCACAATGCTATGAATTAGTATTGGGAATGAAAAATAATAATCACGATTCACGTTTAGTTAGAGAATTGAAAACTGATCATAATGACAGGACTACCAGGTCTGATTATTTAAAAGATCATTTTGACGCCATGAATTTATTTAATAATGATATTTTGGAGAGTTAAAGTGAGTGGAATTGTAAACATTTATTGTGATGAGAGTTGTCACTTAGAGAACGACGGCCAAAAAGCGATGGGTTTAAAAAACAGGCTGATTCAAACAGCTTTTCTCTCACCCCGAAACCCCGGGGACAGATATTTCATGATGGAGTCACAATACATCGAGTGGAAGGAATGCAGTTAATATGAAAGAAGAAGAAAATATAATTATCTACACCAGTAAAGATGGCAAAGCTTCGGTTAGTCTTTTTGCCCAGGATGGCCAGGTGTGGATGACACAAAATCAGCTCGCAGAACTTTTTTCCACCTCGAAACAAAATATCGGCCAGCACATCACAAGTATTATCAATGACAATGAGTTAGATGAAAATTCAGTTATAAAGAAATACTTTACAACTGCCGCTGATGGCAAAAAGTATGAAGTAAGCCACTACTCACTTGAGATGATCTTGGCGATTGGCTTTCGAGTGCGCAGTAAACGCGGTGTGCAATTTAGAGTCTGGGCTAATCAAAATCTTAAAGAATACATGGTCAAAGGTTTCGTCATGGATAAGGAACGCCTTAAAAACCCAGATGGCCGTGCCGATTATTTTGATGAATTACTGGCAAATATCCGCGATATAAGATCTTCCGAAAAGCGTTTTTACCAGAAGGTGCGCGATCTATTTGCCTTGAGTACAGACTACGACACTACAGATAAAGCGACTCAGATGTTTTTCGCTGAAACTCAAAATAAACTGATTTTTGCCAGTACCCAAAAAACTGCTGCAGAGCTTATCGTTGAAAGAGCCGATTCAGATAAGAGCAATATGGCCCTGACATCCTGGAAAGGTCGAGTAGTTCGTAAGCAGGATATATTCATCGCTAAAAATTACCTGATAGAAGATGAAATAGACACCCTAAATAGACTTGTCACGATTTTCCTGGAGAGTGCTGAACTTCGGGCCAAAACCCGTAAGTCATTTACTATGAGTTTCTGGCAGGAAAATGTAGATAAAGTACTCTCTTCAAATGACTTCCCCCTTTTGGAAGGAAAAGGCAGTATCAGCAAGAAAGAGGTGGAAGAGGAAGTCTCAGAAATTTATAAGTCTTTTGAACAAAGGCGCAAACAGGAAGAGGTCGAACAAGCTGACTTTGAAGATATGCAGGAACTAAAGATAGTGGAAGAGGAAATTAAAAGGAGAAACTTTAGGGATCATTCGTGATTCCTAATTGATTATGACTAAGTTCACCTTCATAGAAGACGTTTTATCCGAGGTCTATCAGGAAGCCGTCATGGCCTAGAAATACCTGCGCGAAGATAAATGCGCTGGGAGCGCTGGCATCTTGCCTGCATAAAAAGAAAAGATGAGGAAATAAAACCTGGGAGCGCGGGCGTCTCGCCCGCAAAATAATGCTCAGAACGCAAGGAAATTGAAAGACTTCTCGATAAGGGCTACGGTTCCTGTGTGCTTAGAAATCCTGCTTCTGCTCAAATAGTCCTAGATACCTGGACGTTTTTTGATGGGGAGTGTTATGATTTGATATCGTATGTGGTGATACCCAATCATGTGCATGTTTTGATTAAGACTTATGAGGGGCATTCTTTGAGTGATCTTATTCATTCATGGAAATCTTTTACTTCGAATGAAATAAAAAAGTTCTTAAGGAATAATGCGGGGGAAGAAAAAAGGCGGGAGGGCATATGAAAGTAAGCCAAAATGTGTGGAATTTTAATTCCCCTCTCCTATTTAGAATCTAGCCTTCTAACCTGCTTAATCGTAATTAAGCATGCGATCCACTAATACCTTTCCCCTTTTATATCAATACTTTACAGAAACCAAAAGCCGTCCGCCCATAAAAACTTGCTTTAGCTAAAGCTCAGACCCTATAGTTAAGAATAGGCGCAAATGCACTATGCTGTTCACTTAATTAAACGAGGTTGATAATCATGGCAAAGAAAAAGAAAAGATTAAAAGTGGTAGTTGGCGATACTGAGCTTCCCTTATCGGCAATGATTGACGTTACATTTCTATTGTTAACGTATTTCTTAATTACCAATAGCCCTGTCATTGAAGAAGCTCATGTAGCGGTAAATGCGCCTTCTCATTCCCCCGACATCACTATTCTCACAGATGCCAATCTTGACCTCATGGTGATGAAAGATCACTACCATCTCCCGAGCTTAGGACATAGTTTTAAACATGCCTCGGATATGAATGAATTTATTGCGACTTACGCAAAAAACACTGCAGGTAGTTCAAGCAAAATTTGTCTCAAACTCGAAGGCAATGCAAAAACAGAACAGCTCATCAATATAATTGATCTATTAGCCAAAGAAGGCCTCGAGGATAAACTCACCATTGCCTTCCTTAATTAAATTCGTTCAAAAAATAGCTAGCTAAGAAAATAGCGTGGGGCATCTTCTCTTCTGAATTTCGTCCCTCGCTAAGCTTTCTTACTTTTTTTAGACTTGCCACTCTTTTTGCTTTTCTTTCCTTTTTTACCAGAAGCTTTATGCTCTTTTGTTGGCCACCATCCCCACTTATCTGAGACGCGAAATAAATCATTTATATATAATTTTGAGCATCGTGAATCAGTGGTGCTTGGGTCGAAACTAATTTAACCCAAACGCCACTTTCTAATTCACTAGTGAAGCTTTTATCCCTAAATCCTATCTCTTAGGCAATAGGATTCAAGGAAGAAATTGAGTATATATAAGAAGTATACTTAGTCAGATCTTCTTATATATATTAGCTTCTAAGTTCGCTGAGATGTTTCAGTAAATACTCCAACTCTACACGTTTTTCGATCTTTTCATCTACTTTTTCTTCGAAAAAATCTACTACTTGCCGATGTAGTTTTAATTTATTTAAACGATTTATATTGGTGATTCCCCCAGGGTTGAGAACATTGACTTCCAGAATTTTGTCACCAATCATATCGAGACCTACAAAGAATAAACCATCTGCAAGAAGTTTAGTTCCTATTTTTTTACAAATGCGCTTTTGGCTCTCTGTCAATTCATATTTGTGCGCGGAACCACCTTGTTGAATGTTAGCACGGATTTCTCCATCTGCTGGTCTACGTTGATACGCTCCAATAGCTTTACCATTCAGCATGATTACACGAACATCTCCTTCTTCCGCCCCTTCAATAAATTCTTGGAGGATTACGTAACTATCTTTCGACTCATCAAGATAGAAATCAAGCAGAGAGTTGATGTTTGTACGAGCATTTTTTTCCAGTACAATTACCCCGCGACCACCAGACCCATCCAGTGGTTTCATTATCATTTTTTCGTGATTAGATTCATCAATAATACGATTAATATAGGCTTTACTACCAGAAACATGGGTCTCAGGTAGAAAACTTCCACTAGGATCATGAAAAGTCGTCGTATAGAGTTTATTATTCGCTTTACGAATACCATCGAGATCATTAATGATAATAGTCTCATTTTTAATAGCATCAAGGAAGTTAAAGACAATTGGATTAATTGGAGGATCTTTACGCATCATGATACAGTCAAAAGCATGTAAGGCGATAAGTTTACGTTCTACCTGAATCTTCTTGTAAAAACTTGTGATGTTTTCCGTGAACTTCCCCTCATAGCTTAGCTCCTTTACAAAGCCATGGACGATGTTATCACGTACAGTTAAGTCATTTGTGTAAAGGATCGAAACCCTATGTTTACGTAATAGACACTCTTTGATGATTGCCAATGTAGAACTGTTTGGAGGATCGATTTTCTCCCAGTTTTCAATAATAAAACCTATTCGCATACTGTATTCCTGTTAATCTATAAACGCTGTTTATTTATGATAATAATTGATGTTAATTAATACTTTGAATCTACTGAAAAATTATCAAAAAAAAATCTATGCGTTGATCATATCAATATATGCTAAGATCAAAAATTATTTTATTATTTTGACACCTTAAATTAATCTCTTTTTTCTTTTCTGAAAAGTCAAAATGATGAAAATTTCGGATGATTTAATTTCTATCATTATGAAAATCCAATATCCCCGAAACTGGAAAGAATTTTATATGAAAGGATTCACGACTCCACTGCTCTGAGATGCACAAATAACGTCACCGATTCAGCTGATAAATCTGCTCTAATCAAAGTGAACTCTTAAGAAGAATGAAAATAGGAAGCTAAGAAAATAGCGTGGGGCATCTTCTCTTCAGAATTTCGTCCCTCGCTAAGCTTTCTTGCCTTTCTTAGACTTGCCACTCTTTTTGCTTTTCTTTCCTTTTTTACTAGAAGCTTTGTGCTCTTTTGTTGGCCAATGAGTATCATCGACGTGTTCTCTATCGATGATCTTAGTCATACGTGAAACGAGCTCAGGATAAGAAGAAGCGATATCATTAGCTTCTTTGCGGTCATCGCTTAATTTATAAAGCTGCATTGCATCCTTAGTACCAAATCGAATGCCTTTGTAATCGCCAATAATGATTGACTGCTGAAAACCCGAATAAAACTCCCAATAAATGAAGTCATGGGGCTTTTGTTTTTTCCCGAGTAACGTGGGCAAGACTGATATTCCATCTGTAGATTCTGGCTTGGAGATGCCAATCATTTCCGCAAATGTCGGCATTATATCATAAAAAACCCATTTGAAATCACTTACTTTTCCAGCGGGAATTTTCCCAGGCCAACGCACTAACATCGGCTCATTGACTCCCCCTTGAAATAAGGAGCGCTTAATCCCCTGCTGATCACCCCGAGAATTAAATTTATCGTCTTTCCAAATCTTGGCTGGTCCATTATCACTCGTAAAAAAAACAATGGTATTATCATCGATCTCCAATTTTTTCAAAAGTGCCATCAGGCGTCCTACATCTGAGTCCATGCGAGTAATCATGGCCGCAAATATTTTTTCTGTCGGGCTCAGATTTTTGACCTCTGCATAAATCCCCAAATCGGGAACCTTGTATTCATTATGTGGAATCGTAAAAGCTGCGTAGTAAAAAAATGGTTTTTCATGATTATCTTCAATCCATTTGAGCATGTCATCCGCCATCGAATCATGTGAGTAACGCGGCTTGCCATCAATGCGCTCCACTGGAACATCTTTACCATTCTTCCACAGCGTATCCACATAATATTTATGCGCTTTCTTTTGGTCGAGATAACCATAAAAATGATCATAACCCTGCTTATCTGGACTACCGCTCGTACCGGCATTTCCGAGACCCCATTTGCCACAACCGCCTGTTGCGTATCCCGCATCTTTGAGCATTTCTGCAATAGTAAAATCTGCTGCTTTAAGTGGGACGAGGGTTTTATTACCATCTGTAGAGGTATTATCACGGCGGCGGGCATGACCTGAGTGCTTTCCCGTTTGAAGGACACAGCGTGATGGTCCGCAAACTGGTGAACCCGTATAAGCCTGAGTAAACATGGTTCCTTCTGTAGCGAGACTATCGATATGCGGTGTTTTGATAATGTCGTTAAAACCATAACAGCCGATTTCACCGATACCTAAATCATCTGCCATGATAAAAATTATATTCGGCTTGCTATCCTCTCCATAAGTCATTAAGGAAAGTGCTAGGAATAGGAGTGAACTTATTATTTTATTTTTCATCAAGCTTTTATTCATTTGCTTTCCTTTTTATTTTTACGCTTATTTTTTGATTTCTTGCCTTTTGATGGCTCTTCAATTCCATACGCAGGGTTCTTTTCCGTAGGAATCGGAGCCTCGCACGTACCATGCCACTCCAGTAATTCTGTCAGTAATTGATCCACTAATTCAGGTTTTTCAGTGGCGATATTCTTATACTCGCCGCGATCATGCTCTAGGTCGTAAAGTTCAATTGCCTTGTTATCTGGAAAACCAGCCCTTCCTCCGTCGAGAAGCCATTCCTCGAGGTAAAGATGCATTTTCCAGCGCCCTTTGCGCATCACTGTAACCGGACGAGTTCGAAAGATTTTATCACGTCCACGAAGCACAGCTTTATCAAGGTAACCGGGCATATGCCAGAAAAGCGATTGACGCTTCAATTTGCCAGTTTGAGTCAAAAGAGGCATCAAACTTTCACCATCGAGAATTTTTGAACTTTTAACACCTGCCATATCGAGAAAGGTGGGAAAGTAATCAATTTGCATCACTGGGACGGAACTCACCGAGCCTGCTTCGATCACACCAGGCCAATAAGCAATCATCGGCTCGCGTATGCCTCCTTCATAATAACAACCCTTTTTGCCTCGTAAGGGTTCCTGTGATTTTGCACCACTGCCATTATCACTGGTGTAGATAACTAGAGTATCCTTTTCGAGACCGAGCTCTTTAATTTTCTTAAGTACGTGACCGACGCTATCATCTAGGTCATAGATACAGGCTTTGTAAGTATCACTGATCATTTTACGTGTTGATTCACGCGCCTGAACAGGACCATGAGGTGCATGGTGAGCGAGATAAACGAAAAAAGGCTTATCCTTATTGGCCTCCATAAATTCACAGGCTTTTCTTGAAAGCGTATAAACGCCTTTGGCATCATTGCTGGGCCCCTTGAGATTCCCCTTGGCTCCTTCGGGATGTTCACCCTCACCAAAGCTATCATAAGTGACATCAAAGCCCTGCTGACTTGGTAATGCCCCTCCGCCTCCTGGGGTATTTTTCCCGCCTTTCTCATAAAGATGCCACTTACCAAAATGCCCTGTTGCATAGCCTGCTTCTTTTAAAGCATCTGCTATTGTGATATTTTCGACTGCGAGGCCATCACGATTAGGAATGGGGATGAGGCGCATTTTAGATGAGGGACCACGATTCGTACTATTTACAGCAAAAACGTGATGGCGTGGTGTATAATTCCCTGAAAGGAGACAGGCCCGTGCAGGTTGGCAATTGGCTGCGTTGGTGTAGGCATCAGTAAAAATCATGCCCTCACTTGCTAGCTTATCGAGAACAGGGGTTTTAAATTCACCATCTGATTGATAACCGATATCTTTCCAGCCTTGGTCATCCGCGTAGATGAGTACGATATTTGGTTTTTTTTGCGCCGAAATTACCAGCGTCAAAAACAAAGCATAAAAGAGTATTTGTCTAAATTTATTCATTCGCTTATCCATCTTATCTTTTTAGTCTTTCACTTCATAAACATATTAGATATTCTCAGCTAAGTGATAAACCTTTCACTCTAATTCAAAAAATAGGGTATTCCGAAAATCAGTCTTGACTCAAATAGAAATACGATTATCCAGAAGAGAGGGCATGATGCTGCGCATACGAGAAGGACGCGGTCCCTCTCGAGCTCTCCCTGTAAGGATTTGCCAATCCTTAACCAGGCGACTAAGAGGCTTTGCCCCTCGTTATGAGTAACTCCTCTAAGCTAAGTCGCCATTGAGAGTTAATACCAAGCTACGTCCCGAAGCGTAATCGCGGTGTTCGCAAAGATATATCCCCTGCCAAGTTCCCAGTGCGAGCCGACCATTCTTTATCGGTATACTTAAACTGGACCCCAGAATTGATGATTTTAAATGGGCAGGCATATCATCTGGCCCTTCGCAAGTATGTAAATAATAAGGTGCATTCTCAGGAACCATTTTATTAAAGTGACTTTCAAAATCGACGCGAACGGTGGGATCCGCATTTTCATTGATAGTGAGTGATGCTGAACTATGCTGAATAAATATATGAAGTACACCAATCCTATACTGATCGAGCCCTTCCAATTCCTGCTCGATTTCTCTAGTAATCAGATAAAATCCTCGAGCTTTCGCGCCAAGGCGAATTGTCTGTTGTTTCCACATAAGTAAATAATTTCAATTTAAGGATTAATAATCATTGGGTATTATACACCTCAATGGTATGTTGAGCTAAATCCATCTCAAACAAAGCTCTCAATTATGATACTTATAAAAAATAAAAAACCTATCATCAAGATCACTGATAACTTTGCTCAGTACCTTGAAGCGCATAGTCGACATTTTCAATTACCGCTCGACTACGAAGATTTACTACGATTCCAAGATTCTCTTCCCGTGTACGACAAAGATGACGAACCTACTTTATGGGAAACAGTTATTTACCCCACTCAAGATCAAATCATCCTCGAAAAGGCTTTAATCGAAATTTATGTGACACTATTAGCAGGTGGTGATAAATCCATTATTGAACATTTGAGTATTGATCGCATTGACTACTGTGCTTTTGCCAACTCGCGTCCTTTCCGAATTCGCGTTATCAATAAATTTAATGATAATCGCGATCACTTCTATGTCAAAAAAGCCGATGCTTCCCGTATCTATGGCCTCGAATTTGAAGGACTTTTATCTCCTAATCGCGTCAATTATATGGTTGACCATAGCACTCTAATCGAAGAGCATATCATTGGCATTCCCGGTGATCATTTTATTGAACATAATCTCTCGCAGAAAACTGTTAATCCCGTGCGTCTTTGTAAGGAATTTGTCAAATTTAACGAACGTTGCTTCACCTCTTTAATTGGTGATATGCGTTCATATAATTACGTTGTAACGGTCACTCCCGATGTAGAAGAAGATCAATACCGAGTTCGACCGATTGATTTTGATCAATTTTGTCACGAAGGCAAAGTTCAGGTTTACTTACCTCAATTTTTCCCTGAGAATCAAAAAATTGTCCAACTTTGTATGGATCTCTTAAATCCTGAGACCGTACGTCAGTACCAACGCGAAGAGCGCAATATTATTAACCGTCGCTTTCTCTATTCAAAGCAACAGGTCAAAAGCCTCGTTCGATGCATGAGCAAAGATAAACTCGCGGCAGATGAAAATATTTTACAACTCAGAACAGAACTCGCTGAGTTCCACAAGACTAAAAGCTTTTTAAAGTGCAAAAATATGGGTGAAATCATTAAAGAAAACATGATCACACTACTCAACTTATAAAAAAAGGCCTCGTATTGAGGCCTTTTTTATTTCTAACTTAGACTGGTGACTTCTTTAGAAAGTCACTACTGAGCGGATAGCTTTACCTTGATGCATTAAGTCAAAGGCATGATTGATTTCTTCGATGGGCATAGAATAAGTAATCATGCGATCAATTTCAATTTTTCCCGCCATGTAATCTTCTACCATACCAGGTAATTGCGTTCTACCCTTCACTCCACCAAAAGCTGAGCCCATCCACTGACGGCCCGTCACTAATTGAAAAGGACGAGTACTAATTTCTTGTCCTGCACCTGCAACACCAATAATAACAGATTTTCCCCAGCCTTTATGACAACACTCTAAAGCTGAACGCATCACTTGTGTATTGCCGATACATTCAAAAGAATAATCAACGCCACCATCAGTAAGCTCAACTAAGACATCTTGAATGGGCAAATCATAATTTTTAGGATTTATGCAATCAGTTGCGCCTAAACTTCTGGCCATTTCAAATTTATCTTCATTGATATCAATACAAATAATTCTTTCCGCTTGTGCCATAACTGCACCCTGAACCACTGAAAGACCAATTCCGCCCATACCAAAAACCGCTACTGTAGAACCTGGCTCTACTTTCGCTGTGTTGAGAACCGCACCAATGCCCGTAGTAACTCCACAACCCAAGAGACAAACTTTTTCTAGGGGTGCTGCTTTATTGATTTTCGCTAAGGAAATTTCTGCCACTACAGAGTATTGAGAGAAAGTCGAAGTTCCCATATAGTGAAGTAGTTTTTTACCATTGTAAGAAAAACGGCTCGTGCCATCAGGCATCACACCCTTACCCTGCGTCGCTCGTACCGCTTGACAAAGGTTAGTTTTTCCCGATAAGCAAAATCTGCATATCCCACATTCGGGGATATACAAAGGAATAACGTGATCGCCAGGCACAACACTTGTAACCCCTGCTCCGATTGCTTCAACGACGGCTCCGCCCTCATGTCCTAGAATCACTGGAAACTCGCCCTCAGGGTCATCACCAGACAATGTAAAGGCATCTGTATGGCATACACCTGATGCTACATTTCTAATTAAAACTTCTCCGGCTTTTGGGCCTTCTACATCAATTTCTACAATCTCGAGTGGCTTGCCTGCCGCAAAGGCTACTGCTGCTTTAGATTTCATCTTTTATCTCTTTAGCTATTTATTAAAATTTATCTGATGTTAATTTTATTGATAAATAATAAAAATCAACAGGTAAATTCAATGATTGAAAAAAAGTCTGAAAATCTTATTTTTAATGGTCAGCAATTATTTTATTCTCATCAGTCTTCGGCACTCAATTGTGAAATGACTTTTTCGATCTTCATTCCTCCACAAGCCAAGGAAAAAAAATGCCCTGTTTTGTACTGGCTTTCGGGCCTCACTTGTACTGCGGATAACTTTACCAGTAAATCTGGCTTTCAAAGATACGCTGCCGAACATGGCATCATTGTTGTCGCTCCAGACACAAGTCCTCGGGGCGAATCCGTCAAGGATATTAAAGATGCATGGGATATCGGCTGTGGCGCAGGCTTCTATTTAAATGCCACAAGTGAAGGCTGGAAGGATCACTACCAGATGTATGACTATGTTGTGAAAGAACTTCCCGGAATTATTAAAACTAACTTTCCTTGCAATGATAAGGCCTCTGTTTCAGGACATAGCATGGGCGGTCATGGAGCTTTAATTTGCGCTTTGAAAAACCCCCAGCAATATCAGTCCGTCTCGGCATTTGCACCGATCGTTCATCCTCTCGACTGCCCTTGGGGAACAAAAGCTTTTACTACCTACTTGGGTGATGATCAAACTCAATGGTCGGAATGGGATGCGGTCGAACTTATTAAGCAGGGAAATAAAGTAGATCATATTTTAGTTGAACAAGGACTCGCAGATAATTTCCTAGAAGATCAGCTGAAAACTGACTCCTTAAAAACTGTCTGCGCAGAAAATAAGCTTAATTTAATTTTAAATGATAGAGAAGGCTACGACCATTCTTACTACTTCATCTCATCGTTTATCGGTGAGCATATCAAATGGCACGCACAGTTCTTAAACTAAGCTGATTTTAAATTTATCAGACACTCAGATTAAGTTAAATCTTCCCACTCGGGTCCTTCTTCGCTAATGCCTTTTAGGACCTTAACTTTTTTCTCAACTTCTGTTAATTTACCGGCACATACTTTTGCTAGTGCATTGCCCTTCTCAAATTTTTTAAAACTTTCTTCAAGACTTAACTCACCGAGCTCCATTTCTTGCACGATTTGTTCTAATTCGCCTAAGGCTTCTTCAAATTTCTTTTCTTTCATGACTCGGTCTTCCCTTCTACTTTTGCGGTTAATGAGCCCTTAGCCAAACGTATATCTATGATATCGGCCTGAGCGACTTCCGTACTAGAATGCAGAATCTCTCCTTTATAACGCACTATACTGTAGCCACGATCTAAAGTCCCCTGAGGGTTTAATAATTCTAAATTCTTAGATAAGGATTTAAGTTTATTTTCTTTATTAATTAAATGATTTTTAAAGGCTATACTCAACCTTGCTTCCAAGGATTTAAGTTCCGTCCTATGTCTTTCTAAATCTGGTGAACAGGCCTTCATTCTTTGTTTCAAATTGGCCGTTAATTGACTGTGATAAAGCAAGCGTGCTTCCATCGCTTTCACAAGTTTCACTTGTAAGAAATCCACATGCTGCGATTGCATTTGTAATTTCTTCTCGGGATTGCTCAGCATTAAACGATGACGAACTTTTACATACTGCTGCTTTAAGGCATAGAGTTTCAAATCAAAATTATTACTTAAATTTTTGATCTTGCTATTTAAATCATTGCTGAATTCACTACGACTTTTAATCACCAATTCGGCCGCCGCAGAAGGCGTTGGAGCTCGAAAATCTGCTACAAAATCCGATATTGTAAAATCAACCTCGTGACCCACAGCAGAAATTATCGGGATATGTGAATCGGCTATTGCGTAAGCTAAATGCTCTTGATTAAATTCCCATAAATCCTCTATACTCCCGCCACCACGAGTCAGGACAATGACATCCGCTGCATCCAACAAATTACAACGATGAATCGCGCCAGCAATTTTTTTTGCTGCGCCTTCTCCTTGAACGGCTACGGGAAACAAATAAACTTCTTTGCCGGGGAAGCGACGATTTAATACTTGTAAAAAATCGTGTAGGGCGGCGCCATTAGCGGAACTCACGACCGCAATTTTTTCTGGAAATAAAGGCAGTCGTTTTTTTCTCTTTGGATCAAATAATCCCGCATCATTGAGTTTCTTTTTGAGCATCTCAAATTCTAACTGTAACTTGCCGACGCCACCTGGCCTGAGATCTCTAACAATAATCTGAGTTCTACCCGAGGGTGCAAAATAAGTTAAGCTGCCAAAAAGCTCAATTTCCATACCATCTTGCATATGAAAAGATCGCGCTTGTTGAGCACCATTGAAATAAGTACAGGAGACTTGGGACTTGGCATCTTTGACTGAAAAATATACATGACCAGAGGTATGGATGGTTAAATTCGAGACCTCGCCTTTGACCCAGAAGGGCTTAACCCCCTGCTCCAAGACTTGGCGCACGGCCATTGCCACCTGACTTACTGACCACATACTTTGATTCTGACTCATAACTTTATTTCAGTACCTTCATATTTCGTTTCTGCCCCTGCTCATTGACATAAGGTCAAATAATTTGCGATTTACGCAAAACCTTGGTCAATCTCTAGCAAGTAAGTTTAAGTATAGCATTATCCAGATTCGTTTCTCCATGACTGAGTTCCTGATCTGGAGAAATCTCATTTATTATTTTTCGCCAAAATCTATTCCGTACCACCAGTAAACTATGATTCCTAGATCATCTCAACTTGAGCTTATTCCGAAACTACTTCTTCAGTGGCTTATAATCGTTTTTTTGTCGTTCTTTGTTCACGAACTGCCATAGGGTATCGTCCTTGGCGATAATCTTAATCAGCTTTCCCGTGGAAAGATCCATTGATTTCGCTACTTCGGAAACCTGCCAATTCTTATCAAATAGATTATCGGTGAGAGCTGCGATAAATAAGGGGTACTGCGCATTTTTGGGATTCATATCTAGCTGCCCCTGCCATTGCTGAGCCTCTTGCCTCATTTCCATAGCGATTGCCAACCTCAGCTTACGAAGTGCCCTCTTCTTGTTCACCGATTGCTGACGGTCTTCTGACGCCGTTGCAGAAATGGATGTATCTTTAAGCGTCAAGCGAACTGCACTGGAAGTTTTATTGCGTTTTTGACCACCATTGCCGGTAGCAATATAGTGATCCGTCTTACAACGATTTAATAACTCTTCATCAGTCATTTTCAGTAAGACATCTCTTTCATAGCTCATATTGCTTCACGCTCACTTTTAAAGTTCTTTATCATTCGAAAATAAAAGTTTAGAACGAGCTATCATCCTGGAGGCCAGTTTAGGCTTCTTCCGCCAATAATATGAAAATGTAAATGAAAAACACTCTGCTGAGCTCCTGCACCATTATTTGTCACAACTCGATAATCTTCAAAGCCCTGTGAATCTGCTATTTCTTTTGTTTTAAGCATCATGTGCCCAAGCAATTCTTTATCCAATTCTTTCGCATCAGATAAGTTTACGAGCTCTTTCTTTGGGATTAACAAGATATGCATCGGTGCTATGGCGTTTATATCTTTGAAGGCTAAGCAGTGCTCATCTTCATAAACCACGTCCGCAGGAATTTCACCAGCAATAATTTTAGAAAAAATTGTACTCATATAAGACTCCTATAAAATCATGATTAATCATAATTTAGACGACTTATTGATCTCTCCAAGTCGCAAGTAATTTGTGATCAACTTTTTTTGCCACTGATTTCCATACTTCTTCATCATTAACAGAACTAATCAAAGGCGTGAAACCAAAATTGAGATAGAGCTTAATAGCCTTTTCACGCATGGTGTAAGTCCGTAAATAGGCTTTTTCATGACCACATGCTTTCAAGCGTTGCATCGCCTGATTCAACAAACACTTCGCTAAACCTAAGCCTTGAAAATCGGGATGCACTGCAAGCCAATGAATTCTTCCCCAGTGCTCACCATGAAAGTTTTCATCATTCCAGGCAGTTGCAGTGGCCACAGCAAGACCTTCTTGATTGCATATATAAATTTGTCTTTGTTCTAATTTTTTTACTTTTGCACCAAAGTATTCACGAAAAGTCGTTGAATAAACTTTGTTATAATTATCTGAGGCCTCATAAATCCTAAACCAATTCTCTTCATCTTCGAATTGATAATTCCTGAAATAATAGCCTTCAGGCAAAGGGGTATTAGGCAAGTCATTTAAATGGCTGCGCGTTAAAAAAATCTCTGGATATTCAAGTCTCGTCATAGCAAAAAAAAGGCGGGACAAGCCCGCCTTATAAAAATTGTTCTAAGAATTATTTCTCTTCGTCTTCGTCTTCGTCTTCAACTTCAAGATCTTCATCTACGTCATCTTCAAACTCAGACATTTCATCTTCGCCGATAAATTCTTCAGGCGTCTCAGTATCACTACCAGCTTCAGTAGTTACCTCCGTTGTTGTCTTCGGAGATACACCAATCACATTCATCAGTCTTTCGTCGAGAGACTCTTCATCCAAAGCTTCTTCTTCATCTTCCGGATCAGTGATTTCATCATCTTCTTCGCTTTCTTCATCTTCATCATCTTCTTCAAGTGATGCGATAAGATCTTCACGACTGAAACTCACTGTATCCATTATTGATGGACGAACGGGTTCTGATTTTACCGCACTTTTCTTCAAGTAAGGTGATTTCCCACCGTACATGTATAAATGATCATGTATTTCTTGATCATCACTATCCATCCATTCATCCCAGTAACCATCAGTACATTCTTCTAATCCAGAATTTGATTCATCAAGTACTTTAGTCTTACGTACATATTTGAGGGCCTTTGCTAGAGTGTCGAACTCTGTATACTCTGGTTCACCATCATACCATACTCGATATTTGCTCACGATTTATTTCCTTAAAGATTTAGCTTTTAAAAATTAATTTTGTGAAATGAATAATCCCAATGAGAAATAAAGTCAAGTTGTGGAATTGTTTTTTTTATAGAGAACCTTTGGTAGAATACAGATTCGAAGTGCCATCTTTTGATGCTGCAATCGCAAAAGCTTTGGCAAAACACTTAAAAATCGCTTCTGAAATATGATGCTTATTATCACCATAATGAACGAGTACATGGATATTCATACGTCCAAAAATAGATAGCGCTCGAAAGAACTCTTTGACGAGTTCACAATCAAAAGTACCCATGAGCCCAACAAAAACTTCTGGAACTCGGTATTCAAAATGAGGTGACTTACGAATATCTACTGCCACAGTACATAAAACTTCTTCCATTGGCAAAGTAAAACTTCCATAACGAGTCACGCCCGTCATGTCTGTCGTCGCTTTATCAAAAGCTTGGCCTAAAACAATTGCCACATCTTCAACGGTATGATGAAAATCAACTTCTATATCACCCACGGCTTTTAAAACCATGTCCATTTGACCATGCTTGGCAATATGAGTTAGCATATGATCAAAAAACGGTATCCCTGTGTCAATCGTGTAGCCCGTACCGGAAAAAGGATTCAAATCTAATTCGATTTCTGTTTCCGATGTCTTTCTATTTATTTTTACTTGTTCCATATTTTCTTCACTTAAACTAAATTAATAACTCAATTGAACTTAAATCTCCTTTTATTTAGGTCAAGTCCATGTTGTAAGAGAGTTGTTTTATGTATATAATACGCCGGTCAATAGTAATGTTAAAACTTAAATAAAGCGCAATCTATGGAAATAACACTTACACCCGATTATTGTTGTGGCGGAGGACATTGTGGTCCTATGCCTGGATACTTTTATGAATGTCCCCACTGTGAAGTCGAAACTCAAGCACGAACTGGCTATGAACTGGAGGAAGGCGACGAGCTAAAATGCTGTCTCTGTAAAGAATCTATTACCGCAACAAAAAAGAAATCTAATTTTAAATTTGAATTTAGCATAGACAAGTAATTATAATAAGAACATGAGTACTCATTATCCAGAAGACAGACCCCTTCCCCGCGGATTAAAAATCAAAACCCCCGGACAACAATCTCAAGGTTTAAAGATTGTTTCTCCGCGTTCCGATAACCAGTCTTCTAATGATCACCAACTCAAACTGCTAAAACCTTCCAGTCAAGCCAATAGTCACCAGCTAAAAATAAAATCTACTTCAGCTCAGCAAGAACATGCCCAAAGAGCACAAGAGACCCTCGAAGAAATTGAATCTCTTGATCCACTCGCCACCTATGTGCAACACCAAGAAAACCTCTATGAAATAGAAGAGCGTAAACGCACAGAAATTATCGAGCAAGAAGATAAACTTCGCAAACTCGAAGAAATGCAAGAACAGCGCTTAAAAGAACTGGAAGAACGTCTCGACCAAGAACGTAAAAAACTCCAACAAGAAAAACTCCAATTCGAACACGCTAGGCGAGAAGATCAAATACGCCATGAGGAAGAAGCGAGCTTCGTTGAAGCACACGAAAGAGAAGATGAAAAGCGCTGGGTTGAATACGAAGATAAAGTCAAAAAAGAAGAACAACTCAAAAAAGAAATCGAAGCTCTTGAGAATACTGATGAAGAACCTACCGCGAACGATGATGAGCCTGAGCCAGAAATTAATCCTATGGATGACGCCCCCATTACTCTCGAGAAAAAACGTTTCACTGACACCAGCACCTGCAAAGCAATATCACCACTCAACACCAGTGATGAATCTGCTTCAGTACAAGAAGAACTACTTAAACACACCGTAGACAGCGATCGCGAAACTCTACTCAATGCCAACAGCGAACAAGCATCCCTTCCGTCAAGTGAATCAAGTGAATCAAGTGAATCAAGTGAATCAAGTGAATCAAGTGAATCAAGTGAATCAAGTGAATCAAGTGAATCAAGTGAATCAAGTGAATCAAGTGAATCAAGTGAATCAAGTGAATCAAGTGAATCAAGTGAATCAAGTGAATCAAGTGAATCAAGTGAATCAAGTGAATCCGATCACCAAAAAACTCTTGTTCAACTAGATCCATTCGCCATTGATCCAAATCAATTCGATCCAAATACAGAATTTGTTGCAGACGTAGAACACGAAGTCATTCCTGTCACAAAGCAATCAACAAAAGCTAGCGGAGGCTTCAGCCCTTCCTTTTACGTCATTGACGAAAAGGGCATTCGCATGACTCCCATACGAGAAGATGATGTAATCTTTAATTTTGGTCGCGGAAAAAATAATGAATGTCATATTAATGATAAATCCATTTCCGAAACACAGGTGCGCTCTATCCATTTCAAAGGCCGCTGGACCTTCATGGACACAGGCGTTCGTGACGCATTATCCTTCAACGGCATAAAGTCTAGACAACTCACTACCACATCTGAATCTCGTACCGCAATCAAATGTGGCAATAGCTGGATCATTCACATTGGCTTGGACAGTAAAGACTACGACGAAACCGACACTCAAACTCTCAAACGCTCTATACTCAACAATATCCCAGAGCCCTATGTTGATGATGCCTGCGTAACATTAAGCTATCGAAACAAAGCTCGATCAAGTACGATGGCCCCTATTTTAGCCGGATCTCATGCTAGTTGCGACTTTCGCATGGATTCGCTTAACCCATTTCACTTCATCATTTATTGGAGTCAAGTCGGCCTATACATAGAAGACTTAACCAAAGGCCACCCTGGTGTATTTATTGGAGATCACAGAATTTCTGGCAATACCGCTATTACCAACACGATTAGTATCACTGCGGGAAAAACTCGCTTTGACGTAGTTGTCACCGGCACACCAGACACTCATCGTCAGGCTCTAACTGATGCTCATAATACTAAGCAAAGACTTAAACTCATGCCGGTCAGCAGTCAACTGCCACCCATTATTTTAACTCCAGGCCTACGTAACCTTGTCATCGGGAGAAACGAAGAGTCCGATCTCATGATTAAAGATATCTCTGTATCACGTAGACATGCGAAAATCAGTATTCGAGATAAATCAGTTATGCTGGAAGACCTGAAAAGTATTAATGGCACTAAGGTTAATTTAGAAAAAGTAAGTCGTAGTATCGTCATCCCTGGAGATGTTGTAACTATCGGCACTGTATCTTTCCTACTTTGCTATGAAGAGCTATCAAGAACCCGCCGATGAAGCTAGCTACACTTTGTCTGCTATTTTTTTCATTTTACAGCTTTGCAGACAAGCAAGATATACTTAAAATTGATCTCAATAACGACCTGAAATTTTCACTCGATGAACAAAATTCATGGATCGTAGTAGCCTTAGAAGAATTTGAAAAATACAAAGTTAGAGGCTCTTCGAAAATCAGAAAAAAGCTGAGCCTCATATTCAGTTCCGACATTGATAAAAATAACATAATTGACCCACAAGAAGAGCGCATCATTCGCGCCAGACTTGCTGCTATTTGTTATTATTACGAACAACTCTTTTCTAAGTACGCAAGCGAGGGGGATATGAAAAAAATTGACTATCAGTATCCCTCAATGATCCCCGCTTACGATCTCATTGACCCTTTCAAAGACGACAAAGATAAAATAAGCCCTAGCCTAACGCCTCTTTATTTCTGAGTGGAAAAAATCTTGGGATCAATTTCGCTAGAAAATATTTCGCCGTACTCAATCTTATCATCTTTTTTATTGTAAGGTAAAAAACAGTCATAAGCACTTCCATCCTTATATTCGACATGTGCCTCAATTGCACTGCAATACTCACCATATTCAGGATGCTTAACTTTTACCTGACACACTAAGCCCGCGCCGTAGATATCTTCTTCATCAGCTCGCTTTTTCAAGCGCAGGAATAAATCCTCGATTAACTCTTCAGGGTCACTTTCATACACTGCTTGATCAAAATCATCATTGAATTCAACATAGGCATTTTTATCCATCACTAGTACATAGGGATAAAGGGTCTCATTCTTCTCAAGTTTTTCACAGGCTTTAGTTAATGCTGAGTCGAGCATTAAATCCAAATGTTCAGTTTTCATGTCTTTTCCTTAATAATCATAAATTCATCCGCAAGCTAAAAGATAAGATCAGTTTTGCAAAGCCTACAAAGAGATTTCAAAGCTCTATTTTTTATCGGGGAAATGCTGATCCATAAAATAAATACTCGTGGTCATATCCTGTATGCGTCCACTTTCGAGCTTTAAAGACTTTCTATATTCCCTAGGACTCATACCCAATTCTTTTTTAAATGTTTGGGAAAAGTACTGTGAACTAGAAAAACCTACCTTAAAAGCAATCTCAGTAATTGAAAAACGCCCTTCTCTAATTAAACGCTGAGCAGTATCTACCCTAAATTGCCGTACAAAATCAACCGGCGAAGTCTTAAATATCTTTTTAAATAGAAAACGAAAATGACTTTCAGAATAATTAAAATGCGTTGCGATTTCTTGTACTTTTATATCGGATCGCGATACATGGCTCTCTAAATACGTTAATAAACTCTTTTTGAAAATATTATATTCATTTAAATAGGTCTTGGCTTCCCAACCTTCTGAACGACGGATAACCATGGTAAGAATTTCGTGTAACCAACCATTGCACAAACCTTCAGAAAACACATCTTGACGTTCATGCTCGCTGAGTAACTTCTCAAATAAAACGCTCCTATCTGTTGGCAAGGAAATTTTACGGCCCTCAACTGCATATAACTTTCGTTTAAATAATTCACGATCTTCTTTACTCAAAAAACCATCATGATCTAAGTCAATCTGCATAAAATACGCATCACTCACCATGAAGTGCCCCCCAAAAGAGCTAATTTATCTTCGGGGAAAGTTACCAAAAGATCATTTTGTCGAGTGACAATTAATTCATCGTTTATCAACCACTCTAAAGTCCCTGATACGAGGTAAGAAATCTCGAAACGCTGATTCATATGGGGCAGCATCGCATTTCTACTAACTTCCGTCACCTGCCTGTGCCCTAGCACGGCTATCTCTTTTAATAAAGAAGGACGATCCTGTGGTCGTCCGAACCTAATGAGTTTATTCGCCATTTTTTCACCTTATCAGAAACAGATTAAAGAGTACAATTAAGAATAACAACTACAGCAAGAACACATCCACACATAGAAAAATGTTCCAAGTTATAATATTCAACGATATTAGTCTGAAAGTATAATACAAGTCCTCCCCTTATGGTTGAGCATCATTTATTATAAATTGAATATAAAACAAAGGAAAAGAAAAAATGAAAATCAAAAATGCTGCAGACTGTAAATACGACATCCTCTCACTCGGCGAAGTTATGTTACGCTTGGATCCAGGAGAAGGACGCGTAAGAAACACTCGTAAGTTTAACGTATGTGAAGGTGGCGGTGAGTACAATGTCGCCCGTGGTCTAAAACGTTGCTTCGGACAAAGAGCTGCTATTGTTACTGCCCTCGCTGACAATGACATCGGCTACCTCGTCGAAGACCTTATGTACCAAGGTGGAGTCAATCAAGAATACGTCAAGTGGGTTCCTTATGATGGCTGTGGTCGCACAGTTCGTAATGGTCTAAACTTTACTGAGCGCGGATTTGGACTTCGCTCTGCATTAGGTATCTCCGATCGCGGTAACACGGCCGTTTCTCAACTTAAAAAAGGCGATATTGATTGGGAAAAAATCTTTGGCGAAGACGGAGTTCGTTGGTTCCACACAGGCGGGATCTTTGCGGCTTTATCAGAAACGACTCCTGATGCTGTACTTGAAGCTGTACAAATTGCTAAGAAACATGGCACTATTGTTTCTTACGATTTAAATTTCCGCCCATCTCTCTGGAATGCTATTGGTGGCGAAGCAACGGCTCAAAAAGTAAATCGTGAAATCGCTAAATACGTTGATGTAATGATTGGTAATGAAGAAGATTTCACTGCTTGTCTCGGTCTTGAAATCGAAGGTGTTGATCACAACCTCACTAATCTCGAAGCCTCTGCTTTCCATAGCATGATCAAAAAAGCTTCTGAAGATTTTCCCAATTTCCAAGCTATTGCAACAACAATGCGCGGCGTAAAAACTGCCACTATCAATGACTGGAGTGCCGTTGCATGGTCAAGAGAAGATGGTTTCGTAGAATCTGCCAAGCGCAATGAAACTGAAATCCTCGACCGTGTTGGTGGTGGCGATAGTTTTGCCTCAGGCCTAATATACGGCTATATGATCAAAGGCAGTATCCAAGAAGGTGTTGAATATGGTGCTGCTCATGGTGCTCTAGCAATGACAACTGCTGGCGACACAACTACCGCTCGCCTCAATGAAGTTGAGCGCCTAGTTGCTGGTGCAGGAGCTCGCGTTATCCGATGAAAAATAGAATCCTCCAATTCGGTTCGGGCGTCTTCCTCCGTGGTTTTTGGGGATGGATGATCCACGAACTCAATAAACAAGAACTCTCCGACGCGAGTATCACTATGGTAAAACTCACCCCTAGAGGTGACTTAAGCCAATTTATTGAACTCGATGGAAAGTACAATCTCACCACAAAAGGTTTATTAAATGGCCAGACTATTGATCAGAAAGAAGAGATCAGTGTCTACCAACGTTTCATCCACCCCTACCTTGAATGGGTAGAGTTTTTGGCCACCGCCGAAGAAGAGGATTTACAAATTGTCGTATCCAACTCTACGGAAGCAGGCATTGTCTACAAACAATGCGCCTTCCCCAACGAATGCCCAGAAACCTATCCTGCAAAACTATGTGCTTGGCTCTATAAACGTTTTTCATTCTTTGACAAGAGTGCTGATAAAGCGCCTCTCATCTTACCCATGGAACTCATTGAGCACAATGGTATCAAGCTCAGAGAAATTATCTGCAAGCATGCAAATGACTGGGGCTTAGACCACGACTTCATCACCTGGATTAAAAAGTCTTGCGACTTTCGCAATACACTTGTTGATCGCATTGTTACCAAAGGCGAAAATACCGACGCATGCGTAGAGCCTTATCATCTCTTTGCTATCGAAGGTGACTCAGCAGAAGATATTTTGCCCCTTAAAAAAGCCGGTATCAATGTCTTTTGGACGAAAAACCTCCCTGCTTTCAGAGAAACTAAAGTACGTATGCTTAATGGTGGCCACACCTCTATGATATACGCCGCTATCTTAAGCGGAGAAACCATCGTTGCAGATGCCTTAGAAAAAGAACCCATTGACCAATTCTTACGTTCTATACTTTTGGATGAAATTCTCCCCACGCTAGAAGCAAAAGGCGGAAATACTCAAGAGTTAAAAGATTACGCAGAAGCGGTAATTGAACGTTTCAAAAACCCCTTTCTCAATCACGAAATGATTAATATTGCGCTCAACTCATCTTCTAAGTTACTTGTTCGCTTACTTCCATCTTTTGCAGATTCTACGGCCATCAACAAAAGCTTCCCTGATAAACTTTCACAAGCGATTGCTGCTTTTTTCTGGTTCTACAGAGGCTCAGTTGTAGGTGATACCTTCAAAGGAGAAGCAGAAGGTTTAAGTTATGATTTTGCCGATGACGCAAAAGCAATGAATGCTATTGCCAAATGTGATACCAGCACGCCTGCGAACTTCGCAAAAGCAATCCTTGCTTGTTCAGCATGGAATGGCGCCTTTAAAGCTCATCCTACTTTTGAACTTCGCCTTACTGAAATCTTCGAAGATTTTAATCAAAAAGGTTTAAAAACAAGCCTTTTCCCCCAACTTTAAAACTAGGAAACACCATGACTATCGAACAACAAATTGCCGACCTAAAACTCGTTCCTGTTATCAAAATAACTGATCCGGCTCACGCCGCTCCTTTAGCAGAAGCCCTCATTGCCGCAGGTCTCCCTGTAGCAGAAGTCACTTTCAGAACTGACTGTGCCGCCGAAGCCATCAAAATTATGTCTCAATACAAAGACTTACTTCTTGGTGCCGGCACCGTTATTAATGCGGCACAAGTTGAAGAAGCCAAAAATGCGGGCGCAACTTTTATTATCTCCCCAGGCTTCTCTCCTGAAGTCTCGAAAGCATGTATTGCGGCTGGCTTAATCTATTTCCCCGGAATTGCTTCCCCACGCGATATCCAAGATGCCTTAGCCGATGGCTGGAAAACTTTAAAATTCTTCCCTGCAGAAGCACTTGGTGGTGTTAATACACTAAAAGCCTTTGCTGCACCTTACCCAGGTGTTAAGTTTGTTCCTACGGGTGGCATCAACGCCGACAACGTGGGTGAATACCTTGCTCTACCACAAGTACAAGCTTGCGGTGGTAGCTGGATGGTACCAAACAAACTAATGGATGCAGGAGATTTTTCAGGAATCACTAAAATCGCCAAAGAAGCCTTAAACAAAATCAAATAAACGAGGATATAATTATGAAAACTGTCGTCTGCCAAGAACCCTATAAGTTCACCATGGAAGAAACCGCAAAAGCTTCTGCCAAAGAAGGTGAAGTCCTCGTTAGAATCCGTCGCATTGGTATCTGTGGAACTGATTTGCATGCCTACCAAGGTAACCAAGCTTTTTTTGAGTACCCACGTGTCTTAGGCCACGAACTCTCTGGTGAAGTCGCCGAATTTGGTGCCGATGCCGATCAAAGCAAACTCGCTCTTGGCGACAATGTTTTAATCGTTCCCTACCTTCACTGTGGCACGTGCGTTGCCTGTCGACGTGGAAACACCAACTGCTGTGCTAAAATGCAAGTTATTGGTGTTCACCAAGACGGTGGCATGTGCGAATACATTAGTGTTCCCACTAGCCATGTCCTCAAAGTAGAGAACCTAAGTTTAGATGCCATGGCTTTAGTTGAGTGCTTAGCCATTGGTGCTCATGCCGTACGTCGTGCCGACATCCAAAAAGGTGACAATGCACTCGTTATTGGTGCAGGTCCGATTGGCTTAGCAACTATGCAGTTTGCTAAAGCCGCTGGTGCAAATGTCATTGTCCTTGATCTCAACCAAGAGCGTTTAGATTTCTGTCAGTCTGATATTGGTGTTGCCGCTACTGTCAATCCCAAAAACGAAGATGCTATTGCAAAAATCAGCGAACTCACCAATGGTGAATTTGCTACTGCAGTCATCGACGCAACTGGCCATGCTGGCTCCATGATGGGAGCCGTAGAATACTGTGCTCACAGCGCCAATCTCGTTTATGTTGGTCTTAGCAAAGACACGCTTTCTTACGATCACCCGAACATTCACAAACGTGAACTCACTATCATGTGCAGTAGAAATGCCACTCTAGAAGATTTCCAGCATGTAGCTGATTGCTTAAATGATGGCCGTGCAAAAAGCACTTGCATGATCACTCACACATGTAAATTCGAAGATATGATCGAAGAATTCCCTGCATGGACCAAACCAGAAACTGGCGTCATTAAAGCGATGGTTGAACTGAACGATTAATAATTTTTGAGCTTGTCAAGGGATTATTATCCTTAGTCGCATTTATCCCTTGGCAGGCTCATTTTATTCAAGGTAGACAAAAATGAGCAAATCTCTCCCGAAAGTCATCTTTGGAACTTCCTCCTTAGGTAACCTCTTCTCCGAACCACTCTTCGAAACTAAACTTAACATCGTCAAAGAAATCGTAGCCGCCAATCCTGATCTAGCTGTATTTGATAGCGCGGGAAAATATGGTGCTGGCCTCGCTCTAGAAAGTTTAGCTGAATGCTTATCCCAACTTAATGTCCCGCAAGACAAAGTCCTTATCAGCAATAAACTCGCATGGAAACGCGTGCCGCTCACAAGTGATGAACCCACCTTTGAACCCGGTGCATGGATTAATTTAAAAAACGATGCGGTCCAAGATATCTCTTACCAAGGTATTATTGATTGCTATGAGCAAGGCAATGAACTCTTAGGTAATTACGACGCCCAACTCGTCTCGATCCACGATCCTGACGAGTATTTATCCTCCGCAAAAGATGAAGCTGAACTCAAAGAAAGAAAAACTAATTTACTCGATGCCTTTAAAGCCTTAGCCGAACTCAAAGAAGCTGGAAAAGTTCAATCTATTGGCGTTGGCGCCAAAGATATTTCAGTCATAGATTTTATTTCCGATCACATCCAACTCGACTGGGCTATGTTCGCCTGTTCTATCACTCCTTACACACATAGTGATTTCGCAAAAGGCTTACTCAAAAAGCTGGGCAATCAAGGCGTTGACGTCATCAACTCTGCTGTCTTCAATGCAGGTTTCCTCATTGGTGGAACTCACTTTGATTACCAAGTGATCACAGAAGAAAGTCATCCCGAAATCTTCGCTTGGAGAACTAAATTTTTCGCTATCTGTGAAGAATTCGATGTGAAACCTGCCGCGGCCTGTGTTCAATTTTCCTTTTTATTCCCCGAGATAAAATCCATCGCTCTCAATACCAGCAAGCCTGAACGCGTCAAATCCAACATGGATTTAGTTTATGCAAAAATCCCTAGCGCATTTTGGGACAAGATGAAAGCTGAAAAATTAATTAATCTCTAAGCTCAGGAAAATTATGTCTGAAGTAACAAACAAACGCTACTGTAAAACACTCACAGTTAAAGATGACCCTCAACTTATCAAAGAATACACGGCTGCACATTCAATGGGTCAAGCTTGGCCAGAAGTAACTCAGGGCATGAAAGATATTGGCATTTGCGACATGGAAATCTATATCTTTGGCAATCGTTTATTCATGATTATGGAAACAACTCCTGATTTTGATCACGATTCAGCTTTTGCTAAACTCGCAAAGATGCCTCGTCAAAGTGAATGGGAAGCCTCCATGGCAAAATTCCAGAACACTTCTGCCGATGCATCTGCTGAGGATAAATGGCAACTTATGGAGCGCATTTACAAAATGGATCAAAAGCAAGAACACCGTGCGATTGACGGCCAATTCATTTACTCTTAATTCATCCATTTTCTACGCTAATAATTCGCGTGACTCAATAAGTCTCGACTTAGCTGATTAGAGCATTTGAAAGCCTGCGCGTTTCGTTTAAACTATGAAAATAATTTCTAATCATTTTCAAGGACTTACGCCATGTCAAACAACGAAGCTGAATCACGCTATGCGAAACGCGGAGTTTCTTACTCCAAAAAAGAAGTTCATGACGCCATCAAAAATGTCGACAAAGGTCTCTACCCACAAGCTTTCTGTAAAATTATCCCAGATTTCTTAGGTGGCAGCGATGATCACGTCAACATTGTTCACGCTGATGGTGCAGGAACCAAGTCTTCGCTCGCTTACATGTACTGGAAAGAAACGGGTGATCTCAGTGTTTGGGAAGGTATAGCTCAAGATTCAATTGTCATGAATGTAGATGATATGATTTGCGTTGGCGTAACAGAAGGCATGCTGATGTCATCGACTATCGGTCGTAACGCAAGCAATATTCCTGGCGAAGTTATCTCTGCTATCATTGCTGGGAATGAAAAACTCATCCAATTTTTCAACGACAATGGCATCCAAATGGTCAACACTGGCGGTGAAACTGCTGATGTTGGAGATTTAGTTCGTACTGTAATTGTCGACACCACCGTAAGCGCTCGTATCAAAAAATCACAAGTGATTGATGCCGCTCGCATGAAAGCAGGACAAGTCATCGTCGGTCTCTCCTCCTACGGTCAAGCGACATACGAAACCGAGTATAATGCAGGTATGGGCTCCAATGGCTTAACTTCTGCTAGGCACGATGTCTTCGCTAAAGAATATATGAATCGTTTCCCTGAAGCTTTTGATGCCAACACTGAAGAAGATCTCGTTTTCAGTGGCAAATTCAAACTTACTGATACGGTAGACGACATGCCTCTCAATATGGGTAAAGCTGTCTTATCTCCCACTAGAACATACGCACCTGTTGTCAAAACCATTTTTGATGAACTTGGTCGCGATCGAATTGGTGGCATTATTCACTGTAGTGGTGGTGCTCAAAGTAAATGCCGTAATTTTGGTAGCAACTTACATTTCATTAAAGATAACCTCTTCGAAATTCCGCCACTCTTTAAATACATTCACGAATGCTCCAATACTCCTTGGCACGAAATGTATGCAGTCTTTAACATGGGCCATCGCTTAGAGCTTATGGTTGATGAAGAAATCGCCGACAACATCATCAAGATTTCACAAAGTTTTGGCATCCCCGCTCAGGTAATTGGACGCTTAGAGGAAAATCCACAAGGGAATAAAGTTACCGTCAAAACTTCCTTTGGTGAATTCGTCTACTAATTGCTACGATTCTTTAAGTCCGAATCAAAAAATGATCGGACTTAAAGTTCTTATTCTTTGTATTCTGCCCTCACTAGCTTAGCTTAGGGCAATTTTTGATTCTTAGCAGGAAATTCTTACATGTCTAATCAACAAATATGGCTTGAACAGATCTCCAATCTTCTGAAGGAAGATGATGATCAGCAAATCAGAAAAGAACTCCTTGCAATTGAACCTGCCGATATTGAAGAAGTCATCTCCCAATTCAGTTCTTTTGAAGATCAGCTTAGAGTTTTCCGTCTGACTGATGACACCGAGAAACGCGCCGAATTACTCTCGCTCTTAGAAGATGACTTAAAGCTCAAGCTCACTGAAAAAGCCGATCCCCAGGAAATCACCAGCTTAATTGAAGAAATGGCTTCGGATGATGCTGCCGATTTCCTTGCTGACTTAGAAAATGATGTACTCGTAAAAGAAATTTTAAAACATACAGAAACAGAATTCCGCCAAGACATCACCAAACTTCTTTCTTTTGATGAAGAATCTGGCGGCGGTATCATGACTTCCGAGTTATGTGCCTTCCCGAATAATTTAACTGTAAAAGATGTCCTGAATTCGCTACAGCCCGAAACCCTGAAAGACCCCGTCATGTACGTCTATGTGATTGATTCAGTATCAAAACACTTTCTAGGTGCGATTTCTCTTATCGACCTCATTCATGCTGACTCAGATGAGAAAATTGGCGAAATTGCTGAACCTAGCTCAATCTGGGCAAGCCTTGATGAAGACCGAGAAAAAATCGCCGCTAAATTCCGCAAGTATAATCTTTGGGTCATGCCTGTATTAGATCATCGCAATCAAATCGTTGGACGTATTACCGTCGATGACATACTCGACATCTCAATCGAAGAAGCCGATGAAGATATTGCTATCATGACCGGTACAAGCGAAGCCGTCAGCCATGATGCCAACTTAATGGAAGCCATCCGCCTCCGCCTCCCTTGGTTAGTCGTCACCCTACTCCTTGCCTTAACCAATGCTTTTGTTATTGGACACTTCCTCAAATCTCTCGACAAATTCATCGTCTTAGCTGCATTCCCAACTGTAATCGCCGCTATGGGAGGAAATACTGGCATGCAATCAGCCACTGTGTTTATTCGTGAATTAGCTTTGGAAAAGATTTTACCTGAAGAATTCAGCTCCCTTGTCTTACGTGAGACTCTCTCTGGTTTCCTTATGGGTATTGTATGTGGATTAATTGCAGCGCTCATTGCTTATATAGGCATTCCCATCTTATATGGTGAGACGAGTCACTTAAACCCCTTCATTTTAGCTAAAATCATCTTTTTCTCCGTATGTTTCGGAATGACTTCCGCTAGTTTAATTGGCACCTTAATACCCATTAGTCTTCGTAAATGGGGCCTCGACCCTGCTGTTGCGGCTGGTCCATTTGTCACCACCATGAATGACATCCTCTCTTCCTTCATTTACTTTTTCATTGCGACTACGCTTTTGAAAGTCTTTCTCTAAATCAACGAAGCGAATCCTGACTAATGTATAATGAAAAAGACCCTAAACCCCTCGCTTTAGTCATTCTCTTTAGTCTATTTTTTACTTATCTATGTATCGAAAACTATAGCTACGAGCTAAGTCCTAGGGAAAGTACTCTCGCCCATATCACGCGCCATATTAGCGAGCAAGGCTATTTTGAAAACTCCATGCTCGGCACGCAAACGAAGCACTCCCCCTTTTATTCTTGGATCAGCCTCCTTCTAAGTGGTGAAAAAGTTAATCCCTTTTCTCTGCGCTTCGTCTCACTCATTTCATTAGTCGGCATCGGCTTAATTTCATTTTTCTCCGCCAAACGTTTTGGTGGTATAAAATCAGCATGGCCAGCCTTCGCCTTTAGTATAAGTTCCATTGCAGTAGTGAACATGGCTACTCGTGCAGAAGAAGGCCTCTTAACAGCTTTTTTAATGTCTTGTGCATGGCTCAGTTGGTACAGCATAAGTCGCAAGAGCAAACGCTGGTTCAAAGCTTGGTTTTGGGGCATTTTCTTCACCTCTTTAGCCGCTTCCGTCAATGGCCCACACATGTATCTCTTTTTTTACTTACCTACACTTTTCATGACTCGTCCTACAGATATCCGCAAACGCCTTGTTATGCTCCCACATCTAAGTGCCATGAGTTTTAATATTTTGATTATCATTGCTATTCAATATTTTTTAACGAAGTTCGCCAGTGACCGTGAGAGTGCTTTCACTTACTTCAGTACCGACGTCAGCGCTCCCCAAAAAATCGACTTCCAATTTGATGAAGGTTACATCAAAGCCTCCATTAAATTTGCTCTCAATGCCATGAGCTATTACCTCCCATGGACTTTTCTTGCTTGGACGGGTTTTTGCGAAGCCTTTCGACTCATCGAAAAAAACTCCAGTGCAGGACCTGAAATTTTCCGCTTCATGCGCAGAATCACATGTGTTTTATTTTTTGCTTTTATGCTTTACCCGGAAAGCAATGCCTACTCTCTTCTGCCTTTGATTTTCCCTTTGTCAGTTATGACGGCACTTCATTACCCGATTTATGCGAGACGCTATGGCCTGCTCCTGAACAAAGTTCTCAGAGCTATTCACCTGCTCAACTTTATTGCCCTGCTTATCATTGCTGGTTTTGCCTACCCTCTTTTAAGTCAAGAAATGAGCCACTACCAAGAACTCCATCTTAGTATCGCCATAAGCTTTCTACTCGCAGGGATAATCATTTCCATTTTATTCTTTTTCAAAATGTTTAAACGCCAGCCCCTATGGTATAAGATCATCTTTACTTCCATGCTCATTTATTTCAGCGTTGATTCAGCACGACACATGCGACTCAATGAATTTGAATATAGCAAGCAAGATACCGCGCAACTTATTCATCAGAGTATTAAAAATGACAATGAGCTCGTTTACAATTTTTCTGGCCATGAATTAAAAGCTGAGCTTTTCTACCTAGCAAATAAATCAATCCAAGTGAATCAAGCTTTCGAACCAGCGCAACTCGCCGACACCATCTATGTTATCGGAACCGAGTCCAAGCCTGTACGAATCTGCACTGATTCAGTTCGTTATAAATGGCAGGCTATCAGCCTCCCCTTCAAAGTTAAAGATTCCACGCTCACAGTCTACCGTGGTGATGTGATTCAAAATAACTAAGCCGAACAAGTTCTTCTTGCTCTTTTTATTTATGTATCATCACCATTTTTTTTTCAAAGCTGAATTCCCTTTATATAATACTGCATTAGATTAGCGGAAATTTATAAATTCACTTAGGAATGAAGCAGTATGAGACTCTCAAAACTTATCGGAAAACGCGTTAAAGAAGCGCCAAAAGATGCGCAAAGCGCAAGCCATATCTTTCTTATGCGTGGCGGTTATATCCGTCCTCTTTCAACAGGTATCTTTACTCTCCTCCCTTTAGCTGCTCGCATGACAGCTAAAATCGAAAACATCATTCGCGAAGAAATGAACGCAGTTGAATCTCAAGAAATTTTGATGCCACTCGTAAATCCTGCAGATATCTGGCACGAATCTGGTCGTTACGATAGCGTCGATCAAAGTCTTCTGCGCTTCAAAGACCGCAATCAAAAGGATATGGTTTTGGCCATGACTCACGAAGAAGCCGTTTGCCACATGGCAAGAACCGAGATCACCTCATACAAACAACTGCCTACTTCTGTTTTCCAAATCCAAACGAAATACCGTGATGAAGCACGTGCACGCGCCGGATTAATCCGCGTACGCGAATTCACCATGAAAGATGCTTATTCATTCCATGAGACCGAAGAATGCCTCTCCTCCTACTACAATGAAGTGCACAAAGCCTATGAACGTATTTTTCAACGTCTTGGTTTAACTGACTGTGTTTCTATCGAAGCTGATAGTGGCATGATTGGCGGTTCACTCTCTCATGAATTCATGGCCGTAACTGAAATTGGCGAAGATACTATTTTTCTCTCACCTGATCGTCAATACAAAGCGAATCGCGAAGTCGCCACTTCAAAAATCACTTACAAAAGCGAAGCAGCTCTAGAACTAGAAAAAGTTCATACCCCAACACAAAAAACTATTGAAGAAGTTTCTCTATTCCTCGAAGTAGCAGAAAGCGATACGGCAAAAGCTGTCTTCTATAGCTCAGCTTCCATCGAAGATAAAGTGATCTTATGTGTCATTCGCGGAGATATCGAAGTCAACGAAACAAAACTTGGCAATCACCTCGGCTGTGGCGATTTAGTCACTGCTAATGATGAGGCTATTATTGCCGCTGGTGCTGTACCAGGTTTCGCCTCTCCTAAGGGCCTTAACAAAGATAACGTGATTATCATTGCTGATCCTTCTGCAGTTGAAAGCTCTAATCTAGTCGTCGGTGCTAATGAAGAAGCTCATCACTATAAAAACTTCAATTGGGAACGCGACTTCGATGGCGACGCTGACATCATTGATATTGCTACTGTTCGCGAAGGCGAGCCTTGCCCTATTACTGGTGAACCACTCGAAATGCTCAATGGCATCGAAGTCGGTAATATCTTCCAACTCGGTACTAAATACTCAGATTCCATGGGTGTGCGCTACCTCGACAAAAATGGTAAATCGCAAATTCCAACCATGGGTTGCTATGGTATTGGTGTCGGCCGTGCTCTCGCTTCTGTTTGCGAACAACGCAATGATAAGTGGGGTCCCGTTTGGCCCATCTCTATCGCTCCTTATCAAGTTCACCTCATTGCTTTAACAGGTGGACAAGCTCCTATTAAAGAAGAAGCTGAAGAGCTCTATAAAAAATTACAGAAAGAAGGGATCGAAGTTATTTTTGATGACCGTAGCCCTAAGCCTGGTTTCGCCTTTAATGATGCTGACCTCATTGGCGTTCCCTTGCGTTTAATCATCTCCAAAAAATCACTGGAGCAAGACGCATACGAATTCAAAACTCGTGATGGTAGCGAAAAAGAATTAATTCCAAAAGCAGACGTTTTTGACTTCATTGTCAATCGTGTGAAAACTGAAATGGAAAAATTCGTCTAAAGCAACTTAGATTTTTCAGACAAAACGGATCAAACATTATGTTTGATCCATTTTTTTTGTCTTAGCTAAATCAGCAATTCTACATGACTTAACTTCCTGAATTACGAAACTCGATGGGCATCAAGGTTGCGATGGCAGCACCGCATAACGAACTTTGCTCGAGGCTATGTTAGTCGTTTTAAAAGTCACATGACTGAGTGTTCTCTTATTGAGAGATTTTTTATACTCAAAAACAGCTAGAATCGTAAGCTTTTTCCCTTCGTGTAAATACCTAAAACTCGTAACTACAACCCCATCTTCCCTACCCTTACCAATATTGAGGCCCGGTACTTTAACTAAGACCGCGAGTTCTTCATTGGTATCGATAAGGATTTTTGAATTAATCACTTTATCTAAATTGATTCTCTGCTCAAGTTTTTCTGTTTTATCCGGCCAATAATCTTTCACGGTAGTTTTTAAAATTTCGATTTTTCTTCCCGCTAACCAATCATTCACATCCTCTTTTAATTCTTTGCCACTAAGCGAAAAAACCAAACACAATAAAAGCCCTGTCATTAACTTCATCTTCTTCTCCCATTTATAAAAATAACCATGATTATCCCATTAAGCGGGGCTCAGCCCCTTATTCGCCAGGTCAAGGATTGGCAAATCCTTGCTGGGGGAGCTCGAGGGGGACAGCGTCCCTCTCGTATGCGAAGCATTATGTTTAATCATAAAAATAAAAATTGTTTGCTGAATGTATTTGTGATGGTCATTTATCCAAGCTTATTTAATCTCATCTAACTATAAATCACCCTAACTAAAAGTTCTTATACAGCAGAAACTTCCTTCTTTTTACTCTATTCGCCCCATTCAAAGCATACTTTTAGCTTTATATTATTTCTTGTCGTAATTTGCGCTTTTAGCAAATTTTCGGAGGGCTTAGCACGACACAAATGGAAAGGAAAATAAAAGGATTATTCACATCATGAAAGTATTAAAAATTGTTCTCATTGGCTTAGGTATTATTGTTGGGCTTCTCTTTACGGTCGCACTCGTGATTGTCGACAGCGCACCAGAAACTTACGTTTATAAAGAAAACCGAATTCCCAAAAAATATACCGAGCATATTCTCGCTTTAAAACTCATCGATAAAGATGAAACCATCAAATACTTTTATTCTGATGGCTTTATGAAAATTGATGAAGGTATGTACTTCATCACCAATAAACAGGTCGTACTCTATTCAGAAGAATGGCCTGAGCCCGCCGAAAAAATCCCTTTTGATCAAATCATCAATGTAGAAATTGAATACAATGATACATGGTTAGACGATAGCTGGGTTTACCTCAATACTGAAGAATTCGAATACGAATTCCCCTTATCCAATGAACGTGGTGGCGACAAGAAATTCATTAAGTACTTGAAGAGTCAACTAGCAGAAGATATCCCCATTGTCACCCTTAATACTTCATCAGAAGATCCTGAAGAATAAACCCTTTATAAAAAAGGACTCAGCTCATCCCTAATCACTGCCAACTTATACAAAGAATCTAATCACCATGGCTATACCCATTCCCCCACGTGTGGGTGGCATTGGTTGCGCAAACTGATTCCATGACACAAAATTACCTCTACTCACTTGATGATAAAGCAATTTATGACGAGTATCTTGTATTGAATCACTGGCTAAACGTTGATCTAAACTTATGAATTGCCGCTCTGGGTAATGACTTTTATGATCATATCGCATACCTGTAAATGTTGCAGGCTGAACTTCATGCCCCCCAACTAGACCTGGCTCGGAAATGCCCTGTAAAAAGGTCATTTCATCTTTGAATTCAGAAAAGTATTCCATCATATACTTACATTTCGCTCCACCTTCTCGATGGTTTCCTGCATACAGCCCTAAATCTAAACACACAAGTACAACATTTTTCTTTAATTTTACTCGAGGATTAATGGGTTTCGACGCTGCCAATATTTTGCTTGGCAAAGCCAAACCCATGGCAGAAAGTTTCAGTAAATTTCTTCTATCAATCATTTCAGTATCTCCTTAATATAAAATAGCTATTTAGCAGCGTTGCCATGATGGCCTTATATAAATAATTGTATAAGATCAAGCTATAATTTAATATTTATGGGATACACAAAGAATGATTAGGTCTAACATTAAAACCATTTTTAAATGATAAGCTGAATCCGCGAGTTACATTTTGTCAATGATCTTGATCTTTGATCCTCATTGACTTATGAAAAATTTCAAATGCCTACGGTTATTCCCACAAAAATCTATAAAGTTCTGTGAACAGCATCTCTACGTAATTCTTCTAAATCTAGTTCACGGATTTAGGTTTGAAACCTATAGGTTTTTTAATAGTTTTCTCTTTAGAAATTGGCATTATATAATCAGCATTTACTGAACTTAATTGCCAAGGATGGGAAATATTGATAAGGGCTTGTTTACCTAAGCGCTCTTCTAATTGCTGAAGATACAAACTATAGGGCTCCACGGCATGTTTAGATGATTCTATATAACCATCTCCTAATACGCTATCGCCTGTCGATTCTAGGCTAACGCCAACCTCTCTTTCAAGCCATTTATTGAGAATTTTAACTTGTCTTGCCGTTTTTTGAGTTATTGCCTGATTCCCAGTCCAGCCTATACTAAAATTTTGCGAGCTTGGAGGAGACATAATCGCTGTAAGACTTGCTGCACAGTTCCAAAAGATTATCATCGCTCCAGACCAACCATGACCCGTACCAGACTGACCTCGATTAAGTGCCAATAACAAGCCTTCTCCTCGTAAAACACAACTATCAAACAAGGCGCCATGACCATAGCGATGATGCGATTCACTTGCATTCAAAGAATTATCAGAATAGCAATGTAAAAACACATTAGGCCCTCCAATACGTGGCCCTAAGGTATAATCATGCCGAGCATTACGAGAATATAGTCTTTGAAATAAATTAAGTTGACCTTCATTAACGAAAGCATATTTACGTCCCCCCTGCGTTGACGAAACAGGGTCAATCATAGCACAATCTTGAACGGTTATATAGGAACTTTGATTAACATGAACAGCACTTTGCGCTAGATAAAGTGCTGTCACATTACGTACCCATGAATTCGACACCCTGTTTAAATATACGCCAATTCTCGCATGATTTTCATCTTTGTAACTTAATATCAACTCATTTTTATTAAACTCTTTTGAATCATTTAAGACTTGTTTTTCATGGTCAAAATGAGAAACAATACGTAAATCCTCTACTCCACACAACTCAAGTCTTCTATCTAATGTTTTGGATATGTACGCCTCTCCAAAGCTTTTATTTAACGGCTCCACCACTGCCGCATTCATGATTAAATTATTGCCATCTATAGCTATAATCTTACGTTCATACTGAAAATTATAATCTTTGGGCTCCCAATTACTTAAATTTTTATTATTATAAAAATTTTGTAAATCCCACATGCCAATGAAACGCAACCACGCCTGACTTGCCATACGGGTCAGTAGAATAGTCTCGCCCACCGCAAAGTTTTTTGTATTACTTACGCATAATCGATTTACACCTATAGGAACATAATCATTTAGAACCTTAACTCGATGGTTTTTCTTCGGACGTAATTTATCCCGCCCAGTTAATTCTATAACATTATACACTTTATCTGCTGAGGCATAAAGCACTGTACCTTCTGGCCCCTGCCCCTCCCCCCTTATAACTATGCCACTCTGCCTTATCTCAAGACTGTCGCTAATCAGATAAACTCCTTTTTTGAGCAGTAATGCACCTCGAAAACCCTGATTATCAGCCACCATACGAGCCAGTTTATCTATAGCCTCTTGGATACGACTTGTGTCGTCAGTCACGCCGTCACCAGCTTCTAAAAATAGTTTATTTTCTATTCGCGGTAATTTAACTCCTCCTCCACGATAGCCACAAACTGAAAAATCAGGAATGATGCCCCCTTGTTCATTAAAGGCTTTATAAAGCAATTTCCCTGTCGGTCCAAACCTGAGTAAGCTAGATTCATTCGTTTCAGAAAATACATTAAACGCACATAAGATTGTAAGTAAAAAAATAGACCTATTTCGGCTCTTTTGACACACTATATCATATATGAATCTCAAAAAACAAACGCCCATAATACACACCCATTTCATTATCATTTATATCCTATATCTTAACTATCAGCATTTTGTAATACGTCGGAAGCTATTGCTAAAAAACTCCTACACCATAAATAAGCCTATCATTCTCCTAATGTAGCGCTAAGAGATTGCACTTAAGTCACCAAACCATCATTTATCAGGCCAGCAGTTAAGATTTGTTATCAGTGGCTCAAAAATTTACCGTTCAAGAAAATGACTATTAATTCTTAGACCAAAATATAAGGACCCTTATGAAACAAGCTTATTTCTTATTACGGTGATACACGATGAAAAATAATATCTAACAAGATATTCATACTTATTTTAAATAAGTTCATATTTTAGTGTTATACATTGTATTTTTCTGTGTATCCCTCGATATATAATAATGTGGAGTAAAATAATGAATAAAAAATTCACACTCATAGAACTGCTAGTTGTCGTCGCAATTATAGGTACACTTGCATCTTTGCTCTTGCCTGTATTAGGACAGGCTAGAAAGACGGCCTTAGCCACAAGCTGTCTAAATTCTAATAAACAAGTTGCCTTCGCTATGATTATGTTTCGTGAAGATAATGATGGCGCAATTGCTTATGGTTATTCATCACTCAGAAAATTTCAAAGTGGTGTTGATACATATTTAGGGGGAAATGCTCTACCTGGAGAGGATGCAAGTGTTTTTTATAACAATGCTTCACCAACTTGGTATGCCTGTCCCAGCACCGCTCTTGATGCCGAGAATAGAATTGAAGCGACGGATTACGGCATGGCACACATTAATAATTATCAATCATTAATTGGCCGCAAAGTCACTCAAATTAATGACTCCGCAAATGCTATGTTATTAATGGACACACTAAAAACAGATGACCCCAGCATCAAAGTGGGTCGTTATGAGATATCTGTCTATAGTGAAGATAAATATAACAAAGGCTCTGGTCTCTTTTACAACAATTTCAAACATAATAAACAACGTGCAAGCTATACTTTTGTTGATGGTCATGGTGAACTAATAAAATGGATACCGCGTTATGTCTTCAATGATAAGTATACTAAAGAGATCTTCGCGATGGATCGTATTTCCGTCAATGAACAACTACACCCTGATTTTCGTCTATAAAAATACTGCCTAAAAATGATTTATATCGCACTAGCTAGTCCGCTAATACCTACTGTAATGGCCGATATTTCCATTACTAAATGAGGCAAGTTCCACCACGAATAATAAAACCTAAGTCCATGAGAAGTTATTCTGTGATTTCACATATGAAAACTTTACTCACAGCTTCATACCCCGGCAAGTTAACCATGTGCGCTTCAAGTTTAACCTTTCGTAAATTTACACATTTAAGTAAGGGATGCAGATCTTGGATTTCTCTGCCCGTAAGCCAAATTTCTTCGAAGCCTAGTTGCTGTAAATAGTGTGATCGACCATAACAAGAAATAGACAGTATATTAATCGGCAAGCCCTGTAGCTCTAGGAAATTATCAAATTTTGTATTGTGAAAATAAACTTCTTCAAGCTCATGAAAAAAATGTAGATTTTTCAAGGTATAACTTTTTATATCTCCCTGACTCGTAGAGAAATCGAGCTTTTTGATTCGTAAGGATTTAAAGGGGTGTAGTTTTAATTCTCGTATACTTCCGCTGAATTTTAACAAGTTTTCATTCTCATTAAATTGAATGAGAATACTTTCTCCTGTGAGCGCATAATAGAGCTGATTAATAAAGAGTTCTTTTTTCTCTTCACTTAGGGCTGTTGAATTCATCAAATATCCCGTGAAGTGATGATAAAAATAAATATCTATTTTTCTCAAATCCATGATCAGCGTAACCCAATCTTGCGAATCTTGATTGAGTAATTTTGTGAACTTCGGTATAATTTCCAAATACTGACGATATCGAGATGCCTGTACTGTTTCAATACTATCAAAGGCCTGCTTAGCGACAATTGGATCAAAGGCAATGATAGCAAGTATACCCTTCAGTAGCTGTCCGCTTTCAGACGTTTGCTTGTGAAGAGAGAGCTTAAGTAAGTTACTTGCCTCGATATGTCGAAATTGGCCAAAGGCAATCCATGCTTGATCCAAAAGAATGCCCGCTTGTGTTACACTTAGGTCAATACGTAGATCCCGTTCTTCACGATGTTTTTCTGAGAGAACTTCCACCGCTTTTTTCTCTCTATTTAAATTAAAGGCAAAGATGACACTACTTATCACTAATAGGGCTAACAATAAGAGTACTACTAATAAGGTTTGAGGATTGCGGCGGCACAGCAAGTACGTTTTTCTACACCTTCCTGCTTTTTCAGCTTTAGTAGCTTGGCCTTGACCTGCAAGTCGTAAATCAATTAGTATGTCAGCAACATTTTCATAACGCGCTTGAGCATCGAATTCCAAGGCTTTATGACAAATTGCGCGTGAACTCAGGTCTCTAATCTGACTAAAATCAACCTCGCCTTGTTTATTTGCTGCAACAGTTTTTTTTAGATCTTTATTATAAAAAGGATTATAAGCTGAAAGGATTTCGTAAAAAATTATACCTAAGGCATAAATATCACTTTGTACTCCAATAATACCCTTAAACATCTCAGGGGCCATATAAGCCGGTGTCGCCGAAACCTCCACTCGCGCCTTTTGATGAACTCCACGTGCGCTGCCCCAGTCACAAAGTGTTAAATCGCCGGATTGAGAGATACGTATATTATCTGGCTTCAAATCTAGGTGCACGATTCCTTCATTATGTGCATAAAATACTGCTTCACAAAGCTTATGAAACATATTTATTAATACATCGCTCTGTAACTTTGAATTTTCAAGATACTCAGACAGAGTTTGTCCTTCAATAAACTTCATGACACAATACGGCACACCATCATCTTTACCTATATCATATACTGGTAATATATAAGGGTGCTGTAGTGATGATAATAATTGAAACTCATTTATAAACGACGAGTAATCACTCTCATTTTTGGGGCGAGCTTTTACGACAACACGATGATTCCAACTATCATAGACAGTATAAATAGATTTAAAACCACCTTCGGCAAGCTTTTCTTCATTTCTCCAACGCTTATCAGAGAAGAGGCTATCCTCCTCCTTTAGAGCTAATAAACCTTCTTTGAGTAAGAAGTCCACAGTAGGAGATGAGCTATCCATAAATACACCTCATTATATACATTCATCGTAAAAGTATAAAGAAAGAAAGCACTTTATCAAAGCTTGCACAAGTTTAAGCAATACATTAGTGTGACTTATGAATAGTAAAAAATCTCTCTATACGCAGAAAACCCTTCTACTCAAACTGCGCAATCAATATGATGATGACGCATGGCAACGCTTCATTGAATACTACAAAAATTATATTTATGTGGTCGTAAAAAACCTAGGCGTTGATAAGTCTGATCTCGACGATGTCGTTCAGGCAATCCTCATAAAGCTATGGTCCAAGCTTCCTGAATTCGAATACCAACCCAATAAAGGCAGTTTTCGTTCTTGGCTATGTACTGTCATTCGCTTTCATGTATACAACTGCTTTCGCGATAATAATAAATACTCTCCGCTTGATGACGAAGGTTCTATTCAAGCCGAGATTGATTCTATTTCAGAACGCGAGTGGATGCTTCATATATCACAACTCGCCTGGAAAGCTATCACCCCTAATTTCACTCCTCAAGTCACGAATGTATACATACGTTTATCTCAAGGTGACACGGCCGATCATATCGCCAGTGATCTCAATATCAGTCGTGGTTCGGTCTACGTTTACAAGGAACGAGTCCAAAAAGCCTTACGTCGTGAAGTAAGACGACTTGATAACGAATTGGGGTAAGTAAATCTTTTTTATAAAACAAAAAATTATCAAGATAACATCACAGTTTTTTATGTTATCTAGACAAATCCGTAGCTCCATTTAATTAAGATCCTTAAGATTATTGGCCTTGATGATACTGCGTGATTTATTCTGCATGCAGGGAATTTATAGATGGCTAATTCATCCATTTGAATCATCGTCTTAAACTATCTTTTCCGAATGATCACAATCGTAATTAAAAAAAAATTATCACCTTCTTTGTCACCCCGTACTATTGAGTCGGTTTCTTTAATTAATCACACTTAATTAATGATATGGGACCTCTATGAACTCTAAATTGTTTTGCTTTATTAGTTTTATCTTAACTGGCTTAGCTATGTCAGCTCAAGAAAAACCCAATGTGCTAATGATTGTCTTTGATGACCTCAATGATTTCATTGGTCCTTTAGGTGGACATCCCCAAGCAAAAACACCTCATTTGAATAAATTGGCTCATGACTCGGTGATCTTTGCTAATGCCCATAGTAACGCGCCAGTGTGTTCTCCTTCACGAGCGAGTTTTATGAGAGGAATTCATCCGGCGAGTTCAAGAAATTACGGTTTTAAAAACTCTGCTCAAAACCCGGTTTTAAAGAACTCTAAAACTTTACCTCAGTACTTCCAAGAAAATGGCTATAAAACTTATTTAGCAGGTAAAATCTTTCATGGCAAAGTGAAAGGTGTCTGGGATGAAGTGGGTGTTGAAACTGATTATGGCCCCCTCGCTTACAACGGCAAAAAGAGTACTCTCCATCCTTCTTGCCCTAAAGAAATGAGTTCATTCGGTGCTTTGGATGCCACTTTTGCTCGGCTCTCTGATGTCCCCTCGGTTGCGGCAAGTGCTGATGCTCCAGGTTATACAGGTTGGATGGGCGGCAACTGGGGACAGGCTATTCCCTTCAAATATAAATCTGAAAGCGATCGCGACCTACTCAATGATGAAAAGTCCGTGACTTGGTTCAAAAATAAATTGGGTCAAATGGAAAAACAAAAGCAGCGCGAGCCCTTCTTTATGGCCTTAGGAATTATTCGTCCTCACACGCCCTTAGTAGTGCCCGATAAGTATTTCGACATGTTTCCACTCGACTCCATCCAACTCTCCAAACGCAAAGAAAACGACTTAGCAGATACACATTATCATCAAGGTAGTGGCAAGGATTCACGTGGCGCACAAATTTACCAAGCACTAAAAGCCAATAGCGAAGGCAGTGATGAAGGCTTACGGCGCTATACCCAAGCTTATTTAGCTTCTGTTGCCTTTGCCGATGAAATCTTAGGACAAGCTTTGGATGCACTCGAAAAGAGCGCTTATAAAGATAACACCATTGTTGTGGTCTTTAGTGATCATGGCTACCAGATTGGCGAAAAAGATCATCTTTGGAAATACACTCTTTGGGAAGATAGCACTCGAGTTCCTTTCATCATTAAACACCCCGACTATAAGCATCAAGCAGGTAAAGCTGTTCAGCAGCCCATTAGCCTTATCGATGTTTTCCCCACACTTAAAGATTTCTGTCAATTACAAGGTTCGACTAAATTAAATGATCATGGGGCTGAACTTGATGGCTTTAGCCTTAAAAGCTTTTTAGACAATCCTGAAACCGAACAATGGGCAGGGCCCAACTTTGCTATGACCATGACCGATAGTTATAGATCAAAACTCCCAAAAGATCAGCATATCGCCATTCGTACCAAAGATTTTCGCTACATTCATTATCAGGATGGTAAAGAAGAACTTTATGATCATCGACGTGACTCAAATGAATGGACTAATCTTGCTTCGAATCCCGAATACGCACATATCAAAAAACAGCTCAAGAGCGACATGTTTGAGAGCATCAAAGATAAAAATACTCCACTAAGCACCGTGAGCTCCAAGAAAAAGAAAATAGGCGGCGAGCAATGGAAAGATACCTACTTTAAAAAGCACCCCTCTGCTGACAGCAATAAAGATGGTGAACTTAGCTGGCCTGAATTTAATAAACATAAAAAAATAAGGACTACAAATGAATAAAACTCTAATATTTACCGCCCTAGCCTTCTCGTTCATCAGTTCATTACACGCTGAAAAATCAGCTGACGATTGGAAAACAGAATATTTCAAAAAACATCCTACTGCTGACACCAACAAGGATGGTGAGCTTAGCTGGCCGGAGCACAAAGCTCATAAAGATGCCCAAAAAGCTCTTGATACAAAAGACGAAGCAACAAAAACTGCCGGCGAAAAATGGAAAGATAGCTACTTTAAAAAAAATCCCTCTGCTGACAGCAACAAGGATGGCGAACTTAGCTGGCCTGAATACAATAAACACAAAAAGTCGCAGAATATCTAATTCTAATTCAAAAAATCAGTAGCTGAACTCCTCGTAAAGATAGGGCGTGCCAAAATAAAAGATTTCATTTTTTTGTCACTTATCAAAAGCCACCCTGTTTTTTATGATAAGCACTAAACGAGGAGCTCACATGCATAAAAAAAATATCTTTAAAAATTTTAGCTTAATTGAGCTCTTAGTCGTGATTGCCATCATTGGTATCCTTGCAAGTCTTTTATTACCCATGCTGAGTAAATCTAGAAAAACTGCACAGCAAGCTGTATGCCTCAATAAAATAAAGCAATACAGCATCTCAAGCTTGATCTATGCCGATGATTTTGATAATATGGTGCCCCACTCTACCGCCAATACGCTTGCGCCATGGGATCAATGGTACGATCGCCTCAAAGTTACTGGCTATATATCAGATGTGGATAATCTCAATAATCTTTCATGTCCTTCAAGTACTCCCATCACCAATCATTGGTCTTCCGGCTTTGGTCCTAACTCAAAAATTGGCTGGAGATCTAATAGTGATGAGCCCGTCGCCATCACCAGTTCTCACCCCAGCGAAACTGTTCTAATGATGGACACTTTAAACAACGGTAATTTTAGTTATACGGCTTATTATCAAACAAATTCAGCTAGTCTATTCACAGCTGATAGCAGTATTAGAATCAATAGGCACAATAACAAAGCTAATACGTCATTTTTAGATGGTCATGCCCAAGCTTTATCCAGTTCTTACCTCACCGCCAATAGTACCTGGGGCTCAACTTTATGGAATCCTTAAAAAGGAAAAAATTGAAAATCATGAACAATAATTTGACTAGTAAGAATCGATCAAAAATATTTTTAATACTAGGCTTAACTATCGGCCTTGTTTCACAATTATTAGCTCAAACACAAGCTCCTAACCTAGTTTTTATCATTGTGGATGATCTCAATGATTTGCCTTTGGGACCATCGACTCGTCCGGAAATTGCGACCCCTAATATTGATCGCCTCGCAAAAAGTGGCGTCAGCTTTACGAACGCTCATTCAAACGACCCCATCTGTGCTCCTTCGCGCGTGAGTTTACTCTATGGACTCTATCCTCAAACAAGTGGACTTTTTTGGTTTGAGAACCCTAAGCAACGTGGAATTTTCAAAGATTGTATTGACCTTCCTCATCATTTGAAAAACAATAACTTCGATGTCTATGCAACCGGCAAAGTTTATCATGGTGGTCAAAAAGCAAAAGTATTTAAAACTTATGGCGTTGGCACGAATTACGGTCCGCACCCGCTTAATGGCGAGCCCTACATGGGCCATCATTCGAGTCAAGATCACCTCTTTAAAGCCATGCCCAATCTATCTCACAAGTGGGAACAAACTTTCGGCCCCCTCGAAGAAATTCCCGATTGGTCATCGCTTCCTCAAGGAAAAAAAGGTTGGTTCCTCTATAATAAACCCTGGAATCTAAACAATGGTCATGATCGCGACCTGCTTCCCGATGAGCTCTCGGCCAATTACTGCAAAGAAATTTTGGCTAAAAAGCACTCCAAGCCCTTTGCTCTCTTTGCCGGCTTAGTACGAACTCACACACCGCTCTATGCTCCCCAAGAATATTTTGATCGCTTCCCACTCGAGAGCATAAAAATCCCCACTCGCATTAAAAATGATTTAGCCGATTGTAGCACTCAACTTGCCAACACCGAGCTCTATGGTTTCCAGCGCTATAAATTTCTTGCTCAAAATGGTGATGACCTCCTCCTACGCCAGTGGATACAAGCTTACCTCGCCTGCGTCTCTTTTGTGGATGATCAAGTAGGAGAAATATTGGATGCTATTGAAGCCAGCGAATATCGCGATAATACAATTGTTGTCTTCACGAGTGACCACGGTTTTCATATGGGCGACAAAAAATTCCTCTATAAACAAAGCCTCTGGGATGGTGCCACTCACGTACCACTCATTATTTCCGGTCTCAAAAACATGGTTCAAAATCAAAAATGTTCGAAACCGGTATCTCTAATTGATCTGTACCCCACAATCAATGATCTCTTACAACTTCCCCTAGAGCCCAATGCCGAGACCAATAAAATCAAAATGGATGGCTTTAGTTTGCGTCCCTTTCTTATGAATCCCCAGTCACAACAATGGCCCGGTCCCAAAGTGGCTATTACTGCCCTACCCGGCAAAGACCATAGCATGAATAAGAATTTTGATGGAGCTCCCTTCCCTCATTTCTCTGTCCGTTCAGAGGATTGGCGTTATACGCTAACATCTAATGGTGAAGAAGAACTCTACAATTACTCAAGCGACCCCCGTGAATCGCAAAACCTCGCCACTTCTCCAGAGTACACTCACATCAAAACTCAACTCAAAAAGCAACTGATTCAATTGCGTGATGGTGATAATTGGGAGCCTGTAAATCAGTGGCAGACTAATCAATCGATCCAGATCGATAACAAGCTTATTTCATTCAAATCAAAACAAGCGCAAGAGGCCTTGACTACCCTCAATAATTATCACAATTTTGACCTCCAATTCGATTACAAAACAAATAGTGAAGAACTCCACTTAGCACTTCGTGGTGAGCAAATAATAACTACCTTGCCCGCCTCCCAACAAAAATGGAATCACTTGCGTTTACGCCTAGATCAAAATCGCCTAGAAATATGGATCAATAATAAACTCATCTCTGATTCAAAAGTTAAACTCAAGCAAGCGGGCCCCATATCTTTCCAACATTCGAAGGCAGATCAAGAAACTCAAGTACAAAAGATGCGTATTCGTCGAATATAAATTCTTCTTCCCATGTACCGTCACTAGATTTAGCTAGCATTTTAGTATAAACTAAGTCTACATACTCATTTTAATTAGGATATTCAGTGCCTGACGAAACTCATAAAGAAGAACTCATTCACGAAGCCTGTTTTCACATCGATGATCGCCTGGGTTCTCTCTATGAAAATATTCACGATGAAGAGCTCGACGATTCTTTTGATCCCGTACTTCCCGAAGAGCGTTACCAAATTGGCGACAAAGTGGCTGATGGTGGTCTGAAATCTATTTTCAAAGCCTACGACCGCAAAAGCTGCCGTCATTTAGCCATTGCTTTCCTGCGCGAAGATCGTCCCCTTGAGCTACATCAAGCTGAGTTCGTGCGCGAGGCAAAAATGAGTGCTTTACTCGAGCATCCCAATATTATCCCGGTCTATGATGTCGGCGTCATGGAGAGCCCCTTTTTCACTATGAAATTAGTGATGGGAGATAATTTAAATCACTATATTTTTGAAGAATCAAAGCATTTCACGCTCAATCAATCCCTGCGAATTTTCATTAAAATTTGTGATGCGGTTTCCTATGCTCATTCACGGGGAATCATTCATCTCGATCTCAAACCTGAAAATATCAAAATCGATAGTTTTGGCGAAGTTCTGCTCCATGACTGGGGCATCGCAAAGCGAATCTATATTCCCGAAAATGATAGTAATCAGCTCTCCGAAAATAATATTACTATCCCTGACACGATTAATGGCACGCCTTCCTATATGGCGCCAGAACAATTCGATCCCAAGCATAAAATAACTGATGAACGTACCGACATTTTTTCTTTGGGTGGAATCCTCTATAGCTTACTCACCTATAAGCGCCCTTTCGGCTCACAAGATATTCGTTTAGAACGCAAACTCACTTCCCCCCTCAAGCGTTGCCCCGAACTCAAGATCCCCTCGAGTTTAAATGCCGTTTGTATGAAAGCTATGTCCAATCATCCCGATGTGCGCTATCAGCAAGTTAAGGACCTCCAGCACGAAATTGAACTTTACCTCGATGGCTTTGCCACTGAAGCCGAGAATGCCAATTTACTCACTCTCAGTAAGTTAATTTTTCAACGCCACATGAAAATCTGTTTATTGATTTCTGCTTCTCTCATCATCATATTTATGCTCACCCTCACTTTCATCACAAAATTACAGCAGAGTGAATCCAATACCCGCTTAGCTTTAACAGCCGCTACCGAATCAAAAATCGCCACCGAGAAAGCTCTGCTCCAGAGCGAAAGTAATTTTAGTTTATATAAGCAAGAAAAAAGTGAACGCAAGCAATTCGGCGAACTCACTTCAGAATGGATTAGCAAAGTTCCCGTGGGACTCGATAAATGGAAATACTATCGCTATGAAAAACAATTAGAAGTCGCTATCCAGGCCACCCCGAATAGGATCGAACTCTACGAAAAAATGTTTATGCTTCACGTTTTTAATGGCAATTTCCCCGAAGCCATCAAAACTTATGATACCCACCTCACACAGACTGATTTCATGAAAAAGTGCGTTCCTATTTTCAGAAAATACGCCAAATTGAGTCCCACTATCAGTGGCTTTAGCAATGAGCTCATGATCCAACTATTTTTTGACTTAAAACTCAAGCAGCATGCTTGGATTGCCAGCGGGATTATGCGCACTCGTATGGAAATCCCCCAAAGCCGTGAATCACGACTCAACTTAATTATTCAGACCATAAAGAAAACAAACCCCCATCAAGAGCTTTGGGATATTCAATACGACACTGAAGAAGGTCAAATCTTCACTTCCTTCTCCTTGAAGAATCACAATAAAGCCGATCAATTCATGGCTCTTGCAGGGATGACTATTGGTTCCCTCGACCTCAGTGGAAAAGGCTCATTCTCCCCTGAAAAAATCAGCTTTACTTATGTAAAAAAACTCATTTTAGTCGATCGTAAAATAGTAGAATTCGAACGCTTCTATGCGATTAAAGGCCTAGAAGAAATCGTCATTAAAAAAGGTCAAATCCCAAACGAGTTCATCCGAAAAATGCCTCTCATCAAATTCACCTATGTCGATTAACTGAGCTCTTAGGAAAAATTGGGGACATCCATTTAGCCAAATTTGTCAAGTAGACAATAAATCTTTGTATCCGTTTTTTTGATTTTCAAAACGACTTGTGCTTAAAAATGTTTAGTTCAGCTCATCTTTGTTTCTTCTTTTCGGGTACGGGTCTTTCACTTAATGTGAAGTCCCTCCAGACATCCATATAAGGTCAAAGGCTTTAAAGGAGCCCTGTCGATCTATTCAGCTTTTCTTTTTAGCTGCTAACCGACGCCTTAGAAACTACTTGCGGTCAATCCCTCGCTGTCCTATTCAGGTGTAAATCAAGGCTCAATTCTATCATGTGGAATCGTCCAGTACATATCGGGCTCAGTAAGGGGTGAGTCATCATCTAAACTTCTTTTGATTTAAAGAAACCTTTTACAGCGATCTAATCAGGTGATAGAGGCTCAAAGTCCAAGTCCCCATTGACGGCTTCACTGCAAAAGATTCCAGATTTTTTAATTATTTAGTCTTTGTAAACGTTCATATTTTTGTCTTCCAAAAAAATCAATGGGATCAAATTTTTGTTTTCTCTGGAGCATGAAATAAATTGATCGACAAATCTTATGAGTGTAAATAGCTCTAGCTTTACGTTCGCCGTGTTGCCTTATTAGGTCATTTGAAAAAGCTTTCATCAAAGGGTTTCTTTTTGATAGTACGGCAGCCTGACTATAGGCCCATTTTAAAAATGGATTACCTATTTTTGCTCCACTATAACCATAACTTTTACCCGCACTTTCTTTTTTACATTTAATCACTCGACAATAACTTGAATACTTACCTGGGCTTTTAAACCTTTTGATGTCGTGAGTTTCATAGATAATGACCATACCAAGGGTATCGCCTACTCCAGGCATTGACTTTACTATTTCAAATTCTTCATTGTAGGCACTATTTAAAGTGAATTCTTTGAGATCTTTATCCACTGCGATCAACTCTTTTGTATAAGCCATCAATAGATTTGTGTTGAGCTGATAGTTCCGTTCCATCGCGATGCCACCTATCCCAGAAAAGTCCTGATGTTCTACTAGACTTTCTAGTTTATCTGGTTTTGACCTCATGTATAAAGTACTTTCTTTTAGCTCGTTTTGTTGCTCAAAAATATTCATGTAGACTGATATTCCAGACTTGGACTGCACTAACTTTATACGCCTTCGTAAGAGGTCTCTATGAGAGCGGTATTCTGCTGGGCAAGCATAGGCGTGAGGCAATAAATTCGTGCGTAATAAATCAGTGATTTTTTTGCTATCAATTTTATCGTTTTTAGCTTTTCCTCCGTGAATAGATTTCATATAGAGCGCATGACCAAGAGTGAATTCAATATTCTCTGAACGACAAAAATCTGCAAGAGGGTACCAATTATAAGTGCTCTCACAAGCAATAGTGAGGTCATCGACATAAGGCGCCAAGACCTTCTTCATATAGACAAAATTATTATCTCGGATGTTTTTATGCAGCATTATATTTCCTTCCTTGTCCATGACACAAATATGAGCAGATGACTTGTGAAGGTCAATTCCACAATGATATTTCGTTTTTGAGTTATACATTTCCATGAGGCAATTTCCTTTTTTTGTTTGTGTGAAACTTCAATAAAGGTCATTGCCTCGTTCTTTGCCAAATTTCCACGCTGATATTACTCAGTGCGGTACTTGGCTAAGCGTACTATCAGGTGATTTTTAATTCTCCGCACCAACAGATTGTAGCATGCTCCGTCAGGGGCATGAATGAGTAATCTAATTTTGTGTGAGGGCTCACTTGTGAGTCCGACATTATGTAGCATGCTCCGTCAGGGGCGTGAAAACAGGTTTGGGATTAGTTTAGGGCCCAAACTTGGCTCTGGTATATGCCGGACTCACATTCGTGAGCGCTCGCTTCAATTCATCAATAAATATTTATTAGTTGTTAAGATTGATCAAGCTTGTGACTTCTATATAAAAGGTATACACTTAATTAATGATATTGAGGTCAGATATGCAGCTTAAAAAGAGATTCACACTGATTGAAATTCTCGTCGTTGTTGCCATTATTGGCATCTTGGCATCGCTACTGGTGCCATCGCTAAGCAATGCTAGAAGGAAAGCTAGAGAAGTCCTATGTAAAAATAACCTCAAGCAACTTTATATCACTCAAATGCTCTTTGCTGATGATAATGAAAACAAAGTTTATGCTCACCATTTACGCGGTCAATTCATGGTAGCGACCGCTTGGAACGACGGAGCAGAGTCGGGTCAATTTTACGAAAGTGGTGAACAAATTTTTGAACCCTACTTAGGGAGAGATGACGTGAATAATAAATTAGCCGTTTATAGATGCCCTAGTTCAGAGTACAACAGTGGTGATGGAGCATGGATCGCAGGTGCCTCTAATGGAAGAAACTACAACGGCTTTATGCGTTCAAACTACGGTCGTCCACAGACGCTCGATAATTTGACGATTCACAATTGGAACGCAGGACATCTACCTCCATTCAAGCATTCAAGTAGAAAACCTTTTATGTATGATTTTGTGATGGAGACCTCTAAAGGTGACTTTCATGGCAATCATGGATATTTCAACCTAGCTGTTACCGATGGAAGTGTGGTAAAAGCTTATATCCCAACAGACGAGTGGCGGTCTACTAAGCCATATAGAAATACCTGGACACCATTCTTTGAAGCTGCCATCGGAGAAAGTGCTTTTTAAATATATGCATTAAACTAGAATGTAGCATGCTCCGTCAGGGGCGTGAAAACAGGTTTGGCATTAGTTTAGGACCCAAACTTGGCTCCGGTATATGCCGGACTCACATTCATGAGCCCTCACTTCATTTCATCAAACTATACATGTGGCTCACGCCACACGCTGATATATGCTGGGTCTACGACCCTAATTGTTCCGCTCTAGGAGAATACAACACAGGCTACACTATTGCGGACCTTCAGTTCTAGGTGCTCCGCAACGACATAATGTAGCATGCTCCGTCAGGGGCATGACTAAATAAATCTGATTTTGGGAAGGGGCTCACTTGTGAGTCCGACATTATGTAGCATGCTCCGTCAGGGGCGTGAAACTGGTTTAGAATTAGTTTAGGGCCCAAGCTTGGGTCCGGTATATGCCGGACTCACATTCATGAGCCCTCGCTTCATTGCATCAAACTATACCTGTGGCTCACGCCACACGCTGATATATGCCGGGTTGGAGTCTTATTACGCTAGCAAATGCTCGAACCTTATATTGGTAAAGAGACCACCAATAAATTAGCCTTCTACAGATGCCCCGCTTCTAAATTTGCATCAGGTGCATGGATTCTAGGTTCATCGTGCGTGCCGAAACTATGCTGCAGAGCGTTTCCATCATACCTTCGGCATGAATATTATTTTTTTAACCATACCCACCGGATGAATCCGGTGGCTACCCTACTACATACCGTCGGCATGTGCTTAAGCTCCCTACTATAAGGTGACACTGCAGAACCTGAAGTGAACTACTCAGGTTTAAAAACGATCTTGTATTCTTTTTTCAAAAGCTTTAAAAGCTCGGGATCCGTTGTCGCTTTATTGATAATGAGTTTTTCAGTCACCCCTCTTTTGATAAACTTATACAGATTATCTAATTTTACTCCACTCAAATCAAGCGTTTTTAAATTCAAGCCACCGAGGCTGGGTGTATTTAAGCGCTCCGTCCCTTTTATAATGAGGTGCTCTGGTCCCAAAGTCGATAAGAGTGAAACTTCTTGATCAAACTGCGCAATATAAGTACTACAGCGCACAAAATCACCATCTATTATTAAAGTTTTAGTTTCAAAATCATAGCTAAATTCATCGAGTACATCAACTCGATTAACTTCCGTGAAGACTCGCTTTACTAATTGAAGATGATCTTCATCTTTGGCTCTTACTGCCCCATCATAAATCATCATCCGGACCTGCTGTTGAACAAAATCACCACTCAACTTATCTAAAACAGTGTTGATCACTGCTATCGGTGCTGCTTGCTGACTACTCTGATAATCTTCAACTGATTTTAATGCTTTAAATAAATTGGGGTTCTCTTCGGCTCCTCGTCCTTTTTGAAGTTCTTTGAGCGCTAAATCAAACTCTTCCCTGACAAAGTGTACATCTCCCTTGAATTCATAAAGTAAAATAGCGCTGTCATTGGATTCTTTAATGCGCTCGAGGGATTTCATCACATGATCAAGTGTTGCTTTCGGCGCATCCAGAAAATGACTATGGTAATACTCTTTTATCTTAGCAAGAACCACGCTCGGGTCAGCCGCTAGACTTAAATCGGCTAGCTCTTTTTCCTCTTTGTATTTTTGAAAATTATCCTCGGCTATTTTTCTCTGCTGCTCAGCAGTCAATCGCAGTTGATATTCATTCAGCCTGGCCTTTTCAAGCTTGATAATAAAGGCATAAACAAACATCATCAGAATAAAAAGTGAAGTAGCGGCAATTCGACTAGCATTTTTATTGCGTTTATAAAATAGCATCAAGCCTTTCAAAAAACCCGCGTTTTCTGCGCTTGTCGCATAACCAAATAAATATTTCCTGACATCCTCAGTAAACTCATTCACCGTGGCGTAACGGTCGTGTTTATCATAAGCCATAGCCTTCATCACCACCGCATTCAAACTCTTGGGAATCGCTTTATCTGGGCAACGCTCAATCGGAGCTATAATATCGCCATTTTTAGTTTTCAAAAGTACCGTCTGAACATCACCATCAATCGGATTCTGATAAGTCAGGATTGTGTAAAGCACTGCGCCCAATGCGTAAACATCTGACTGCAAAGCTCTTTTTTTCTTGTCTTTGAGAAGTTCGGGAGCCATAAAGCCAGGTGTTCCTCGAACTTTGCCGACCAGTGTCTGACCATTGAGAAACTCCATGCTCAAAAGATCATCATTGTCTGTAGTTTTGTCGCCAAGCTGACGTGCCAAGCCCCAGTCACAAAGCAGTACTTCACCATGTTCACCTACCTGAACATTTTCCGGCTTTATATCCAAATGCAAAATACTTTGAGCATGGCTATAGGAGACCGCATCACAAATTTTAATAAAAATATTGAGTAGTGATTCCGTCGTATATAAATTTGTGTAGGACTCAACACCTTGCTGCAATTTCTTCAGAATTTCGTTTAATGAATCTCCTAACTTGAGGTCCATGGTGAAATACGGACTGCCATCATCTCTGTAATCTATATCATGAACTTTGATAATATTGGGATGATGCAGTGCCGCCGTCAGCCGTGCTTCTGCAAGAAAAGGACCGTAGGGTTCTTTTCCTAAATTTTCTTTAACCGACGCCATAGCCACATAACGCCCGGTCTTTTGATCATAGGCTCGAGAAATGATTTTCATCCCCCCAGAAGCAATTTCAGCCACTTCCGTATAGCGCTTATTAACATCAGCAAATTCTTCATAGAGCTGAGTACATTGCGTATCTCGCTCATCTTCCTCTAAATCATAAAAATCCGTCGCTCGATAATCAAGGTTTTTGGGAATGGCAATAAATTTATCGGTTTCCTGAGTCACTGATGATTCTCTAGTAGTGACCTTAATTGGCGGATCTCACCTTGAAAACGAGCTTTTACCCTTGAACGAAGTACATAGACAGAGTTTTCGGACATCTCTAACTCAACAGCAATAGCGGCAGCATTCTTGCCCTCTAAAGTGAGATAAAAGACTTTCAGGGCATTGCCATCAAAATGAGCTTTGATTTTTTCTACCGCCAAAGAAGTAACATAAGCCTTCCATTCTTTTTCAATCATTTGATCAATTTCACTTTCTTGCGATAAGTCCAAATCTGTATCACTGAGTTCCTTCTTATCACTCTTATTTTTTCGAAAAAAACGATAAACTTCATGCCTCATAACCACACTCAGCCAACCGCGAAAATTCGAATTCTCCCGAGTCGAATCAAACTTGCCGATGTCTTTCCAAAGTTTAATTAAAAGATCCTGCCGGAGGTCATCAATTTGACTTTGTTGCACACCCAGCTTAGAAAAAACCATGCTGATAAAATTTTTGTAATAATAAACGAACTCTTCAAAGGCTTCGTGATTATCTGGATCCGATGCTCGTAGAAGTAAAGACTCTCTTGTATTCCAATTATCCATTTGATTCCTATGTTTTCTGTGTGCCATCGCAATTTCCCAATTGCTTCTCGTACTTTAATGATCTATTAAATCAGCACTCTAATCAATACTATACTAAGTAAAATAAGTAAACTTTAAACAGAAAATTTAATTTTTTTCTGATTTAGTGTTAAGATCTTGATTTAAACTGACTTCTATTATAAAATATAATAGAACCTAAGGACCTTAAATGAAAAATAATTGTACAAAAACAAATCACTTTAGCCTCATAGAATTACTGGTAGTCATTGCGATTATTGGTATCCTTGCTTCATTTTTGGCTCCCATGCTTTCTAAATCAAGAGGCGAAGCAAGAAAAGCGGTATGCGTCAGTCAGCAAAAACAAATCGGTATGGCTAACTTCATGTATCTTGATGATAATGACAATCGATTCTTGCCAAGTGGTATGGGATATAACGGCAATAATTATTATCGTTCTGGCGGCCCAAACGGGCCTCTGCCGACGCTATTAACAGGACCTGGAGGAACCAAAGGCTATAAAGGTATTTATGATTATAATTATGTCCGAAACATGGACCTATGGTTCTGTCCCTCGCAAAACAGAGATTTTTGGATCACTAGCATGATTTGGGAGGCCAGTTTTCCCATGAATCGCTACCTTAGGGAAGTGTCGTCGCTCAGTGGCTTGGGTGCAGTAAGCCCCTCCGAAGTCATTTTTACCATGGATGCCCACGGCCGTGCTGACATCTATTACAATACCAATGTTATAGCTCCCCGACATGTTGGGAACAAAGCTAATGCGCTATTTGTCGACGGTCATGTCAAAGCAATGAATTATACGTATATATTCAGCAATCCTCAAATGATTGGTTTTAATCAAAACACCAATGGTCATCCCTGGAATAGATCCACTAACTGGGGGATTGACAATTTTCGATTCGACGGACTCACGCAGCCGACGCTGTGGTGAATTACCGTCTTTGTGTGAGAGATAGGGTCAAGATGCGCGACTGTGTCACTGACGCCAAAGATGCGATCCCTAAGAGATAGGTGCTCCTAATGGTAGGGAATTGAAGCAAATCTAAGCTTAAAATTAAGCGCGGGCGCGAAGCTCCGAGTGTAGGGATCCTTAAGGGGTGTTGCCACACAGGCGGATAAAGATGATTGGCCCGTACGGCAGTACCTTAAGCGAGGTTTGGGGCAGAGCCCCAGTATAAATACCTCCGGTAGCCGAGGAGCCCTCGGGGCCCTACTAAAAAAGGTGGCAGCACGTATAAATACCCTTAAGTTTCCACCCATTAAGAGAGCCTCCGCGGGCTAGCTTCGCAAAAAAAACACCTGAAACCCCTTAAGTTCCCAGCCATTTGAGGCCTGCTGCTCCTCGAGCTCCCCATTAATGAATGGGAAATCAAGTACATGCCGAAGGTATGAAGCATGGTAGCCACCGGATTTATCCAGTGGCTATTGTTAAAAAATGATACTCATGCCGAAGGTATGAAGCTAAAGTTCTGCAGCGTAACTTCGGCACGCACGATTCTGCTATTCAAATACCACGGACTTACGTCCATGGCTACATTCCTAAGCCTTTCGAGCTCATCTCTCAGTAACAGTGCATTTGTTTGTGTGAGTAAAACTTGTACATAGCTAAGTATTGAATTTTATTTGAAATTACTGTTAAGGTCTGCTTCTATTCGTCCTTCTATTAGAAAAATTTAAGGATCAAAATATGACATTGACCAATTCTGAATTTGCTCATGAAGCCAGCCTGTTTGAGCTTCAAAGATGAAATTTGTATTTTTAATGCTTGTCGCCGCTGTAACGACTGTAGCTCAGCCAGAGGGACAAACTCTGCTGGATACGGGTATTCCCAAGGTATTGCTCATTGGGGACTCCATTTCCTGTCAGTATACGCCCTATGTTATCAAGCAGTTAAATGGAAAAGCGATTGTGAAGCATCACAAAGGAAATGCAGGGCCTACAATGAGAGGTATCGCCCATATTGATACGTGGTTAGAAACTACTGAATGGGATGTCATTCATTTCAACTGGGGCTTATGGGACATGTATGGATGGCGGTATATGGAGGTCGATAGGAGTCCAAAGGCTTATGAAGAAAGGCTGGAAACCTTGGTTCTCCGCTTGAAGAAAACAGGAGCCAAGCTTATCTGGGCCACAACGACGACGATTTGCCCGAAAGCGGAACGCACCGGCGGAATCACCCTGACACCTGAAATAGAAAAGACATATCTGGATGCTGCTGAGCGCGTAATGAAGAAACATGGCATTCAGGTGAATGATCTGCATTCCTTCACAAAAGCCAGGCGCAATGAGTTTGCTCTTGCAGATAATGACGTTCACTTCAACACCGAGGGCCGCAAAGAACACGCAAAACAAGTCGCTAAACATATCATGATCGCGGTTTCGGGAGAGGCTGCCGCTCCGCCTCGCACAGTCCTTCCCCAAGGTATTACTCATCGGTGATTCTATTTCAAGCGGATACACGATGTTTGTGGGCGGTGCATTGGATGATGTTGCCAGGCTTGAGCGCATCAATGCAAATGGACAGCATACCGAAACCGGATTGAAGCGCATCGACAGCTGGCGCACAAAGCTAATGCGCTATTTGTCGACGGTCATGTCAAAGCAATGAATTATATGTATATATTCAGCAATCCTCAAATGATTGGCTTTAATAAAAATACCAATGGTCATCCCTGGAATAAATCCAATAACTGGGGCATTGGCAATTTTCGATTCGATGGACTCATGCAGTAGCGATAGGGCTAAAGTGGCTCACAGCCAAGACCGATATATGCCGGACTCACAAGTGAGCCCTCGCGTCATTTCATCAAACTATACCTATGGCTCACGCCACACGCTATTCTATGCCGGGTCTACGACCCTCGTTGTTCCGTTCTATGTTAATGCAACACAGGCTGATTTATGCTGGGGCTACGACCCTAATCATTTCGCTCTATGTGAATGCAATACACCTACTCTACCCCGGGCAAAGCCCTAGGTGCAAAGCACCGATATTATGTAGCATGCTCCGTCAGGGGCATGAATGAGGATATATCAATTGGGAAGGGCTCACTTGTGAGTCCGACATTATGTAGCACGCTCCGTCAGGGGCATGAATTGGCAGATCAAATTTCTGGTGAGGGCTCGCTTGTGAGTCCGACATAATGTAGCATGCTCCGTAAGGGGCATGAGACTGGTTTAGAATTGATTTAGGGCCCAAACTTGGGTCCGATACCTCACTCTAAATTATAATGCTCTAAAAAACTCTGTAATTCATCTTGGTATGAAATAACTTTATGATGTTCTTTCTGTTTCTTAATGTAGCGTCTAACCTTTACACAAACGCTCGAACTAACCGAAAATGCCCCATAGCCTCTTTGCCAACTAAAATCTTTATCTACCTTCTTCATCCATCTTGATGAATTACTTTTTATTTTATTAACAAACTCCCCCACAGAAATAGTAGGTGATAATGAAACTAAAATATGAACATGATTATCGGTGCCGTTCATTTCCAAAATCTGACTAGATAAAATTTTACTTAGTCCTCTCATGTAGGCATATAATTCACTCTCCGTGTCACTTTTTATAATTGCACTTTTGCCCACATGGAAAATTATGTGCACATAAATTTGATTAAATGATTTAGACATAACTTGCTCCATTATTTACTTATTATAGCTAATTTATAGTAGCCTACGAGACAAAGCAAGTTTTATTTAGGGCTTCCTATTATGAAGTATTGATATGCCGGACTCACAAGTGAGCCCTCAATCATTTTATTATTATCTCGCTCGTGTGGCTCACGCCACACGCTATTCTATGCCGGGTCTACGACCCTCGTCTAATGCAACACAGGCTGATTTATGCTGGGTCTACGACCCTAATAGGCGAATCCAACTTAGGTGCAAAGCACCGACATAGTGTAGCATGCTCCGTAAGGGGCATGAATTGGCAGATCAATTTTTTGGAGGGCCCAGCCTTGGGTGCGGTATATGGCGGACTCACGGCTGGAAGGCTAAAGGCGGAGAAATGGAATTAACACAAGCTGAAATTGTAAAAATCAACATAATATAGCTCACGAATTCAGGATATAGCTAAGTATTGAATTTTATTTAAAATTGCTGTTAAGGTCCGCTTCTATTCGTCCTTCTATTAGAAAAATTTAAGGATCAAAATATGACATTGACCAATTCTAAGTTTGCTCATGAAGCTAGCCTATTTGAGCTTCAAAGATGAAATTTGTATTTTTAAACGGCTCGCTAAAAGGCAGAAAGCTAGATACAGATCAGTCGATTATAAGCATTGGCAGTGATAAGAGTAATTTACTCGTCATTCCTGAGCCGGGGATTTCATCTAAACACGCTCATATCGAAAAGCTAGATGGTCAGTGGATGGTGATTGATGCCAAAAGTACTAATGGCATTTTCATCAATGGACAAAAAGTAGAGCATAAAGCAAATCTTAGCGACTACGATACAATTAAACTGGCAGAAGTAGAGTTTGTTGTACTGATTACTGAAGAGGTAATTGCCTCGCTTAAAGAAAAACCTTTAGTTACTTTTGCTGCCGAAAAAAAACAGCCGCTTAAAGCAGTAGAGACAGCTCAAAAATTTTCATCGAAAAATAAAGCTCGACAGAAGCTCAAACACCAAAAGAAGAAAGGCTTTTCTAAGGCGCTAAGCCTAGCTATCTTTACTGGCGTGGTATTGGCCGCTTGTGTTGTCGGGCAGAAGGAATTGAGCCAAGCTCCAAAGGATGTCAACACTAAAACAGCGCCAACTGAACTTGCTGACAAAATAGAAAGCCCAGAAGCTCAGGTAGTGCCGCTTAGCGAAAAATTTACTCCAGAAGCCAAAACTGAAACCCTTGTTGCTGCTAAGCCGAAGCCTTTAATTGGAGACGTGCTCTATGATTATATAGATAAGTATTGTTTTAGCTGTCACAATGACAAGAAACAGAAAGGCAAACTCAGAATAGATGATAGTGATTTTGCTATTTCAAGCCATAAAGCCATTAGCCATTGGCGAGAGATTTTGGATGCAATAAATGGTGGGGATATGCCACCTGAAGATGAAAAACAACCCTCAAAAAAAGAACTTTCTGGAGTCATTGGGGAGCTTACGAACAGGCTTCAAAAAGCCCAAGAAAAGCTTGCTTCTACTGGCGGAGTTATTACGATGCGTCACTTAAATAGACGCGAATACAAGGGGAGTATAGCTGATTTGTTTGGCGCACCCTTAAGTACACAAAATTTGCCCTCTGACTCGCCAGAGGGTTTGGATACTGACGGCAGCGAACAGTTTTTCACCATCAATCACCAAAAGATTTATTATACCAAGGCAATTGATATTCTTAGCTCTGCATATGTTTCTATAAACGAGAAAAGGAAGTATACAGCTAAGCAACGTTTTGATCCTGAGGTGTTTCAGCGGAAGCACATGAAGAGGCAGTTCGATCAATTTACTAAAGGTGAAATAGATATAGAAAAATACCGTTCCTACACACAAAAAGATTTAGTGAAGGCAATGCAAAAAAAGTACCCTGGTAAAGTAGGCCGTATTCTCGTTCCTAGAGCGATAAGGGGTTTACTTGATGAAAATCTTGAATTTGGGGCAAATAACAGAATTGTCTGTAACTTTACTGTAGCTCCGGGTCAAAAGTATAAATTTACTGTCGTGACTTTTGGCAGTAGTGACAAAATTGGCTCTCTTAGCTTTGAGGGATCTGAAGCCCTAAAGTTAAAGTTTGATTCCACCAAAAAGAGACATGAAGCAAGTGTGATCATTACTGGTTCACTGTTATTAGACAAACATAGAGTATATGATAAATACCAAACAAGTCATAAGCGTGGTTTTGTTGTATATGCACCCGAAAATGGTTATTTTGATTATTTTCTCTTGGAGCCAATCGAAACCGAGAAGTCCCATTTTGAAGAATGCTTTGAACCTATTATTAGTAACAAGTCTGTTAGCGATAAGCAGCTAAGAGAGGCCTTAGTCAAATTCTGTGATCGAGCCTTTCGAAACGTAGAGCCTGCGAACGCTTTTATCGATTCATTGATTAAGAATTATAGAAGTGAGCGGGAAATAGGTGCTGCCCCAGGAGAGGCTCTGAAGAGCCAGCTTGCAACGGTACTCTCTTCTGCGTCTTTTCTATACATGAAAGAGTATTCAAAGGGGCTCGGGCAAGAGATAGCAGCGCCAGATTATGCTAATCGTTTAGCTTTCTTTATGTGGGGGGCACCACCTGATCAAAAATTACTTGAGGCGGCTCGAAGAGGTGAATTGCAGTCAGCCGACGGAGTTGCGAAGCAGATAAAGGAAATGCTTAGTTCTGAGGAAAGAGAATTAGCCTTGGGTAGTTTTTTCGGGCAATGGTTTGGCTTAGATAGACTTAGCGCTGCAGAAATAAAACCTCCTTTCGGAGAATTCGTGAGAAAAGAGCCATTGCACTATTTTAAGTATATGTTGGAGAATAATTTACCAATTGAGAGTTTGATTGATTCGGATTTTGCCGTGGTCAATCAACAATTGGCGAATCACTATGGGATTAAAGGAGAGTTTAATGGCTTTCGAGCTGTAAAATTACCAGCAAACAGCAAAAGAGGCGGGGTGCTAACTCAAGTGGCTTTTCTGGCCATGGGCAGTAATGGGGGAAAAGTATCACCAACAATTCGTGGAACGATTATTCGCAGTAAATTCTTAAATGATACGCCGCCGCCACCGCCACCAAATGTTCCCCAGTTAGCTGTTCAAGATGATGGCACTCAAACAATCAGGCAACTTGTAGACCTTCATAAAAGTGTCCCGCAGTGTAATTCATGTCACGAGAAAATTGATCCCCTTGGTTATGGACTCGAAAATTTTGATCATTTGGGGAATTTCAGAGAAGAGGTCAGACTAAAAAGGCAGCCAGATTCTGACCGAAAAGATACACATTTAGTTAAAATTGATCCCAGTGGTTATTTGGATACCAGTCATACCTTTAATGACCTTGAGGGTTTTAAAGCTCAGTTGATAACACAGAAAGAAAAGTTGGCTCGTTCGATGTTCGAGGAGATGCTCTCTTATGGTATAGGTCGCAAGCTTGAATTCATCGATGAGCCCGAAATAGAAAAATGTCTTGAGCGATTAAAAAAGCGTGATTACCGCGTTCTGGATATGGTTCTTGAGGTTGTAAATTCAAAAACATTTAGAAGTAAATAAAAAAGGAATAAGACATGAGCATTATTAAAAATATTTCTAGAAGATCTTTTTTAATTTCTTCTGCGGCCTGTTTAGCGCTTCCTACACTTGAAGCGGAGGCAGCTAAATCAAAAAATACTCCCAAAAAATTCCTGTGCGTTGGTTTAGGCTATGGTTTTTCAGATACACATTTTTACCCTAAGACAGTGGGGAGCTTTGCCAAAATTGGCCTTGAAGAAAGCATGAAGCCTCTCAGCCCCTTTATAGATGAAATAACTATGGTCGAAAAGCTAAGGAATTTTGGCTATCATTCAGCCCACGATGGCAGCACCCAGTTTTTGAGAGCCATGGGTCCCGTCTCTGCAGATATTCTTGCAGGAACCTACTTAAGTAAAGAGGCTCGTTATAAAAATATTGTTCTAAATACATCTGACTTTAGCGATGGACATAGCAAGGGCTTATCTTATGACTTTAGGGGTGGTTATATACCTGGTTTCCGAAGAAATTTGGATTTGTATAAAACTCTGTTCAGTAGCAATGAAAGTAAAGCACAGTTAATCCAGCGTATAAAGCAAAAGAGAAGTGTTTTAGATTCAAAAAAGATAGATTATAATAATTTTTCCAGCCAGCTTACAAAATCTGATAAAGTTAAACTTGATGAGTATTTTCAGTCAATTCGTCAAATGGAATACGAACTGAAAAGAGAACTTGACTGGGTCGCTGTACCAAAACCAAAGGCACCATACCCATTTCCTGATACAAAACTTGGTGGTAAGACTAAATACGCCGCTAAAAGAGATGGTATAAAAGATGTCAAACTGTCTTATGATTTGATTGCCCTGGCTTTTCAGTCGGGTCAGACAAACGTCGCTTCCTTGGCCATACCGAACACGGCTCTGCTGACTGGTTTAGGTATTAATACTACTATCCACGGTGTATCTCACTACAATTCAAGTCAACAGATGAGGACTTGGGCGGAACAAAGAGATAAAACGAATATGGAACTCTTTGCTTATGGTATTAAAAAGCTTAAAGAGACAAAGGATGTCAATGGTCAAAACCTTTTTGACAATACGGCCTTTATCTGTGGATCGAATCTAAGGAGTGGTCACGGCAACCGAGATATGCCATTTTTCGTCACAGGTGGAGCGATTGCAGGCTTAAAGAAAGGACACAATGTGCGCCCTCATGAGAAGAAAGTTCCTCTAGCAAACGCTTTACTGACTATTCTCAATGAACTTGGGGTAGATGTTAAAAACTTTGGTCAAAGTACAGGCAGAGAGACTTCATTTTTAGCTTAGGGTATGAAGCTAAAGCTCTGCAGCGTAGCTTCGGCACGCACGATTCTGCTATTCAAATACCACGGACTTACCTCCATGGCTACATTCCTAAGCCTTTCGAGCTATCTCTCAGTAACAATGAATTTGTTTGTGTGATTAAAACTTGTACATAGCTAAGTATTGAACTTTATTTTAAATAGCTGTTAAGATTGAGCCTTTTTCTGACTTCTATTAGAAAATATTAGGATATAAAATATGCAAATAACTCATTATAGATTTACTAGGCATAGGGTCTTAAGCATAGCGGAAGGTTCAATGTGATACTCAATTTTTCAAATGGTCCTCTGGCAGGGGAAAAATTAGAGTTTAGTGAAGCAATTATTACCATTGGCAGTAATGAATGTAATTCATTAGTAATTTCAGCCCCAGGCATCTCAGCTCAACATGCTTCTTTGAGAAAATATGATGGGCAATGGTTCATTATTGATAATGATAGCACCAATGGAGTGTATATTAATGGAGCGAAAGTTGATCGTCAGGGCGAAGTTTTAGATGGTAGCACCATCAATCTTGTAAATATTGAATTTAAAGTTGAATTGAGTACGTCAAAATCTTCTTTACTTAAAGAAGGCAAAGTACTTACGCTGAATATAAACAATATTAGAAATAAAAAATTAAGGGATAGAAAATTGAATGCTAAAAAGAAGACTGAGTCTTCAAAGAAACTCTGTATTGCTGTGTTACTTGCACTGCTACTTGTCGGTTGTATCTATGGCTCGAAAGGAAATGTCGAAAGAGCAAATTCCGCTCGTGGCACAAGCGTAGAATCTAAGCAGGAGCTAGCTGGAGATAAAGGCGAGGAGAGCGAAACTGCGCCCCTTGTCAATAAAGAAAAACCTGAGCAGTTTAATCATGAAGTTAACTTTGATACCCAGGTCCTTAAGCCCTTCATAGAAGAGCATTGTATTTCATGTCATGGCACGAAGAAACAAAAGGGGAGTACGCGTTTTGATCATCTTGATTATGTCGTTTCTGATAACTACGAAGCTTTTGAGTACCAAGATATACTTGATGTCTTAAATACAGGTGATATGCCACCAGAAGAAGAAACTCAGCCAAAAAAAGAAGAGCTTGAGCTCGTGATCAAGGAATTGACCGAGGGCTTATTTGTCGCACGTAAACAGCTTGCTTCTAAAGGTGGAAAAGTGACCATGCGTCGCTTAACGCGTCGAGAATATGGAGCAACCATAAGAGATATCTTTGGCTTAGAGCCTGAACCAAAGAAAATCCCAGCAGATGAAGGAGTTGAAAACTTTGATACGGTTGGAATTCGTCAAGACTTTAACTCCAAGCACATAGATCATTATTATGAACTGGCTAGAGAGGTTCTACAAACAAGTTTTAAATTGGCTGGAAAAAAAGAAACTTTTAAGATAGTGGAAACTCAACCAGAAGAACGTACCAATGGTCATATACAAAGGTTTTTAGATGAACATGCACACAAACCAAAAGGATCAGGTAAAGTTTACAGGCTGTCCAGGAATAATGAGGCCTACATTAAATTACCTAAGTATAAAGAGGGAGTCTACCTGGCTCAACCGATCCGGCATTTAGGTTATAGCTTTGGGATTGATCCTCGCGCCAAGTACAAGATCAGTGTGAAGTCCGGAGTTCATGGTCAGGTAGCACCTTTTAGGCGTTATGTAAGATTGCAATTAGGTAGAAGTGAAGACTTAGCTGGCGTGATTCGCGTTAATGGTACAGAAGATAATCCCACAGAAAGTACGATAGAAATCACACCAAAAACTCTAAAAGAGAAAATTGGTGGATATGTTGCGGAAGATCGTTCAGGTGCCTGGCTATCTCATTACCTTAGCTTTATTGAGCGCTATGAGGGTGTTGATGCGAAGAAAGAAGGTTTGATCTGGATTGATTCCTTTAAATGTGAAGGTCCTTACTACCCAGAAGAAAGAAGCTTCTTTGACAAGTTGCTTTGTCCCGAGGAGCCGACTCCTGAAAAACCTTCCGTCATGGTCTGGAATGATGCCAGCGTAAATGAGCTTTTAGAAAAATTCACCTATGAAGCTTTTAGGCATAAAACTCCCTCAGATGATTTCATAATTGGGCTCAATGAATTTCATAAGAAGCAGCGAAAATTGGGCTCTAGTTTTGAAGAAGCCTTGATCGATACTCTCGCGGTTGTTTTGTCCTCACCAAGCTTTTTATTCTTGAATGAAGATAGTCCGAAGCAAATCTCTAATAAAGACAAAGCGATAAGGATGTCTTACTTCCTCACGAGCTCTCCCCCCGATAAAGCATTATATAAAAAATTCAATCAAGCCTCAGTCACCGAGACTTCTCAAAGAGAGGAGATTGATCGACTTCTAGAAAAAACTAATTATCGAGATTTTAGTGAAGGCTTTGCAAGTCAGTGGGCGGACTTTACACGCTTTGATAATATAACGGTTAATTCGAAGCAATATCCTACTTTTAATATGGGCTTGCGCTATTCAATGAAGCAGGAAGTGATTCATTATTTCCAAGAAATGCTTCGCAATAATCTGCCGATTTCAAATCTTGTTAAATCAGATTTTGTGACGATCAACGCGCAATTGGCCACTCTTTATGGTATTCCCAATATGACGAGTAATAAATTTGAATCAGTTAAGCTTCCAGAAAATTCACCTAGAGGTGGCTTTCTGTCTCAGGGAGTCTTTTTATTATCGGGTTCAAATGGCGAACGCTCTTCACCTACAATTCGCGGTATGATGCTACTTAATCGCTTCATGAATAAAACAGTTCCTCCTCCGCCTCCAAATGTTCCTGAATTAGGGGCAGAAAGTGATGAAGTTTTGACGACTCGCAAACTAGTGGAGCTGCATCAATCACAAGTGCAGTGTGCATCTTGTCACAGAGACATGGATAATATGGGACTGGCGATGGAAAACTTTGATGTCATTGGACGTTGGCGCGATACGGAAAGGGTTTCTAGAGATCATATTCCGATCAAAATTGATGGCGCATTTGCCGATGGCAATGCTTTTCAGACCTATGGTGAATTTCAAAGTCATTTACTTAGCTATGAAGAAAAACTCGCCAGGAACATGATCGAATCACTTTTGGTATATAGTTTAGGTAGAGATATCGAATTTACTGACATGCCCCATATAGATGAAATCATCACTAACACTAGAGGGCAAAATTTCCGTATTAAAGATATGATTTACGCCGTCATCGAAAGTCCAATTTTTATCAAGAATTAAATAGAGAAAGCTTATGTCACTTATAACAAATTTAATGAATCGTCGTTCATTTCTAAAAACGAGTAGCTGTTTATTGGCCTTACCTTATCTAGACTCTATGGCGGCTAACACACCTAGCTCTATCCCCAAGAGAATGATTTTTCTAGGCGGGGGTTATGGCTTTACTCATGCCCATCATGGCACAAATAATGAAAGTTTTTTTCCGGAACAAGCAGGTAAGTTTGTAGATATGGGACTGACGCATTCAATGAAAGCCTTGGAACGTCATAAAAATGATATTACAATGGTGAGGAATTTAACTAATTTAGGTGTGAGCAACCCTCACGGGGGGAGCCAGTTTCACTTAAGTTGCGGTAGCTACCGTGAACATGAAGCGGGCATCTCATGCGATCAGATTGCCGCCAACACGATTGGTAAAGATTGTCGCTTTCGGTCATTGGTACTTTCAGGGAATGACCATATGCCTGGTCAAGGTGCCGGTCATGGCAGTGGCTACTCTTTATCTTCTGATGAACGTGGCCGTTCCATTCCAGCTTTAAACTCGCCTTTGGAATTATATAAGACTTTATTTGCTCAAGAGGGTGACTCCAGTGACACTGTTATTAAGCGTTTAAACAAACGTCAGAGTGTCCTAGATCTTGTTCATAAAGATGCCACAAGTGTGCAGCGAAAGCTTGCCAGTGAAGATTCGGAAAAGTTAGATCAGTACTTCACCTCAGTAAGAGAAATTGAGCAGACTTTAAGTCGTGAAAAGGCATGGGCCAATGTCCCCAAGCAGCAAGCGCCTTTTGGCCCTCCGACTGAAGGCATGGATGGAGCAAAAGAAGTTAATCTGATTTACGATATGATGATCATTGCGCTACAATCAGATATGACTCGCGTGATTACTTACCGCCAGCCCGTGGCCTCTGTGATTAAAAGCTTAGGTATATCTCTGTCTCCTCACAGCTTGAGTCACTACGGCAGTTCAGGCGATAGCCGAGTTGCCTCTGAAAAGAGAGATGCGAAGATTATGGAGCTTTATGCGGGCTTTATTGATCGTTTGAAGCGTACCAAAGATACTCAAGGTCAAAGCTTATTTGATAGTACGATTGTGAACTATGGTTCAAACCTTAAGACGGGTCACGGGACTCAGGATGTTCCGGCGATTCTTTCTGGCGGTGGTGCGAAAGACATCAGGAAGGGTGAGCATATCATTCTTGAAGAAGAGAATACTTCTCTTGGTAAATACTGGCTCACCTTACTTCAGCAGGCTGGAGTGAAAATTGATAAGTTTAATTACGATAATAAAAATCTTCCACAAATTTTAGTTTAAATAGGCAAAGAGATACGATGAATATGGCATGAATTTTACCGTGTTAGCGACGACTTACTCCAGATTAACAATCTGCAGCGTGAGGAAAAGAAAATCTTTGAGAAGATGAGTAAGCAAAAGAAATATTGAGCAATTTACAGCTGAAGGCATGCCGTTCACTCGAAAGCAGTCGCGATCTGCAGAGAAGACTGGCTATCAAAACTAAGTGATGCCTTTGTGTATAAAATTTTTAAAACATATTAATGAGAAAAACCATGAAATATATAATAATCACCCTGATCACGCTACTTACATCCTGTGCAGTAGACCAGAAAAAAACAATTAAAGCGCTTTATATCACCGGTGGCTGCTGTCACGACTACAAGAGTCAGCAAAAGATTATTCCCCAAGGCCTGGCACAAAGAATTAATATTGAAACTGACATTATTTTCGCCATAAAAAAAGAAGTAATGAAAGAAAAACTCAGTAAAATCGACTGGGCCAAGGGCTACGATCTGGTCATCTATAATATCTGTCAGTCCCAAGAATCTGACAGTGAGTTTATAGACTCTATCACCAAACTTCACCATGACGGGCTAGGCGCCATAGCGCTGCACTGCTCAATGCACTCTTATCACTGGAAGATTAAAGGAGAAAAGTCATGGACAAAATTCCTCGGTGTAACTTCACCGAATCACGGTCCAAAATCCAAGATTTCAGTCAAGCCTGTTGCTGAGCATCCAATCATGAAAGGTTTCCCCAAAGAGTGGATCACTCCAAATGGCGAGCTTTATAACATCAGCGCAATGGAAAAAACAATGACTCCTTTGGCTATGGGCACTCGTCTTGAAAAAGGTGACAAAACTCCAATCCCTTGTATCTGGGTCAACCAGTATGGCAAAGGCAAAGTTTTTGCTACTACCTTAGGACATCATAACGAAACTATGCAGTCTACTGAGTATCTCGACATGCTTTCCAACGCAGCTCTTTGGGTAACAGGTCAACTGGACTAATCCGGACAGAACTCCAGCACATGCCGAAGGTATATAGTGTGGTAGCCACCGAATTTATCCGGTGCTTATTGTAGAAAAAATGATAGTCATGCCGAAGGTATGAAGCTAAAACTCTGCAGCGTACCTTCAGCACGCACGATTCTCTTATTCAAATACCACGGACTTAGGTCCATGGCTACATCCCTAAGCTATCCGAGCTCAAATACCGAAGTCCTCCTCTTAAGATTGAGGGAACTTAAGAAGCTATAAAGGCGAAATTTATACTTAATCCAATGGAGCTTATTCTTAAGGGTACATCCACCCTCTTGAGCCGGTGTGGGTGGAGCCAATGCTATTAAGTTCCTCATAACTCATTGGAGGAGAGCACTATTTTGGTTTTTTGGAGAATTTTGTCAAAGCGGATCTTCACGCTACTATTTGGCCATATCCATTAAATTCACAAAAAGCATCTTCCCTGGGAGCGCGGGCGTCTCGCCCGCATTTGTCATATAGTCATGCCGAAGGTATGAAGCTAAAGCTCTGCAGCGTACCTTCAGCACGCACGATTCTCTTATTCAAATACCACGAACTTACGTCCATGGCTACATTCCTAAGCTCTCCGAGCTCAAATACCGAAGTCCTCCTCTTAAGATTGAGGGAACTTAAGAAGCTATAAATGCGAAATTTATACTTAATCCAATGGAGCTTATTCTTAAGGGTACATCCACCCTCTTGAGCCGGTGTGGGTGGAGCCAATGCTATTAAGTTCCTCATAACTCATTGGAGGAGAGCACTATTTTGGTTGTTTGGAGAATTTTGTCAAAGCGGATCTTCAAGCTACTATTTGGCCATATCCATTAAATTCACAAAAAGCATCTTCCCTGGGAGCGCGGGCGTCTCGCCCGCATTTGTCATATAGTCATGCCGAAGGTATGAAGCTAAAACTCTGCAGCGTACCTTCAGCACGCACGATTCCCTTATTCAAATACCACGGACTTACGTCCATGGCTACATTCCTAAGCTCTCCGAGCTCAAATATCTGTCAGTATCTCTTAAGTTCCATACTACTATAAATGCCTCCGCGAGCGGACTTGCTTTGCAAAAGTGCAGCTAAAAAACCTTAAATCCTCACCATTTATCTTAAAATTTCCATGTCATTTTTTCGGCGCTTTTGGGGCGGTGAATTTTTGTTTTGACTTCACCATTGAGGCGCAAAGCAAACTCCTTGCCTTTGAGTGAAGTAATCGATAAGCTTTTTATTTGACCCGCCTCCCAGCTAATATCGACTTCGAAATCGCCACGTGCTTTAATGCCTTGCACACTACCCGTGGGCCATGACGCGGGAAGTGCGGGTAAAATATCTAGTACATAGCGGCCTTCTGAATCGCGCTCCTGGGATTGGAGTAACATTTCCGTCACACCTGCGGTCGCACCAAAATTACCATCGATCTGAAAGGGGGGGTGAACATCAAAAAGATTGGGGTAAAGCTTTCCTTTTATCAGATTGTTCAAGAGCATCATCGCTTTTTCGCCATTGCGCATGCGTGTCCAAAAATTCAGTTTCCAACCCAAAGACCAACCCGTTGCACCATCTCCTCTATGTTCTAGGGTGATTAGTGCAGCCTTTGCCAGCTCTGGAGTTTTAAGAGGCGAAATTTGTGTTCCGGGATGCAGTCCCCACAAGTGATTGATATGACGGTGCTTATCTTTGGGATCATCGCGATCTTCGTACCACTCCTGTAATTGGCCATACTGACCAATTTTATAGGCTAATAAATTATCTTTGCGATTTTTCCATTTCTCTGTGCGTTCGTTATTAACGCCGAGTATCTGCGCACACTCCAAGGCACATTGCAAGATCTCTCGTGTCGTAGCAATATCTGTAATAGCGCCCTTTGAAATGAGGCCGTGTTCTGACGACCAAGATGGCATAGAGGTGTAAGTTCCATCAGGAAGTTTATGTAGGTAGCCAGCTGCAAAATCTGCGGCCTCCGCTAAAACGGGCCAAAGTTCTTCTCTAAGCTGGGTCTTATCCTGACGATAGGCAAAATGTTCATAGAGATGATGAGAGAGCCAAAGCGAGCAAGAACTTAAGGCCTTCCAAGTGAGTTGCCCCTTTCCGCGGCCTACACGTGGAGCGGTATGACCCCAGATATTTGTGGCGTGATAAGCCATCCAGCCCTCAGAATTGAAATATTCTTTTGCGGTAATACGTCCCGGCTCAACTAAAGATTCGATAAACTCGAGCAAGGGCTCTTCGCATTCGATAAGGTTAGTCGGGCCTGCGAGCCAGTAATTCATCTGTAGGTTAATATTGATATGATAATCCGCCGCCCAGGGAGGGGTTAATGAATTGTTCCAAACACCTTGTAAATTTGCAGGCAAAGTCCCGGGGCGTGAACTCGCAATCAATAGGTAACGACCATATTGGTAGAGAGTCTCGACTAAATCTGGGTCTGGATTAGAGCTCTTTTCAAGATGCTCACCATAGGATTTCAGCCTTGCCTCCATGGGCATATTTCTTAGTTCTGTACTGGAATCACCAAGATCTAAACTGACACGATCAAAGAGTTCCTTGAAGTCATTTAGGTGTCTCTCCAAAAGCTGCTCATAGGGTTTTGTAGTGGCAGCATTGAGGGTTTCTAAAACCTCTTGATCGGGAGCCTCTCCAATACGATTGGGAGCCTTGTAATCAAAAGCGGTATCTGCTGCTAGGTAAAACTCTACCACTCGAGCGCCTTCCACTGAAATGATGCCTGCTGTAGATTTTAAGCTGCCGCCCTCATGCTTTACACGAATGCGTGCATTGACCGGCATGTGGTTCTGCGCAGCCTTTCCGGAAATAACTATATCATTGCCATTGACACGGGGCACCCAGTCTTTGTTGGGTGTTTCGAATCCGAGCTTTATATTTTGTGAGCCCCCTGCGGATACTTCGAATCTAAGCACCAAGCACTGATCGGGGTGTGAGACAAAAGCCGTACGAGTGTATTTATGCTTACCCATTGTAAATTCAACGACGGAAAGGGCATTATTGATATCGAGCTTACGTTGGTAATCGCTCACCGACTCAAACTTGATTCCCGTATCAAAGACTAAGTCACCAAAAGTTTGGAAAGTACCAAAGTTTTTGTCGGCGCTAGCTGACGAACCAATCAATTGTTTAGCTTGCTTATGAGCGGCATCATACTCATCATTCATGAGCATGGATCGAAGCTTATCTATACCCTTGTGACTATCCACAATATTCTGATCTTTATCGACCTTTCCAGACCAAAGGCTATCAATAGTGAAGTTAATGCGTTCTTGTTCAACTCCGCCATAAACCATGGCACCAATTTTGCCATTACCAATAGGTAAACAGTACTTCTGCCAGACCGGATCTCGAGGATGAAAACGTTTTTCTTTTGCCTGCATCATTGCGGGCTTATCGTGTTTTATGTCGTATGCGGTATTCGCAAAAGCTGATTGCAGTGATGCGCAGAATAAGGCACTCATTATGATTTTTGTTGTTATCAATGTATTTCCTTTAGGTCAAATATTTATTTATTGATAATGATAGAAGGCTAGCTAGAAGCCAATTCTTAACATCTAACTTAGAGAAAGGTCATTCATTTACTTCTACAGGCGTTTATCTATTGAAGCTCTTACTACTCAAATGAAGACCGTTCTAAACAAGGATTCGAAAAGTTGATCATAACAAGCTCTTGTACCCTCAGGACCCAATGCCCCTGGGTCCGCTATATGTCGGACTCACATCGTGAGGTCTTTCCAGACAGGCGGATAAAAGTATTTGCCCGTACGTGTGGCGCTCATTAACACCGTAGAGCTAAATCCTAGTTGTTGTTTATAAAAAGCATTTTTAAATTAATTTACATTATTTGAAGATCAGCTGTTAAAGTTTCAATGAATTTGGACTTCTATTTAAGAACTAGCTAGTATTCACTAGAACAAATAATACTATACCGTCATCTACCTAATCATGTGAACTGACTGCAGTATCTTACAGTATAATAACACCTTAAAGGAAATAACATGAAAACACTTTTACTCTCATTTTTACTCATGGCTTCATCCGCACTAAACGCAGAAGTTATTTTACCAAAAATTATTAATAGCCACATGATTTTACAGCGCGGTGTCGAGGCTCCTATCTGGGGCTGGGCCGATCAGGGAGAAGAGGTGAAGGTGAGCTTTGCCGGGCAGACGAAGAAGGCAATGCCGGATAAAAAAGGCAAGTGGATGATCAAGCTCAATCCACTAAAAGCTTCCTCTGAGGCTCGCGAAATGATTATCGAGGGGAATAATAAAATCACTCTTAGCGATGTACTCGTTGGTGAAGTGTGGCTCGCTTCAGGACAATCCAATATGGAATGGGATTTTATGCGTGTTGACAAGGCCGAACGCGAATACGCCATGAAGCATGCAGACAATAAACTGCTGAGGGCCTTTCATGTGAATGAGCATGTTACTTCTGGGGCCCCTCTTGATGACACCGCGGGGCTGTGGAAAACCAGCAATGATATGGTGGGGGAAAAGGGTATTAAACTCGGCCTCCAGAAAGGCATCTCGGCAGTAGGTTTCTGCTTCGCCCTCAAACTCCAGCAAGAACTTGGCGTGCCAGTAGCCTTTATCGACTCGAACTGGGGTGGACGAAGAATTGAGTCTTTTATTCCTGACGAAGGATATGAAGCTTTAGATTTGAAATACAGAAAGGGTGGAGAACTTAAAGCTGCTGATGTTAAGGATAAAATAGAGAAAAAGCTGAGCTCACTACTTGTTATTCTTGAGGATGTGAAGCAGGGAAAGGAGATTGATGGTAAGGTTCTTTCTTCAATGGGAATCAGGCAAAAGAAAGGTCAGAAAGTTAATGCTCAAGTCATTGAAAAAAAGATAGAGGACTTGCAAAATAATCTGTCACCTGCTCTTGAGGCTGCAAAACAAGGCCTCGTCATTCCAGTTAATCTTCATAGATTCCTGGGAGTTGCAGACAACGACATTTACAACGCCATGATTTCTCCTCTCACTCCCTTTGCAATAAAGGGAGCTATCTGGTACCAGGGGGAATCAAACCGCACTTCAAAAGATTATTTTCAGAAACTGCAGGCACTTTCAATAGGATGGTCAAAGGTATTCAATGTTAAAGATATTCCATTACACTTGGTCCAAATTGCACCTTTTCAATACGACAGAAAGAACCCAAAAAACACCACGCTTTGTGATAATATTTGGACCGCTCAATACGAAGGTGCTCAAGAGATTGCTGGAATGACTGTTGTGCCTATCCACGATACAAATATTCCTATTAACAATATTCACCCTCCACACAAATTGCCGCTAGGCAATCGCCTGGCATTACGAGCTTTGAAAGAGCAATATGGTAAAAATATTGTTGCTTCAGGTCCGAATTTTGCCGGAGTAAAACTTAAGGGTTCAAGCCTTGTAGTTTCTTTTGAAGGTATTGACCAGGGACTCAGTACTAAAGATGGTAAAGCACCAAGTCATTTTGAAGTCTCTGCCGACGGAAAAACTTTTGTCGCTGCCGAAGCAAAAATCGATGGCAGTTCTGTAATCGTTTCATCAGATGAGCTCTTGACTCCCAAGTATGTGAGAATGGGCTGGTATGAAACCGCCTTGCCAAACCTTCAGGATAAAAACGGCTGGCCCGTTTTTGCCTTCTCCGCAAAAGAAATCACAAAATAAAAGGGTGTCGGACTCACAAGTGAGCCCTCAGCTTTTTTTCGCTTAATCATGTGGCTAACGCCACACGCTATTCTATGGCGGGCAAAGCCCTAGGTGCGAAGCACCGACACAATGTAGCATACTCCGTAAGGGGCATGACGAAGGAAGATCTAATTTTGGAAGGGCTCACTTGTGAGTCCGACACAATGTAGCATGCTCCGTAAGGGGCATGAAACTGGTTTGAAATTAATTGAGGGCCCAAACCTGGGTCCGGTATATACTGACTCATATTATCTTCATTTTCTCATCAGCTGCTGTTAAGGTTACACTCATCTAGGTCCTTCTAGGGTTAAGCATAAACTTTACCCAAGGACATGAATGAGACATATAAAGCATTTTTTTTACCTAAGTTCAGCATTGGTATTATTGTGAGATTTATCTTACTCACTATTTTCATCTTTGCATTTCAGATCAAAGCTCAGGGCTCAGAGTCAATAAGCCGCGGCAAAATAATCTATGAGTCGGTTTGCTTTGCATGCCATGGCAAGAATCTTGAAGGGGCCGTGGGGCCAAACCTAAAAGATTCGCTTTGGCTTCATGGCGCTAGTAAAGCGCAGCTCATGACCACAATTAAAAAAGGTTTTCCTGAACAAGGCATGGTGGCTTTTGGGACAATATATAAAGATCAGCAGATCGAGGATATCAGCAATTTTATTCTATCTCGTCAGCAAGGACTACGAGATATGGAATATCGAATTTACCATAAGGCCAGCTTTGAGACAGGCGTTCAATGGGGAACTCAGAAGCCGGATAAAAAAGGCCCTCTGAATCCTCCTCACGTCAACTTAAATCTACCTGAGGTTGATCAGTTTGGTCTTCAGTTTAAAGGAAAACTGCTCATTCCCCAACACATTGCAGGTAAATTCAAAATCGTCGGAATGATACGCCAAAAAGAAGGCTTTCAATTATTGATCGATGGTAAAAAAATCGAACTTAGCACCGCAAGTAGTCGCTTTGAAGAAAAAATTAATTTATCTGCAGGAATTCACGAGTTCGAATTTCGCTATATTAGGGGCTTGAAAAGTACTCCTCTACACTTTGAATTATTAGGGAAAGCCACAATCCCACTTTCCTTTGACTCATACAGAAAATCATTGACTAGCGAATACATTGTAAAAGCTGAAGATTCATTCTTCATTATGCGCAAAAGAGTCAAAGACCTAAGCCCTGGTACGATCATCGTAAATCACCAAGATCAAGTGTCCTATGCGATAAGCCCCTATGGCGCATCTGTGAGCGCTATTTGGACTGGAGATTCTATAGATATTGGTCCCAATATTTATGCCCGAGGTCAAGATGTCGCCAAAACTCTGGGAAAGCATTTATTGAGTAAAAAAGAGGCTATTGAACTGCTTATCGACGGTAGTGAAAAGAAACTGAAATACCTGGGCTATGCCAATAAGCCAAAGCCCAAATTCATGTATAAGTATGGTACGGATCAGATAAGTATCGAAAGCTCTATCAACTCAAAAAATCTCCTGCTGACTTACAGTCTTGTTTCACAGCATCCTACCAAGATCCAAGTCAAAATCCCCAAGGGCTTAACAGTCAATACGAGCAAGGGAACTCACGAGGGTTTGGTATTTACTCCAGATAACTCAAGCTCATTTCAAATCATCATCCCATTCGAGGAGCAACCATAATGAAAATACTTATTTCATGTTTAATCATAGTCATTTCATGGTCCTCTTTTGCTGCGTCTCCAGATGCTTACAGTATAGAAACAATTGAAACTCCAAAGGATGTGCTCTTTCATGTTACAGGTTTGGATATTACTGAAGATGGCAGAGTTTACTGCTGCACGAGATATGGCGATGTCTGGGTTTTAGCCCAAGGTAAATGGACCCGCTTTGCGACTGGATTACACGAACCCTGTGGCCTCATGGTTGATCAGGACGGCGCAGTAATTGTTACCCAGAAACCAGAGATGACCAAACTTATCGATAGCGATAAAGATGGCATCGCGGATCTCTACTTAAACCTTTCCCATGCCTGGGAGTTTCATAATAATTACCACGAGTTTAACTTTGGTGGAATTAGGGATAATTCTGGAAATTACGTCGGCACCTTAAACCTTGCTGCTGGACGCAATGTAGCTGGTTTGAAACTAAGTGCGATGTCAACTGAAGGCGGTTACCGTGGTTGGGCTTATAAAGTGAGTCCTGAAGGAAAGTTCACTGCTTTTGCCTCGGGATTGAGATCGCCTGCAGGCCTTGGTACAAATGACTTAGGTGAAATATTTTTCACCGATAATCAGGGGGACTATGTAGCCACGTCAACACTGAATCATCTTGAGCAAGGGAAATTTTACGGACATCCGATTTCACTACTAGATAAGCCTGAATATAACATGGCCAAGCTCAAAGAGATGAAAGATGAAGAATTCGAGAAGATGCGTACACTACCAGTAGTTTGGATACCGCAGGAAGAAATAGCTAATTCACCCGGAAACCCGGAATGGCTTGGTGATTCCGGAAAGTTTGGACCCTTTAAAAATCAATTCTTTATCGGCGACCAGACCCGTTCAAATATCTTCAGAGTCTCATTACAAAAAGTGGGTGGCCGCTACCAAGGCTGCGTCATTGATTTTATCTCTGGGCTGCAGTGTGGCAACATACGCCTAAAATTCGATGCGGAAGGAGCTCTCTGGGCAGGTCAAACGAGTCGCGGCTGGGCATCTCGTGGCTCTAAACCTTTTGGACTTCAAAAAGTCGTTTGGGATAAAAAAACGATTCCTTTTGAGATTGAAGATGTCAAGCTGATTAAAGGTGGATTTAAAGTCACTTTTACAAAAGAAGTAGATCCGAAATCAGTGAAAGTAGCAAATATTGGGATTAGCCATTGGTGGTATAATTATACACGCGATTATGGCTCTCCCAAAGTTGACTTAAAAAATTCTGAGTTAAGTTCCGTACAAGTTCAGGCAGATGGAAAAACTCTAGTGATTAAAATGCCTTTGAAAAAGCAGCAGGTCTACTGCCTGGATCTAAGCCAGGTTTTGAATAAGTCAGGGCAAAAAACTCACAATAGCAAAGCTTTTTATACTCTCATTAATCTCGTTGAATAAGAATTTTAAAGGAAATATCATGAAACAAATCATCACTTTTTTATTAGTCTCCATACTTTGTTTTGGCTGTGCCACAAGTGAGGATAAGTGTATCAATCTACTTAAGGCAGAAGAACTTCACTTGAATGAAAGGTGGATACTCAAAGACGGGATGCTCTATCCGTCAGCAACTCCACGGGGCATGATGTGGACTAAAAAATCCTTTTCTAATTTTGAATTGACCGTAGAATACAAAACTTCCGAGAAATGTAATAGTGGAATCTTTTTTCGTATGAATCCAAAAAATCCCGTTCAAGAAGGCTTTGAAATTCAGGTGGCCTCCCCCGGTTTATATAAAGGAAAGCATGCGGTGGGATCTCTTTATGACGCCAAAGAGCCTACTTCGCCCGCAGCAAAAGCAGATGGCGAATGGAATACCATGGTTCTGACTTGTGAGGGACCAAGAATTAAGCTAGTACTCAATGGAAGCGAAGTTCAAAATTTAACTTTAGATGATTGGACGACGGTCAAAAAAAATCCTGATGGCAGTAAAAATAAATTTAAAACCGCCCTCAAAGATTTGCCACGTACGGGCCATATTGGCGTTCAATACCACGGCCAGCCTGTTTGGTATAGAAAGTTAACCGTGAGGGTTTTAGATTAGCCTCCTAATAATCAGCGTAACCAAATACCTGTACATGGCTTGGTACGAAACCGCCCTCCCAAGCTCCAAGACAAAAAGGCTTGGCCCGTTTTTGCATCCCCGCAAAATAAATAACAAAATAGTATGGTAGTCACCGTATAAATCCGGTGGCTATTGTTAAAAAATGATGTTCATACCGAAGGTCTGAAGGTGAACTTCTGCAGCGTACCTTCGGCACGCACGATGCTCTTATTCAAACACCACGGACTTACGTCCATGGCTATCTTCCTAAGCTCTTCGAGCTCAAACATCTCTTAAGTTCCCTACTATTAATCATAGGGCCCATACTTGGGTCCGGTATATGCAGGACTCACATTCGTGAGGTCTTGCCAGACAGGAGGATAAAAAACATTTGTTCGAACGTGTGGCTTACTCCACATCATGTGGCTCACTCCACACTCTAATTTATGTCGGGCTAAAGCCCTTTAATACCGATCAATATGCAAAAAACTGCAGTGAGTGAAGCAATCTGAACACTGACGACTTTCTTTTCTCATTTTTCTCATCAACCGCTGTTAAGGTTTCACTCATCTAGGTACTTCTAGGGTTAACAATCAACTTTTAACTCAAGGACAGAGAATGAAATACCTATTCGCCCTAGTCATCTGCCTACTTATACCTCTCAGCGCCGAAGAGCTTCTTGTGACTCCAAAAGCCGATTATATGAATGAAAGCTTTGACCACGAGTCCATCAATAACAGAATCCGTCCCCCTAAAACTATGAATTGGAGCGTCATCAAAGGCGAATATATTGGTTCACCCAAAGATGTAAGCTCGACTAAAGTTCAGCACTTATTGTCTTTTTGGACACCAAACCCACACAATGGACTGCTCTTAGAATTCGCCTTCAAATTTGATGTTACGCCAGAGTTTTTCGAGTTCCACCTCGGAAGAAACTACGCCAAAGTTTATTTTGAAAATGGGTCTTTACACTTCCGTCGAGATGAGAACATCAATGGCAAAATCAAGAGTATTGATCACGAAATCGCTAAACAGCTCAACACATTCAGATGGAATAAAATCAGAATTGAAAGCATTAATAATCAGTACCTCATAAAGATAAATAACTCTACTCCACTATTCCTTAAATCCATTGGAGAGAACCCCGAAATTTATGGTGGCTTCAAAATCACGGGCTCAGGAATCAATAAAATTTATTTAGACAAGGTTGTCCTTAAATCTGTCAAAGGCCCGACAAATAATTTGAACGAGAAAATAAGTGCATACACTCGCCTGGATTCTACTCGATCCGAAGCTGGAAAAAATACTATTGTTCAATCAACTAGCCCTCAAAAACAAATAAAAACCGAGAAAGAGGCCCTTAAAAAACAGGCTTCGCCAAGTCCAAAGACCACTAAGTCGAGAAAACTCATATATATCTAAAAACTTTTTATAAAAAATAATTCGGAACACAGTCATGACCTACTTCCTCAAAATAGCCCTCGCGCTATTTTTAATTACACCATCTTTTGCGCTCCTCGCAAAGGAAACAAAAAACATCCTCTTTATTGCGGGCAATACCAAGCACCGTCACGGTTACCACGAATATAAAGCGGGCTCGATGCTTCTAGCTGAGGCCCTGAACAAGAGTCAGCTTGGCATCAATGCCAAAGTTCATTGGTACGGTTGGCCCGAGGATGAAAGTATTTTTGATAATATTGATGCTGTCATTATCTACGCAGATAATGGTGGTGAACTCGCTGAAAAGCACGAATTCCTCGACAAGAAAATCAAAGCGGGCATGGGCATCATGTTCATGCATTATGGTGTTCACCCCACTAAAGAAGCAGGCGAGAAATACTATAAAAAATGGATCGGTGGCTATTTTGACGATGAGATCTCGATCAATCCTTCCTGGGTTGCCGATATTCAGCCTAGGGCGGGTCACCCAGTTTCTAGAGGAATCGAACTCCCCCTCAAAGTCTATGATGAGCTTTATTGGAATCTCAACTTCGATAAAAATTGCAATGAATGCTACACGATTGCAGGTGCAACTCCCACAAAAGAAAATATGATTCGCTATGGCAGCAGGAAATTTTGGAACAAAAATGCCGCGGATAAATTAGGAACGGAGCAAGCTTTAATCTGGTGTAATATTCAAAAAAATGGCGCACGTGGCGCAGGCTTTGTCGGTGGTCATTACCACAATAACTGGGCTATAGACGGCTACCGTAAACTCATCCTCAATACGATTGCCTGGGTAGCAGGCGTCGAAATACCAAAAAATGGAGTCGAGTCCGAAACAGTTAGCAAAGCAATGCTCAATCAAAATCTCAACCGTCCTGATTTCCCCGAAGAAATTGAACTTCCCTCAGCTAGCCTTCTCGAACAAGAACCCGGCAAGCCTTTACCCTTGGGGCCTGATGGTAGAGCTATCGACCCTCGCAAGAAAACAAGAGCTCCAGTAAAAAGTAGTTCGAGTTCTAATAAAGCTAAAAAAGCACCCGTCAAACTCGCAGTTGCTACAAGTATTAACGAAGCCTTCCCCTGGCCTCCTGCAATGCTTCAAGATATGGAGATGGATTTATTCAAAGCTGATGGTGAATTAGAGGTGACCCGCTGGGCGGTCTCGCCACAAGTCTACAATCCAACTAATATGGATATTGACCACATGGGAAATATTTGGATAACTGAGGGCGTCAACTACCGACGCGAAAATATGGCTCGCCGCAAAGAAGGTGATCGTATTGTTGTTTTACGTGATAGTAATGGTGATGGCAAGGCAGATAAATCTCACACTTTCTACCAAAACCCCAATCTCTCTGCGCCCTTAGGTATCGCCGTTCTCGACAACAAAGTTGTTATTTCTCAACCCCCAGAATTGATTGTTTTAACTGATATCAACCGCAATCTTGTCTTCGATGAAGGCATTGATAAGAGAGAAGTTCTGCTCACGGGGTTCAACGGACGTCAGCACGATCACTCCCTGCATTCTTTGACTGCGGGTCCTGATGGCAAATGGTATTTCAATAGCGGGAATTGCGGAGCGATTTTTACCGATAAATCTGGCAAAGAATTCCGTATGAATACTAACTACCGTGGAGGCACCAAAAAAGAATTTTTCTACACCCCAACCGACGAACTCGGTGGTGCAAAAAGTGATGATGGCTTTGTTTGGAGTGCGGGTTTCACAGTGAGAATGAATCCCGATGGAACTGATGTAGAAATCATTGGTCATGGTTATCGCAATAGCTACGAACAAACTATTAACTCATTAGGTGAAGTCTTCCAAAGTGATAATGATGATTACTCCAGTTGCCGTAACTCCTATGTACTTGAGTATGGATCTGCTGGTTATTATTCTCTTGATGGTCAGTATAAATGGCAAGCCGCAAAAAGATCTGGTCAATCCATCCCACGTGCTCACTGGAGGCAAGATAACCCAGGAACTTTTGATACCGGAGACGTTTATGGTGCAGGAGGTCCCACGGGTGTCGTGTTCTATGAAAATGGTGCCCTTGGAGATAAGTACGAAGGCATGTACCTCTCTTGTGAAGCCACTCGCAATATGATCTATGGCTATTTCCCTGAACAAAAAGGCGCCAGCTACAAAATGGAACGTTTTGAGTTCCTCTCGAGTCATGGCAAAAAATCTACTGAACATTCGCTCTGGTTCCGTCCCTCCGATATCAGCATCGGTCCCGATGGCGCCATTTATGTTGCTGATTGGTATGATGCGCGCTCAGGCGGTCATGCCACTTTGGACCCCACCGCTTCAGGTGCGATCTACAGAATTGCACCAAAGGGCTTTAAGCCCCTTATCCCAAAGCTCAATTTAAAAACAATCGCAGGTCAAATCGAAGCACTTAAAAGCCCCGCAGTGAATGTTCGTTACCTCGGTTTCTCTGAACTTAAAAAGGCTGGGCCAAAAGCGTATGCGCAAGTCGCAAAACTTCTCGATCATAAAAATGCCTATATTGCCGCTCGTGCAGTCTGGCTCCTCCCTTACCTCGGTGAGACGGGTATGGAACATTGCCTGACTCTATTGAAAAACAATAAAGCCAATACACGCCTCGTCGCTTACCGCGCACTTCGTCGTGCCAAAGTCAATATCCTTCCCTACGCTAAGTTATTGGCAAGGGATCCCAACACGGCTGTTCGCCGTGATGTAGCCCTTTCACTCAGACATTACTCAGCGCAGGAAACGGCCTCTATTTTCCTTGATCTCGTTCAAGGCATGCCTAGCGAATACGATAAAAATTATGTCGAAGCTATTGGGCTTGGTGCGACTAATAAAGAAGCAGACCTTTGGAAATACCTCAAAGAAAATCTCCAGCAGGATAAGGCTACCCAATGGAGCCCAGCATTTACACGTTTGACTTGGCGCTTCTGTACTCCCCTTGCGATTGATGATCTTATCTCACGAATTAAGAGTGATCAACTATCAGAAAATGAGCGGAAGTTTGCCGTCGAATCTATGGCATTTATCAATGATAAAAAAGCCGCACTTGCCCTTATAGATTTGGCCAAAGTCGAAAGTCCTGTGAAAGAAGATATGACTCACTGGATATTTATGCGCCGTCTTACTGCTTGGTCAAAACTTGATATTGCCGAAGAAGTCAAAAGTATTTATGATCCGGAAAAACTCGTCATTAATTCTATTACTGTCCCTGCAGAGCCGGAAATAAAAACTCTGGATCAGCAAAAAATCTTAGCTCTCAAAGGTGATGTTGAGCGCGGTAAAAATAAAATCATGGCTTGCACCATGTGCCATAATATTAATGATATTGGACCCAACTATGGCCCTGTACTCAAGGGCTGGGCGAGCAAACAAACTCGCGAAGCTACTGTGAATGCCATTGTCGCTCCATCAGCAGGCATTGCTCATGGCTTTAAAGGCATGGAAATCTTCCTGAAAGACGGGGGGAAAGTTCAAGGTATTGCGGACTCAATGGGCGACCCGATGATCCTAGTCTCCACTGGTGGGGTGAAGCAAATTATTCCTCATGAACGTATTGCTAAAAAATTGCACATGAAGCAGTCTCTCATGCTCTCTGCGCAACAACTGGGCTTGAGTGAACAGGATGTAGCCGATATTGTAGCCTATATGAAAAGTTGGAAATAAAGTATTGAAATTTTTAAGTGAGTGCGAAGCACTAAAGTCGCCTGGTACAGGACTGGCAAGTCCTTGCAGGAGAGCTCGAGAGGACAGAGTCCTCTCGTGTGCGAAGCACCAGATACAAATGCCTTCGGCGAGCGGGGAGCCCCCGCGGGCGGGATAAAAATGTATATATGAGCATAAAAAACCTTAAGTTTCCACCCCTCAAGTACTTAATTAATAAGGATCAAAATCAAAGGATAAAACTCACCATGAAAAAAGCTCTGCTAATTATATTTTTCTTAATCGGCTTCAACACCATGGCCGAAAAGAAACCCAACATCATTTACCTCATGCTCGATGAATGGGGCTACTTCGAGACTTCCCACATGAAGAATGATTATCTGATTACCCCCAATATAGATAAGTTTGCTACTCAAGGCATGCAATTCACCAACGCTTATGCAGGAGCGCCAACTTGTGGGCCCACCCGCGCCGTACTACTAACCGGTCTTCATACCGGACACACTTCCATGCGTAGCAATGATGGCTATTCCGCTATTCGAGAAGCTGAGCCCACCTTGGGTTCTATGCTCAAAAAAGAAGGCTATGTCACTGGTGGCTTCGGCAAATGGGGCGTTGGCGCTCGCGGAACTTCCGGAGTGCCTGAAAAACATGGTTTTGATGAATTTTTTGGTTATTACGACCAAGTGCATGCGCATACATATTTCCCCGAATACCTAATCCATAATGGCAAAGAAGTCCCCCTCAAAGGCAATTCTAATCAAGATCGCTACAAAGGCGAAACCCATGCTCAAGATGAGATCTTCGAGCAATCCATCAAGTTCATCAAAAAAAACAAGGATGTTCCCTTCTTCTGCTACCTTCCTTGGACACCTCCGCATGGTCACTGGGGAATTAAAAAAGATGACCCCTCTTGGCAGCTCTTCAAAGATAAGAATTGGTCTGCAGGTCAGAGTAAAGATACTGATGCCAAAGTCTACGCCGCCTTTATGCACATGGTGGATCGTCAACTTGGCGAGATCATGAGCCTCCTCAAAGAGCTAGATATAGATGACAACACCGTCGTTTTCCTCTGTGGTGATAATGGTGGTGAGCCTTATTTCAAAAATGAAGAGCACCCCCATGGCTTCTTTGCACCCAACTTGAATCCAGAGACCGGCGAGCGCTTTCGTGCTGGCAAGGGCTCACTTTATGATGGTGGGCTCAAGATTCCCATGTACGCACGCTGGCCCGGAAAAATCAAAGCGGGCTCTATGAGTGACCACATGTTTTATTTTCCCGATATCATGCCCACTTTAGCGGATATCGCAAAAACTGATTCACCAAAAACTGATGGCCTCTCTATTCTGCCAACTCTCCTCAATAAAGAAGGACAGGAAGAGCACAAATACCTCTACTGGGAATACTATAGGCAAACAGCGCTCAGAATGGGTGATTGGAAGCTTTATCGCAAAAGAAAAGAGTCCTCTTGGGAACTCTACAATATCTCAAAAGATATTGAAGAATTAAATGATATCGCCAAAAGTAATCCTGACATTCTTAAACAGATGATTGCCATTACTGAGCAAGCCCATGAAGACATTCGCCCAGGAGTCATTTACGACAAAGAACTCGCTTTCAAAGACCGTCCCAAGCACATTAAGAAAAAGTAATAATATTCACTGCTCTTTCATCCGCCTCTCAAGGTGGGCACACCTTGCAGGGATGGGGACGGAGTCCCAATGCTTCTAGGCAACACTTTTTATCCGCCTCTCAAGGTGGGCACACCTTGCAGGGATGGGGACGGAGTCCCTGTACTTGTAATAAAAACACAAGGGGATATTTACCGCTTCACTCCAGCGGGGAGGTATTGCCATACGGGCGGATGGAAAAATTGGGGATAGGTGATTTTCAATTCTCTTTTTATCCGCCTCTCAAGGTGGGCACACCTTGCAGGGATGGGGACGGAGTCCCTGTACTTGTAATAAAAACACAAGGGGCAAATGCTTTTCATCCGCCTCTCAAGGTGGGCACACCTTGCAGGGATGGAGTCCCTTATCTTTAGGTAAAAAATGTTTATTAATCCGCCTCACTCCAGCGGGGAGGTATTGCCTTACGGGCGGATACACCTGCAGGGAAGATTTAAGGGGAATTCGAGGAGACAGCGTTCCTCTCGTCTGCGCAGCATCATGCCTTCTCTTCTGGAGCATCGTGTTATTTTATACACTTGCCCAAAGCCCCTGCAGAACTGCTGGGGCTTTTTGTTTTCTCATGCTTGCCTCTTGAATATAAATTCATTTTGCCATACACTAATAACTTCAATTAATTTAGGGAGTTAATTATGGGATCAAATCGTCTAGCACTCAAAACACTTTCAAGCAATACATATCTAAGCACGTCGTTAGATAAAAAATGAATAAAAAAATCACTTTAATTTTTAGCGTCGTAATCCTAAATCAACTGTGGCAGATTTATGAGCGCTGGAGTCTTGATATACCTAGCCTAGAATATATCAACCATTATATTACTTCTATAGAAAAACACCCTAATAATCCGCTGGTTGACTTTTATGAACCTATTGAATATCCCATCAAATGGGTTGTTGTCATTATCGCCTTAACTGTAATATTATGCCTAAACAAACCAAAGATATTCATTAAAATATTCTTTGTATATATAACTGTAATGTCACTAAAAATCATGTTTGATATCGCTATAGAAAAACACATTAAAAATACATTAGAACCAAACGGTATAATGAATTCGGGCAGATATTTAATAAGTGTAATAGGTCATATAATGTTGCCTTTACTTATAATCATACGAAATAAAAAACAATCTTAACCAGGGAGACAGAGGAATTTCTTCGTTTCGCTCAGAAATCCCTAAGCCCAGATGCTAGAGAATAAATAAAATGAACTCAATTCTCTTTTTTCCGCCAGTGTGGCAACACCTCCCCGCTGGAGTGAGGCGGTAAATCTCCCCTTGTGTTTTCTATTACAAGCTCTGGGACTCCGTCCCCTGGCCTGCAAACTGTGCCGTGAGGTGGTGAAAAAAATGAACTCAATTCTTTTTATATTTTTTCGCTGTTAAGATCTTCGATTTTTTATACTTCTATCAGCAACAAATTCAGATTATCAAAGATCTAAAACATATTTCAAATCAAAGAAAACATAAATGATGAAATACCTTCTAAGTCTCATCCTGTTTCTATCAACTCAGCTATTTGCCAATCAGAAACCCAATATCATACTTATCAATGTCGATGATATGGGCTGGACGGATATTGCAGCATTCGGCAGTGAGTTCACCAAAATATTATTCATCTGGACAATTTAAAATGAACAAAAAAAAGATGTTCTTCCTCTTCCTCTTCCTCTTCATCGTAATGGCCATCTCGTCACAGTCACTTTTCAGCAAGGAGCTGACAAACAATCAAGTAGATTTGGGCTTAAAAGTAACTGTTTACGCCCCAAAAAGTAATTCGATAAAATTCAAAACACCCACCCATATCGCCTTTATTGGGGATAATTTAGAGATTGTGACCGACCTGGAAAACAACCGATTTATGTACCGTAAAGGTCCCGATGCCCCCTTTCAAATTTCGCCCGTACCGGTAAAAGCTCAGCACTCGCTTGTTTACAACCCCGCAGATAAGCTCTATTACGCTAACGATACGGGTAACCATCGCATCATTGCCTTTAAGAGTCTCTCAAGCAAAAAGATCAGCGCCGAAACCAAAAAGATTGCTGGAGTTGCTTTGAATCGCCCACACGATATCGTGCTTGACCCTGCGACGGGTTGGATCTATGCGATCAATCCCAATTCAGGGCATGTTTTTCGCTTCAAGGCGATCGGTAAAGATGAGTCTGCACTTAAGGTGCCCGTTAAGGGTTATTCTAGAGGCCTGACCTTTGTGAACGGCAAGCTTTATGTGATTAACTCGGCGGAGGGGCGTGTCGTGGAAATCGTGGATTGGAAGACTGGAAAATTCAAAATCTATGATAGTTTTGATCCAACGAAACGTAGTGCAAACGTTGGCTCCTGGAAGAAGACAGGGCTTGTTCTCAACGATGTCGATTACTTTAACGGCTACTGGTATGCAACGAGTTTTTTTACGAAGTCACATGCCGGAAAAACCGATCCGGATGAGCATAAATTCATCCGATTCAAAAAATTGGAAGATCTTGCTACTGGGAAATGGACAGACCTCAGTCGCCTGGTCCCCAAGGGGATGGTTCCCTATTACCTAACTAAAAATGAGGGGAAACTCTACCTGGCAATCTTCCGCTCTGGGTCGTCTGACAAAGGTGACAGCATCCTTCAGTTAACTCCAGTTAAAACGCCTCCTTATCCAGTGAAGAAGTAATGAATAGTTTTCAAATTTTGGTCACGTTCCCTGATAGGGCCTTAGACAAAACTTCTTGAAAAGAAAAGCATCCATAAGAGTTATTTATTAACGACAATAAATAGGGTAACATGATCGTAGGTGCCGCTCACCGACAGAATGCAGCCTGCAACGTCAGGTGTATGTCCCATTGATATCAAAGCATATTAAAAAAGGTCATTAGCCAAAAGTTTTTTCGAGGCGTTTGATTTCTTTCTGTAAAATGGCCGTCACTCGTCTTTTATAAACTGACACCGTATTTGGTGGTAGATCTAGCACTTCGGCAATTTCAGTACGTGGTCGACCATCTAATGACATTTGAAAAACATCTTGGAGCTTTTGATTGAGCTCTGGCTGAACATTGGACCAAGCAATATTGGAAATGTAAACGCCCCATTCTTTATCGGCCATTTTATCTATTTCTGGCTCGGTAAAAGCGACGAGGTAAGTGTGTTGCTTCTCTAGTGTATATAAATTTTGTTTATTGGCTTCACGCTTCACTTTATCTAAGTGATTGAGTGCGGTATTACGAGCAATCATGGCTAACCAACGACGGAATTGTCCATTGTAGCCCCCATGCTCAAAATTCTGTACGCTTTTCCAAACTTTCAAAAAAGAAGTCTGCATTATATCGTGGCAGTCTTCATCATTAAAATTCATTTTTTTTATAATGACAAAGACGTATCCTTTGTAGAGTTTAATAAATTCGTCCCATGAATTATCATCACAGTCATCCTGCAACTTTTGAATTAGGGTCATTCTCGTCAGGTTATCTTCCATCCTAAAGCCTCTACAATTTAGAAATTCTATCAATCAGTTATTACAGCTCTATTTCACACATTTGTAAAATACACCAAAATCCTAGCTTCTGTAATTGTTTATTAATAGTAATTCATAATCATTTCTTCGTGAAGATCAAAATCTATAAGAATAGCGAAGCTTATTGTCATAATTAAGATTTTAAGCCTTACTTAGCGAGACGATTTGAGTACATATTCTTTCCTGCTCGTCGAGAGGCTTCGACCATTTCAGCATAGGGTTCATCCGTAATCGACACAAAGCCAATGCGATAATTCTCACCATCTTTTCGCCCAGTGACCACTTGATCACTCCATTGAAAATAATGCGCGCCTACAAAACGAGGGTCCTGCATCGCTTGTTCACTGTAGTAACGGAATTGCTCAGCTGCATGCGATAAATCTACTGAAGTACAAAGCCCTCCTCCCCATACACCCGATTCCGTCCTGGTACCGAAATGATATTCTCCAATAATGACTGGGGTATCAATTGCTTTAGGCCAATCCACTCTCAAGGGACTAAAATCATAATTATTAATACTAAGCACATCACAATGACGAGCCGCTGCGAGTAAGGATAAAGTATTTTCTTTTTGATAAATTCTACTTCCTAAATAGAGCTTATTAGGCGCCAATGCTTTCATTGAACTTGAACAGCTTGAGTAATATTTCTCCAAATACGCCGCGGACATCATCTCCATGTCTTGGCGGCAAGCCTGAGTCTTCATCTCTAGCTTGCCAAGAAGCTTATCCCAGGAAACAAACTCTGTTTTCCACGCCTTATTTAATTCATCAATATTACTGTACTTATCTTGTAATTTAGAGACGAAGACTTTTCTTGAAAAAGAGTTCGGATTGCCCTCAAAAATAGTTTTTCCGATAGAGTATTCATGATGTCCAAAATCTAATTCATTGTCAACAAAAAAACCTAGACACCAAGCATCCTCAGCTTCTTTTTTATAGCGCGCTAATGATGAGCGTATATGCTTTTCAAAATGGGGATCATAAGCATCTGGCAAAGATTTTAAATGCTCCCCTTCTTTGATTTCTTTACGCTGAAAATGTACCGCTACCACATAAGCCGTTTTCTGTAATCCACTAATTTCTTTCTGTGTCCAATTGGCGAGTGTATTCATCCCCCAAGACTGGATGCGTTCATGAACCATTTCTGCATAAGCACTGCGCCAATTGGCTCCATACTTTTTCAAGATATTTGAGCCTAATGGGTTCCAGCCTGATTTTTTATTGTACATCAGTTCATCCGCACTTTGAGTTTGGGACTGTAATGATTCAAAGGCCGGTTCTTTAGTATACATTTTTGATGTGATTGTGGTCACTCCAAAAGACCAAAATAAGTAACCTTCTGGATCAATGAACCACCAACGACCATTTATTTTCTTCGTATAAAAATGCCCTGTGGCCACATGTTTTCCCGCATTGAGGAAACCTCCAAATTGACTTAAATAATCCGCCTTTTTTCTTGCTCCCATCGCACGCTTTTCATTTAGGAGTGAATTGTGTAGTGCTTGATCATTCTTTATTTTCCCAGGCCAATCATCCCTATTATTCTGCCCATATATATCCACATAGGGCCTTGTTTTCGGTGCCTTCTTAAAGTTATTTAAAGGCACAAAATCAGCCATGCCACGCAAGTTACTCAATTCGAAATTTAAGCTGCCCGATTTTGAAAATATATCTAGGTCAAGGTTTTGGATTTTGGAGAGATCTATCTTAAGCCAAGTATTATTGTAAGTCCCATTGGGTAGACCTTTTATATTGGAGTATAAATAGTCTTTGTCATCAAACATTTCAGTCTTACGCGGTAGATGAATATATAAGGTTTCTTTGCTATGAGCTGGAACAACTACCCCTCCATGAACTTTATTCCATGACTCAAAAACCGTGCCCGTCACCATCAGCTCTACTGCCGATTTATTTTCAATATCAAAACTGAGCCAAAGTTTAGAACTCAAGTCCCAGCCATGTTTATCCCCCCGGATAAACAATTGATAAGGCTGCTGATTTCTTGCTTGGATTTTCCATTTCCCCGCTTCGTACTGAACGAGACTTTTGGGATTGAGGTTTTTTTGTCTGAAGATCTGAATCATTTCATTACTAATTAACTTTGGTGCATGATCATTTCTCGGATGTAAAAGACTTTCACCCCAAGCTACCAAGCATGAATTCAAGATTAGTACTGCAATGAAAAATTGTTTCATTCTAGTCATTATTTCTATCCTTGATCTTACTTATTTTGCTTTTTTAATGCTGCGGCCTTTTTAGCTTTTTCACGGGCTACTTTCGCCTTCCAAGCAGGCGATGAAGTCAGGCCCAGAAATATCGGATCCATGAGTTCTTTATCCCAAGCCTTGCGTAACATATTAATTTCTTGCACCCGCTCGGGATGATTCATCGCTATATTTTTTGTTTCACCAATATCCTTACTAAGATTATACAGTTGGGGTGGAGCGCCCTTCCAAGGGATCACTAATTTATAATCACCCTGGCGAACTGCGTAACGCGATTGATCAAACTTTCTTAAATAGAGTTGTTCATGGGGAGCTGCTGTATTTTCACCTGTCACATAAGGTACTAAATTCACTCCATCGAGTGGCTTATCTTTATGAATCGGTGATTGACTGATATCGGCAATCGTCGCGAAAATATCAAGTGAACTTACCGGATGATCATATACTTGACCTCCCTTGACTACACCGGTGTACTGCATCGCAAATGGCACGCGATAACCCCCTTCCCAAATATCGGATTTCGAGCCTTTCAAGGGACCGTTATCCGAATGATTTTTAGTCGTGGGTCCTCCATTATCAGACAAAAAGAAAACGATCGTATTATCTTCAATTTTTAATTTGTGAAGTTTGGCCATAATTTGTCCTACTCCATCATCTACGGCACTCACCATGGCGGCGTAAACCTTGCGCTTTGGGTCAGAAATATGATCAAAGCGATCGAGATATTTCTGCGTCGCTTGAAGCGGTAAATGAGGTGCGTTATAGGAGAGGAATAAAAAGAAAGGTTTATCTTTATTGCCTTCCACAAAGCTCACAGCTTCATCGCTAAACTCCTCGGTCAGGTACTTCTCGGTACGTACCGGCGTATCATTGCGAGTGATCCAGCTGCGGTATGAGTCAGACTCATTTTTCACATCTTCCGTTTTGACAATATTTAAATCCTCGGGCATAAATTTATGTCCTCCACCAAGGTGTCCAAAGAACTCATCAAAGCCCCGCTTATTTGGACGCAAACTAGGCTCGGCACCCAAATGCCATTTGCCAATAATGGCGGTTTTATACCCTACTTTCTGTAATGATTGTCCTATGGTCATTTCACTTAGGGGAAGTGCAGATTTGGGATCAGTTAAGCTCCACAAGGGATTGCGTTCAAAACCAAAGCGTTGTTGATAACGACCGGTAATAAAACCCGCACGGCTTGGACCACAAACTGAGTAGGAAGTATAGCCGCTACTAAACTTCACGCCCTTGGAAGCAATACTATCTATATGTGGCGTGGGTATATCTTCGCAACCATTAAAGCCAACATCTGCATAGCCCATATCATCCGTCATGATCACGATTAAGTTGGGTTTTTCCACACTATGAAGAACGGGAGATAGGAGCAATGCACTCGTAAGTAATAATAATTTTTTCATGAAACCTCATTAATTCTATTTATATAAAAAACAGGCCACTTCTCACGAAGTGACCTCTAAGTCTCAAAACAATTGATTTATTTTACTGAATTTCTATTGCCCCCATATCGGGCCTACCCTTAATGGGATTGCCAAAGAAATCACTTTTCATTTTTAAGCCCCCAATAATCCCGATAGGGTCATTTGCCAAGCGTTGAATCTCTATGCCTTTATCGATCACTAAGTCACTATTTATAGGAATGTAGTCATGTGCATCTAAACTTCCTGCATTCTTAAACTCGACATCACCAATGATTTTGGCCTTATCTTGAATTTCAAAATCTGCGGGCAAGCTCGTTTCCTTATTATAAATATTATTACCAAAAACAATATTCTTACTTGGCTTATTTACTTGAGCACGAAGTTTTTTATTCCAGAATTGATCTCCCGACACATTCTTTGATTCATCCATTAAATGAAAAATATTATTGGCAATCAAAACACCCTCAGTTGTCGGCGCAACCGAAAACTTATTGAGAATGCCTTTCTTAACAAAAATAGTGTTATTGTAAATATAATTATTATAGGGACCTTTGCGTCCACCATCCTTCCCACAGAAACTGCTAAACCACAGAATTTTTCCTTCTTGAAAAGCACGATTTTCACCCTTGATTCGCGCGCCATCATTAATGCTTATATTATAGCGATAAGTACAATTCCAATTATTTCCCAATATCTCAATAAAGCCGCCCTCATTATCGATACTTAAATTGCGTTGTACGATGATATTCTTACAATTAAAATCAATGTGAATACCCGCCGAATCTCCCTTGCCGCGAGCATGGCTAAACTTATTCTCTTCATAAGTAATATTCTCCGATCCCCAGCACCAAGATCCACTACCTCTTGCGTGCATGCGCGGATCTTTATTTGACCCTGAGTAAGCGAAATCATTCCCCTTCACACGTATATGTGAGGCATAGCTCATTTGCACTCCTGAACAGCCCGTATCTACTGTCTTATTATTGAGTATATTCACCATGCTTACCTTTTGTTCCATACTGCCCTTGATGCGAATCCCGTAAAATCCCACCATGCGTATATCTGAATCTTCGAGGGTAATTCGGTTAATGGAATGTTGCGATTTTTTATTTTCAAGAATCACTCCCATACCAAAATTACTCGTCGGATTATACCCTTCTGAGGCTCGCGATTCACTCGCAAAAATATGATGGATCTTTAAATCTCTTAAATTAATATTATGGCTATCCCCTGCAATTGCAGTAAGGGCCACGCCGTAGCGTTCGTGCTTGGCTCGTTTATCTCTCGCTTTCCCACCATCATTTGTCAGTTCTAAACCACTTACATTTACGTAAGCACAGCCATCCAAATTAATAACGGCAAAATAACCTTGCCCATCTATTTTGGGTCGAGCCAAGTTTTCATCTCCATAAGAAGCTAATTCAATAGGAGCTATTTCCGTGCCCTCAAGCGATTGTAGTTTGATCGCTCCATGATAGTGACCTCCTCGCTTTAATAAGACCTTATCTCCCGCAAGTAAGTTCAGCCTATTGACTTGCGTAAAGTCCTTAAATGCCGTTTTCTCCGTTAAGCCATTAGCCCTTTCATTGTTTGCCTGATTATCGACATAATAAGTCGCTGCTTCAAGATGAACTAAACTGATCGTGAATAAACACAGCAAGGATCTAAAGTTAAAGAGTGATTTCATGAATGATTATTTCCTATCTATTTCTAAAAATTTTTAATTAATTCTAGCCCATTTCACATACAAAAGAAAAAGTCATTGAAAAGCAAATGGATCTATCGAGTACTTTTCGTCTTATTAAACTATCACTTATCTTTACTCGCACCAATGGATGGTTTGGATACATCCAAAAGCTTACCATAAAAATCTACTGTAGGATAAGCTGGGACATGCTTAAAGATCCCCTGACCCGCACCCGGCACCGAAGGCACATCTCTTACCATCCCCGCGCCGATGGCTGCACTGCCTGCTTGCAACTGAAATCCCTGGTCACTGCCAAGCCTCACCTTATAGAATTGTGGGTCTGCTTTAATAGCCTGTGCATCGCGCTTAATAAAGCGAGGAGAGATAAAGCCCTGATAGAGATTATGGCTGAGAACAAAATCACTTCCATGATCTTTAATATTCATTTGCTTAGTTCCGATGGCACCCTGCTTCGCATAAAAAATATTATTGAAGACATAGGTATTTTTGGCATCAATATCTATTGAGGTCGAATAATCACGGTCCATATAAATCGTATTATTATAGATATAACTCTGCTCCGATTGCTTCTCCCCATAAGCAACGACCTCATTGAGCCAGAGAGTATGGTTACTCGTTTTCCATTTTGGGTTCTCGCGCCAACCATCATTCACACTGATATTGAAACGATAGATTGAATTCACATTGCCGCCAAGAATCTCCACAAATCCACCTTCACAATCTTCCATATAATTATACTGCACAAAAGTATTGTGATTATTATGATCAATATGCACCCCGTGAGAATCTAGGTAACCACGAATATGTTGACATTTATTGTATTGAATCACGGTATTGTAACAATGCCAAGTCCATACCGCACTGCCTCGTGCTGGCATCCGTGGATCGGAACTATCTCCAGGGTAATTGAACAGATTATTTTCAATTAGGCAGTTATAAGTTCTAATCGGCAAGATGCATGTTCCTCCAGTATGGTGAAATTCATTGTTACGGAACACAAAGTTTTTATTGCTATTAATTTCTTCATTCCCTATTTTACCTCGAGAGCCTTTGTGTTTAATATGCACTCCCAAACGTTGCAGATTTTCAAAATAACAATCCTCAACTAATACATCCTGAATATTCTTCTCTTTTCCTGCCACCCGGTTCTGTTCTGTAAGAAAAGTTAAAGCAGAGACTTCTAGCCCATTAAAGGCATCTTCTCCCGCATCTTTTAAGATCGGTTTTGGCGCATAAACATTTTTGAATGTCACCTTTTGGAATAGGAAATTCTTCATCACCTGAGTGCCGCTATTGAGGATAAGAATCCCGTAAGCATCGGCATCATTGATCCCTTCACGAGAACTTAAACGTTCATTGTGAACTTCCAGATCTCTAAAGATAATATTATCTTGATTCTCAACAAGAATAGCTTCTTGAAAATCGCCGCCATTTGACTCTCCCACTTGCCCAGAAAGAATCGCTTGTTTACCACTTCCATACGATGTGATTATGATTGGCTGAGTCTGAGTACCCGAACCATTGACCACGAAATGACCATTAAAACGATCTCCCTTTTGAAAACAAACCCTATCACCCGCTTCTAGTTTGATCGAGCTGATTTTATCTAAGCTTTTCCATGGAGATTTGATGCTACCATCATTACTATCCAGTCCTTTTGACGAACTGATGTAATAAGCCTTGACTAGCTCTGAAACTCCTGGGATAAAGGGCCATACTAATTCACTCGATTTTGCGGAAGTGGCAATATCCGAAGTAATCGTGCTAGAATCTTCATCCCCAAGCCTTTGTGAAACCTCACTTTTTTGACTTTGAATATCATTATATACGCAAGCCCCTCCCACAAAGATGAGTGCCAATGCACAGGCTAACAACACTTTCATAAATACCCTACCTTCTTCATTTTTAGATAAACTTTCCGGTCAAAGGCAATTTACCCTCCACGTCTTTAACAAATAAACAGCTCCTATTAGCATAGGTGACTTGCGTTATGGATATTTTTGCGTCGTAGCTACGCCACGGGCCATTTTACGCTCGTAGAGCGATGGGTGGTAGGCCTGGGCTTCAGCCTAGGTTTCGGGGCGTCAGCCTAGGTTTTAAAACATTTTTCACGCTCGAAGAGCGAAGGCTTAGGAATTGTATCCCCAATTATTTTTATTTGTCCTTCAATTCCTTAAGTTCAATATTTTTAAACTGAACTTTCATTCCAGTGCCTTTAGTTTTATGCATCTGCAAACCAAAAGTGCCTTTCGCCAAACTCAATTTGGGATCTTTATCAGTACATTCAGACATCAGTACACCATTAATAAAATGTTGGAAATGATCGCCTTTTACTATGATATGATAGCTATTCCATTGACCGGCTGCTTTGATTGATTTCGCCAATTCATCGAAGTCGCCCAAGGCTTCTGTTGAAGAGGCCTTTTTGCCTTTTTCCATAAGTGTTTTTTGACCGCGTTTAGCCATGATGCCACGGCCCTGGAAATAGTTGGTTCCACTCCATGCATTCCCGGGATCAAAATCTGCTTGATAGCCCTTCATGGAAAACTTCTCTGGCTTGCCAACTTGCTTGCTACGGTATTGAACTCCGCTATTGCCTGAAAAAATACAGAAATCAAATTTGAGCTCAAAATCACTGAATTCACCCTTTTCATAAATCAGAAAGTTAGTGAAGGGTACCGCAGTTTTACTCTCGCCAGTAATGATTCCATCCTGAACTGACCAGTACTGCTCTAAGCCTTTCCAACCATCTAAGTTTTTCCCATTAAAAAGTGACTTCCATTCATTTGCTTGTATTGAGCCAATAGATAAAAAGACTAAGAGGGCCATTCTAAAAAAATTCTGCATAAGTATTCCATATATTGTTAAAGTTTTGAATGATATTAATCTAGTAAAGTATATTAATCTAAACAGTCTTAAACAAGCTACTTTTCTAAAGTTGGTAATTAAGACTTATCCGGATTAGTAGATTGGTGCTGGGTCAAGGGCTGGCAAGCCCTTGTAAGGAGTTTGAGGGACTAATCCCTCATAGTACATTTCGGGGCCAGCCCCGAACCCCGTGAGGAATGCCTTCCTCAACTGGCGATTAAAATAACTACCGCTCTAGCCTCGCTATTTTAAGCCAGCACATCTTTAATCACGTGCCCATGCACATTTGTCAATCGCGATTCAATGCCATTATGATAATAGGATAAACGTTCATGATCCAAGCCCATAAGGTGCAGAATTGTGGCATTAAAATCATAGACATCCTGAGGTTTATCGGTCGCTTTGAAACCGAAGTTATCACTCATGCCATGGCTATAGCCTTTTTTCACACCCGCACCGGCCATAAAGCAAGTGAAAGCCCCTGGATTATGATCGCGCCCAGTACCATTGGCCTGCAAGAAAGGCGCACGGCCAAACTCAGTACACCAAACCACTAAGACATCATCCAACATCCCGCGACGTTTCATATCACTAATCAGTGCTGCCGTAGGCTGATCCATGATATCCGCTTGAGCTTGGTGGGTCTTCTCCAAGTTATTATGAGAATCCCAGTTATTAATTCCATTGGGACTATTAGCTCCATTATAGAGTTCCACGACACGGACACCCTGCTCTAACAAGCGACGTGCTAAGATACAGTTCTTTGCGTATTCACCCTTGGTTTTATTGGGGCTATTCACACCATATTCTTCCATGATATAAGCAGGTTCTTTGGAGATATCCGATACTTCAGGAATCGACATCTGCATACGACCTGCCAGTTCATAAGTCGCCACTCGTGCGGCCAAGTTACTATCTCCAGGGAATTGCTCCATATGCTTCTCGTTAAGAAATTTGAGCATATCATTAGTATTCTTTTCAGAATTCCTACTAATTGACTTCGGCACCTTTAAATTTGCTGGTAGTGCCGAGGCATTAAAATCTGTTCCCTGATAAGCCGCAGGCAAGAAACCTGAACCCCAGTTATTTTTTGCTGAACGAGGCTTGCCACGCGGGTCATTAATCGCCACAAATGCGGGTAAATTTTGATTCTCCGTTCCCAAGGCATAACTAATCCAAGCACCACGCGAAGGATGACCCTCTACAGTGAATCCAGTATTTACGAAATTCTCTCCTTGGGGATGAGCACTAGTTGAAGAGCGAAGCGAATGAAAGAAGCAGAGATCATCCGCCAAAGCACCTAGATTAGGCACTAAATCAGAAATCATTTTACCACTCTTTCCTCGGGGTTTAAAATCCCAGAAGGGCTTGGCGATATTTCCCGTGGGTCCTTCAAAAGTAACGGCTGGCATTCCCGGCGGTTTCTGACCATGGAATTTCCAAAGGTCTGGCTTGTAATCAAAAGTATCTACCTGACTCACTCCCCCCGGACAGTAAACAACCAAGACTTGCTTCGCTTTAGCAGGAAAATGACCTGGACGCGGTGCATAGGGATTCTGTGGATCAATATTAGGACGCAAGGGAGTCTTTCCTCCTTCCGAGGCCAAGGCACTATCGCCCGCAAGTAAATGCATAAGTCCTAAAGAGCCTAAGGCGCCACCGCTTGTTTTTAGAAAATCGCGGCGATTGAGTAGGCCACGGCCCATGGATGAAATATTTAATGGATTCATTTTAACCTCACTGAATAAAGATAAATTCGTTACTGTTGAGCATGGCTCGACATAGGATACTGACTTTTTCACTCTTGAGAATTTTTTTGCTCATTACCAATTCAATCTCAGATGGCTGACGATTATAGATCAGTAAAAAGAGCTGGCGAATCGAAGTCTCAGGATCACTTGACTCAACTTTTTTCGCAATGATATCACACTGATTTTCCATGAACTTACTATTCATTAAATTCAGCGCCTGAAGTGGTGTCGTTGAAGCCGGACGTTTAGAGAGTACTTGACCGCAATCAGGAAAATCAAATGCGGTGAACATACGGTCATCTACTCCACGCATACGCTCTTGGTAGATCATTCGCCTCCACGTTGGCTCACTATAATTATCCGTTACTTTCCACATTCCATAACGTTTCTTTGTCCCGTGAATTCTGTAAGAGGGTCCACCCGTCGTCAAATCTAATGAGTCACTGAATTTCAATACTGAATCGCGAATCACTTCTGCCTCAGCTCGACGTGGTGCATAACGCCACAATAAGCGTGAACCCGCATCTAATTTGAGCGCTGCCACCTTAGGTTTATTATCCTGCTTAAAGGCTTTTGAATTCACCAGCAGTCTCAAGAAATTCTTGGTCGACCAGCCCTGCTCCACAAATTCGCTCGCTAAATAATCCAGTAATTCTGGATGACTCGGCTTCGCTCCCGCGTTACCAAAGTCTGATAAGGTGGAAACTATGCCATCACCAAAAGTATGATACCAAAGGCGGTTGACCATCACTCGCGCCGTGAGCGGATTGGTATCCGATGCCAGCCACTTCGCAAAAGTCATGCGGCGTTCTTTATCGGAAGTCTCACTCGTCATATTGAGTGATGCCGTAATAATCGTCAAGGGTCCTGGGACAACTTCTGCTCCCAATGAACTCGCACTCCCACGTTTTAAGACATGTGATTTTACTGGTTTGATGAAACGACCAATAAATTCTTCCTGTACAGCTTTTTCATTGTATTCGGTAATTAAATCCTGAATTGCTGGTAAAGTTTTTAGCTGAGTAAGATTTTTGACTAAAACTTTCCACTTACCTTGCTCATCTCTGTACTCAATTTTATAATTATCTAGTTTTGTGAGCCATTCTTCACTTAGCAAATAATCCGTATTGACTGGCGCTTTGCGATCCTTACTCAAAGCAATGCCCGAAAACTCAATATCTGCTGCAAAATCAAATTGAATGTAGTGAAGCTTCTTGTCGCCTTTTTTAACTTTAGCTTTGAAGCCATAGAACTGACCAATCATACCATCTCGTAAGAGCTCTACATCTACTTTCTCACCTGCTATATTCGTACTGATTTTCGCTTGGGATATAATGTTTTTTCCCGCCGTATTATAAATATCGACTTCATCAAGTGCTACTGAATTAGATAAAGCCACAAGTCGAATACCACGAGTCTTTAATTGATTAACACGAGCTTCGTGGCGACTATGCCACTGCTCTTTCCAAGTACTGCGCTCTTTTTGACGTAAGGCTTGGATCTTGCCCATGATTTTTTTACCTTTCACCACATGATGTGCATGTTCGGCTAGTTCTGGTTTACGAATCCCAAATTCCACACCCTGAAAATTGGCGAGAATAGAATAATAATCATTGATTTTAATCGGATCAAATTTGTGTGTATGGCAACGAGCACAACCTAAAGTCATACCCATAATTGAGGCTCCTACTGTCTGCATCACTTGATCCAATCTATCATAGCGTGCTTCGGCAATCGCACTCTGCTGTTGCCCTACGGTGGCAGGAGGCACATGTGGCCCTGAAACTAAGTATCCCGTCGCTCTTGGATAGCCCGTTTGATCACCCGCCAACTGATCGATAATGAAATCTGTATAAGGCTTATCTTGATTAAAGGCGCGGATTACATAATCGCGAAAATGCCATGAATTCTTTCGGTAGAGATTACTCTCTGAACCACTCGTTTCCGCCCAGCGAATTGCATCCAACCAATGCTGAGCCCAACGCTCGCCGTATTGATCCGATGCCAATAGCTCTTCCACTTTTGCACTATATGCCTTGTCCGCATCCATTACCCAGGCTTCGAGGAAAGCATCTTTTTCTGCTGGCGTAGGCAGAATCCCAGTGAGTACCACCTGCAAACGGCGAAGTAACACTACCGGATCAGCCTGCTGACTAAAATCGAGTCCCTGCTCACTTAATTTTTCTTTTAAGAAGGCATCCACCACATTTTTTTCACCTAATGGAATCGCTGGCTTTTTTACTTTTTCTAGAGACCAAAGTTTCTCTGCTGCAACTTTTTTCTTCGCGGGCATTTTAGCACCCTCTTTGATCCATTCGCTAATTAAAGCAATTTGCTCTTTCTTCAGCGGATCACCTTTGGGCGGCATGATATCATCATCATCCGGATCCAAACTAATAAACTCTATAATAGAACTCTTCTCTGGATGCCCCGGTACGGCGCCTGGTTCGCCCCAGTCACCTCCTTTTAGGATACTCTCGCGGTCATCTAAGCGAAAATCAGACTTCTGTTTTTTCTCGCCATGACATTTGGCACAATTCTCTTCAAAAATTGGCTTGATATCTTTTTCGTAATCCACTGCCGTCGCACTGAATGACGCCAACAAAACTAAAGTTAAAAATCTCATATTTATTTCCTTATAATAAATCTTGTACTTCGCTTCAACTTAAGCAATTATCCCTGCTTAAATTTTCCGCTTTAACGATTATTTATAAAAGAAACCGACACCACAAAATGAAGTGACAAAAAGCTCTAAGTTTTAAATACTTTACCTCGCTTATTAAGCACCTACCTAGGTAAAGCACGTGCAAAATACAATTTCGCCTAGTCCGCCTAAGCTACATCACCTGGGACCGCGGGCGTCTCGACCGCATACCCCCTCCTTGGGTACGCCAAGCACCTGCTTGGCATCACCTCCAAAACTAACTCCGTTTATTTCACCCCCCCGCCCTGGGTACGCCGAGCACCTGCTTGGCATCTCCTCCAAAACTTCATGATTTATTTTCATCCGCCCACTGTGGCAAGCGTAAGCCACTCTTAAGCGAAATATGATCTTCTTTTACCCGGGACCGCGGGCGTCTCGCCCGCCTAAGCTACATCCACGACTACTCCTAAATTTACTCGCCCGCGAGCGTCTCGCCCGCACTTTTCCTGGCTACGCCGAGCACCAAATCGTCCTTAACTTTTGCTTACAAGCAATGTTGCCTTTAATTTATCTCTATTATTCAGTAATAAGCTAAATAATATCAATCCGCTCCACTAGCTTTACTCTTGCCGATATAATTAAAACAGATCTATTAAGCTAAGGAATGAACTTATCTATCGGGAGGCGGATTTTAAAAACACAACATAATTATACTCGACGAGTAGCTGATCGCCATCAGTTCTCATGCGGAGCCTGTCTTGCTCATAAATCATCTAAAGGACTTTGCGTCCCCGACTGATTCAAATTAAGTACATGCGTATAAATTTGCGTCGTACTTATATCCTCATGACCAAGTAATTCCTGAATCGTCCTCAAGTCCGTCCCTCGCTCCAAAAGATGAGTCGCAAAACTATGCCTCAAAGTATGTACTGTACAGCGTTTTTTTATCCCAAGTTCATGACACTTTGCTTTCAACACACGACTCAATCCCGTACCAGATAAATGATGTCTTCTTATTGTTTTAACTTCGCACATGGGATCAATACTTAATATCGGTGAAGGGAACAACCAAAACCACTTCCATTCCTTAGCTGCTGACGGATACTTCCTCACTAAGGCATTCGGCAAGTAAACTCCTTCCACACCTTCGCTTCGGTCTTTCTCATAAAGTTTTCTTATTTCACATATATGAACGTTAATTTCACTCTCCAAGTTCTTGCTTAACAAAGTTTGTCGATCTTTATCCCCTTTACCTGCACGTATATTCAGCGCCCCTCTTTTAAAGTCTATGTCCTTTATCCTTAAACGCAGGCATTCATTTTTCCTTAATCCGCCACCATAAATCAACTTCATCATTAGTTTTTCTTGACCGAGAGTCGCATCAATCAAACATCTCACTTCTTCAATATCTAACACTACTGGCAAGCGCTCACTTTTTTTAGAACGAAAACTTCCGCTAATATCTCCTAGATCCTTTTGAAACACATATTTAAACAATGACACCAACGCACACAAAGCCTGATTCTGAGTCGACGCCGCAACATTATGCCTCAGTGTTAAATAGGATAAGAAATCTCGCACTTTTTCTGTTTCCTGATACCCCTCAGCACTATGCGCTAAGTAACGTTTCGTCCAAGAAACATAAGCCCTTATCGTTCTTAGTGATTTTTGCTGAAGTCGCAACGCTCTCTCAAAATTATTTAAATACTCGACCTTTTCCACATCAAAAGCTACTGAAAGCTTTTCTAAACGAATTTCTTCATTACTCTGCCAAGAACTTTCTTCCGATTTCCCTTCCGAGCGCCAATACCAGTAATACTTCACTGCCTCTTCGGCTTGTTGGATTTGCCACTCTTCAGCACGGCCAAACAAACTTCTTAAGTAAGCATTCAAACTAATCTGATCATAAGGTTCACTACCATTTCTTCGACAGAACTCACTATATTGAGCTACCCGCTTAAGATAGTACTCCACGTACTTTTCATGAATCCCTTTTTGATTAAGTAAAAAATTCTTAAAAATTTGCATGTTCGACATCACTAATCCTCTTTCTTTCCGTTAAAGAACTAAATGACCAAAACTCAATAATCACAAGTATTTATTAGCTTTTATATAATATCAAATAGCATGTAAGACTCGAATAACGGTATTATGTGACCGGCTCATAACCCCTGATTTACGACATTATTTGACTTCATAGAAAATTAACAAAAACCTGAGAAATCGACCCGAATAATACAATCCCCGACTTATACAACCGGATCATAACCCTTGATTTACGACATTATTTGACGTAATAACAAGTACCCACAACAAACAAAAATTTGAACTTTGAGTTTATAATCATTAAATCCACCCTACATTTAACAACATCAAAATTAAACAAAAACTTGGGCCCCCAGAATAAAACGACCGGCTCATATAACCATGTTGGACGAAAATATGCCCACTGTAGACCAAGCGAAGCTTAAATGGGGAAGTCGGAGGGTAAACGTGCTGCAACGATTGGGCTGGCGTGCAGGACTGACCAAGAAAACGAGAAGATTAGATAAAGAATGAAGAATTACCTGAGTAACTTTCTTCTTTTCGGCTCGCTCGTTTTCATTTGCGTGGGGTCAATCATTGCATACATGGTATATGATTTCTTCAATACCGTCTCCGAGGACCAGGAAAAATGGGCGTCGCGAAAAAAGATTGTAGCAACCGGCCAGATTGACCCGCTGGAGGCCAAAGTCGTTCGCAAGCGATATGAGAAAACCAAACGTACCACGGGAATTGGGGTGAAGAAACGAACCAAGATAGACCGTGACTACTGGGTAGATATGGAAGTCGCTACGATCGGTCCTGTTACCAGGGGAGTTACAGGCATCGTCTATGAGAGGATCTCCGAAGGTCAGAGCATCCAGGTATATCCTATCGATGGGGTCTATGTCATACCCGCCTTCGATACTGGCGACGACAAGTCAACACTCTTTAAGTGGATCTTCCTGTGCTTATCGTCGCTACCATTGCTGGCAGGGCTTTTGGGGGTGTGCTTTGCCGTCGGAATGAAGGTACGGCAGCGACCGGCCGGTCCGTGAACGCGAAACAGGTCGCTGGTTGAGGCAAGAATTGTATCCCTGACAAGACGCAAATGACAACACCAACCATTAGCTGCTCGCGAACGGCGGGTACGCCGTCCGAGAGCTAGACGTTAGGGTATAAAAATAAAAAGCATAAACATGAATATAATATTAGTACTCATAATCGTCATAGGCATACCAATATTGCTGTTATTCATACAAGGTAAAAGAGACTCTAATCAAGAGTATAAAAGACCTTTACCATTATCTGATCAACAAACAAAGATAACCTGCCCTGATAATCTAAAAGAAATTATTGTAAGCATCGAACCTATTTCACATATATTCCCTCTAAAAACAGGTGAAACATTTACACTTATTGCAAAAAATGTGGGATCAGACTTTTACTGGGATATAGAAACATTAGAAGACCAAAATGTAGTTGTATATCCAGAACCAGGCTATGATGAAGTCGACGTATATCTCAACCAAAAATTAATTGGGGATTCATGGGAAGGTGTCTTTGATACTTGACCAAACATCAACAAAAAACTTAGATCTAAGATGGGGGAACCCTAACCATGAGCTGCAGAGGAATTTCTTCGCTTCGCTCGAAATCCCTAATCTCGGTCGTTCTGTAGGAATAATAAAAAAGATTTTTAAAGCAAACGAAGTAGAAAACGAAATACGATTATCAATCTGTATTTAGCCTCTTAAATCACCATGAATTACGCAGCTGACTTGGATCACAAACTCAGACAAATGCGAAGTCAGCAATAGTCCTATAGAAATGAAAAAATTAAAAGAAAATAGAAAAATACAGAACCAGTAACTGGAGTTGATACTTTCGTTATGAGTCACAATTTAAATAGAAAGTACAAACTCAGTTTAGACGTTAGCTAATAATAAAATGAAAAAAAGCATATTACTCTTACTCTCTACAATCACGTTCACCATTAGTTCGCAACTATGTGATAGATGGCATATGTGCATGATGGGACATATGCATCATCCTCCATACAATATAATTGATTGGTGTAACGATTCATTAATTATTATATCCGCAATCACAATTCTATTTTTAGCCTTGAAATTTAACAAGATCACAAGAAACACACTAATAACTTTAATAACAATTTCCTTAATTATAAAAACAGGAATGACTCTTTTTTATTATTTCCATTATGTAGTTTTTTTGGCTATCAATACAATGGCTATCTTTCAAATAATAAATCAAAAGAAAAATCAAAATCAAAACCAAAGCTAACCATGAGCTGCAGTGAAGATTTTCGCTTAGGCTCAAACCTCACTAATCTCGGTCGTTCTGTAAATAGCACTAAAAAACAGGGAATAATCATTTCCTTAGTAAAGCATGTAATCAATCTGCTAATATTGAAAAAAAAATCACCGCAAGTATAAATTGTATTCTCTGCAGTTCGACAATTACAGTTTCAAAAAAAGGACATAAAATGGATGGTAGGAATCGTTCCAATATAGAATCAGGTTTAGAAGTTAAAATTGTCCTAAAAAGAGATCAAAGATCAGGTGATCTCACAGAAGGAATTATCCAAGATATATTGACTAATTCATCTTTTCATCCACATGGTATCAAAGTTCGTCTGGAAAGTGGAGAGGTCGGAAGAGTAAAAGAAATCTCAGACTAAAAGAAAAACACTAAGCATGAGCTGCAGAGCAATGTCTTCGGCTTGCTCCGCGAAAATCTCAATCCCCTAAAACAGATAGGTTTACTATGTACCAACCCACATTTGAATGTTTACATTGCAGACACAATGTAAATGTAACAGAAGACTTATTAGGAAATAAAATTAATTGCCCGAGTTGTGAACAATTAATCAAAATTCCAAAGTTTTTACGCATCAAAGAAGTCGAAGCGGAATTACTTAATTCTGAAAGAAGACCGGCGGTGAAAAAAGTTCCCACGAAAATCAAAGACGATGCAGATACTCCCCCAGTAAAAAATGAGAGCACAACTGAATATGTTAAGCTTATTGGTTTGCCACTTAAAAAAAATAATTATATCCAATTACAATCGTTTATTATATTAGCATTACTAAGCTTAGGCTTATATGCAGCTTTTAGTGCTCAAGAAACAATACTTTCATTTAAAAGTTCTTCTGTGAAATTAGTTTCATTCATACTGATACCTCTCGAAATTATTGAATCTATTTATGCTTTAAAAAACAAAACTTTTCATGTCAATGAATCCGATGAAGTTAGATATTCCATTGAGTTACAAAAGAAAGGCACTACATATCTTGCAATCGCTATACTAGCCATCTTAGTGATTTTTGGCTTAGCTATTAGGCAAACAAATATGCTAAATGACTAGCTCAACTATAAGAAATCGCTGAGCTCGTAGTCCCTCGAAATGGACCTTAATTTAAGTAAAACTTGAATTCAGCAGTATAGATTCCCTGCTGATTACCCTCCCCCATTTTTAGAATAGAAAAACTACTCCCATGAAAACACTCATTGCACTCTTTACTTTAATTCTGTTTACTTTCTCTTGTGATTCAAACTTGGACTATAGTGATAAACCTGGCTATGATATGGGCAAAGAAATTGCTGAAATCATCATAAGTTCACGTACTCAAGATCGAAGTGAAGATTCACAAGATCCAGCGATAACATTCAATCGTGATGATGCTATCACTATGCTTAAAATAATAAATGATGAAATGATTATTGATGAAAAAGTTTTTCCAAAAGAATTCACGATTAACCAGTTAAGAGTGTAAAACTTGATATAGCTATTTTTTAGTAGCATATTAATTACATCTAATAAGGAGATGTATTATGCCTAAGAATAAAGTTCAGTTTCAAGTTGGAGTTAGCTTTCCAGAATTCATCAAAACTTTTGGAACCGAAGAACAATGTAGTGCTTACCTGGAAAGCTGTAAGTGGCCTAATGGCTTTAAATGTGACACATGCGATAGTGATAAGTATTATCGCTATAAATCAGGAAGCCGCACAATCTTTCAATGTAAAGCCTGCCGTAAAAACCATCGCTTAACAGCGGGTACTTTATTTCATCGAACGAAAGTTCCCCTCCAGAAATGGTTCTTAGCTCTCCATCAAATAAGTCAATCAAAGAACAGTGTTTCAGCATTAGAATTACACCGTCACATTGATGTGAACTATAAAACTGCTTGGTTAATAAAGCAGAAATTATGCAGATGATGTATGAGCAGGACAGTAAGTATAAACTTAAAGGCTTGGTTGAAATAGACGATGCTTACCTAGGCGGTCGACTGGAAGGAGGTAAACGAGGTAGAGGTTCAGAAAATAAGTCTCCATTTATAGCTGCCGTAGAAACTAACGAAAATCGGAATCCAGTTTTTGTTAAACTGAGTCCTGTATCGGGTTTTTCTTATGAAGTTATTAAACAATGGGCTATAGATAATCTTGAGGAGAACTGTGATACAATTTCAGATGGACTTAGAGGTTTCAGTGCCTTAAAAGAAGTAAGTAATCATAGCGTTTTAGTTGCTAGTAAAGCAAAAAAAGAAGAAATAGAAAGTACTTTTAAATGGGTCAATACAATTTTAAGTAACATCAAAACCTCAATTTCGGGGACTTTCCACTCTTTAAAATTCGATAAATATGGTTTCAGGTACCTTGCTGATTTACAGTTTAGGCTCAATAGAAGATTTGACCTCAGGAAAATGTTTTTTGGCTTAATATCTAAAGCTATGGCTACATCACAGAAACCTGTTAAATATCTTAATACATCGTTAACTGGTTAATCGTGAAAGAATTTCTTAATCTCAGGGATATTTATAGCGCTTTAGATGCTGAAAATCAAGAGGCCTACCAACAAGGATTTATGGACTATCTAAACCAGGAGCAATAATCGTTGTATGACTCAGATAGGACTTTATACTTAATATGATCATAGCAGGATGCACTCCGACATTCTATGCGGCGACCTCAACCTCTATTTGACATAATAACTGGCAGATCCTTTCCAAGTTGAATCCTATGGCGCTTATGAGAGTTTCTTGACGAACCCTCTTTAAGCCACAAACGGTAAATCGCTCAAGGTTGTGATAGTTCTTCAGCTTTGAAATACCTGCTTCGGAAATTGATCGGATATTTCTCGCAAGTTGGTAGTTTTCACTCTCATAAATATCTTCTCCTAAGAGCTTCTTTCCCTTTGAGCCACTAACACTGACTAATGTCGCCCCTTTTTCGATGGCATCATCTAAATTGGCGGCAGAGCTATATCCGTCATCCACACTGATCATCATTGCGGTCTCGCCCGTCATCTTTTTATTTTCATCAAGGCAATTACTGAAGGCCTTGCTGTCACTAGTATTTCCAGATTCTAGGGTGAATGATGTCAGAAAACCATTGGCACTAAAGGCGAAATTTGGTCGGTAGCCAAATACGGTTTCTCGACCACCCTTTTTAATAAATGCTGCATCATTATCACTCATGCTGTAAATTTTCCGTGCCGTCTTCGTATCGTAGTCCTTAGGAGCCATGTTGAAGCGATGTTCAACCATCAAAACTTTATCTATGAAGCGAGATAGACATTCGTCAATCATCAGAACTTTGGCACTTTCACAGTGTTGTTTAATTTGAGGAAGAGTCTTCTCCAGGCGAATAATAAATTTTCGGCACCTCGGTAAAAGTTCTTGCGTATAAAACTTTTGCCTCATTTTTCTTGCTCCTTTTTTTCCTTTAAGCATAGAGATCTCGAAATCCAGTTTACTCATATAATCACAGTAATTTTGCAGGCGTTTGAGAGGGATCTTTCTGCGCTCAACACAGGGAAGCTGATCATGAACGTCACTGATATTTTTCATCATTTTACAACTAAGGTTCTTTAGTAATTGACTATCGACAGGCCACGCTGAATCGGCCTTAATGGCTGTAGAATCAATAATCACTGCTGAAAAATCATCCAGGCCACACTCCTTAACGCAGTTCAAAATAGCTTGATGAAAAAGATTAAGGGTCTTCTCAGAAAGAGCAGAGACTTGTTCATGAATCGTATTGCGTGAAGGGAAGCTTCCTATGCCCAAGCGCCCAATAAACTGCTGCAAGGAACTATTCTCACATAGCATACTATAGCCTCGTTCACCGTAACAATTATCATAAAAGTGACGGGCTATGAACAACGCCACCACCAATTCAGCTGGGGGGTGTTTTTGGGTAGAGCTGTTTTTAAACTCGCGGTTTCTAGTGGCGGCTCTATCTTTACTCAACTGAAGTTGATCATCTTCAATTGCCTTTTTGATCTCTTGAAATTCAGGACGAAGTATGATTTGCCCCGCAATCTTCAATGGTCCGCATAAAATTCCTATAGTTTGCCGTAATTCCTCGATGAAATATTCGGGAAAAAGAGTATCGTACATTGAAAGTCCCACTTGCTGTTATTGTCGGTGTAAGCTACTACAATATAGGCGATTAAGTGGGATTTTTTATTGGAAATTATAACTTTAAGCTATTTTTTAATAGCACTTGAGAATGATCTGTCGGAGTGCATCTAGCAGGATCTCACTTTCATTTATCGACCATGATAATCATTTGATTTCACTATTCATAAAACACACCACTTAAAAGTCTCATAACATCGTGGGTTTCGTATTTGGGCTATGTTTAAGTCTATCTTCTGCTTATATGTTAACTGAATATACATACTAAATTAAAAACATACTCACAGGAATCCTCATGGATTATACCCAAGAAAAATCAGAACTACTCATTTTCGAATCTCCTTTCCCTAAACAAAAAAAAGAGAAAATGGATTCCAAGATCAAAGAGATGGAAGCCAAAGGCTGGAATTTCATCTCATCAAAACCAGTTAAAGTCAAAAAGAATAGTCGCAATGTCGGTGGTGCGCTTCAACTCATTTTTAAAAAATGAAAGAAGTTTACTTTGAAAAAAGAACTATTTACGGTTTAAAAGCACGTACTAATAATGCCAATGAATTTTCTACTGACAAAGGCCTTATTGCACCACTTTGGAAAACTTTTAATGATTCCATTACAGTAGATTATACCAATGGTGCACGAGTCTTTGGGCTTTACTGCGATTATGAATCTGACCATAGTAAGGACTATACTGTTTTTGTGGGGACAGATCAGAACTATGCTCAAAGTACAATTGCATTAGAAAGTAGAGAAATCCCAAGTGCGAATTATTTACTTTTCGAGGCTCAGGGAGATATGCCACAAACGCTTATTGATACGTGGACAATCATTTGGGAATATTTTTCAAAGGCTGACTGTTTCCATCAACGTTTGTACTCTACTGATTTTGAATTTTATACGAGCTCGACAAGTATTGAGATTTATATCTCAATCAAATAACAAACTCAACACTAAGCTAGAACCTAGGTCTATTACAATGAAAACTATCGCCATCATATTTGTCCTATCTTTATCTGTCAGTGCAGGTATACGTGAATGGTCAGTGAAAGATTTAAATAGTAATCATTCAAATATCACTACGGCTCTCATAGTAGAAGTTCTTGATTTTAAAATCGATAATTACATTTTAAATGAAAAAGTCATACCTCAAAAATTGGCCTACAAATATTACCGTGACTTAGATTATAGTGACTACGTAGCTCCTAAAGGTAATACTGATAGCATTCCTATGATTTATATGAATATGACGATTAAAATGAAAATTATGACTCCCCTCATAAGTAGCGATAAAACTCCTCAAGTTCTAGAGTATAAATTTAATGATCTCATGGACTCAATGTGTCCTCATTATTTAACGATTATGGGTCAGAAAAAGATAAATGGCATTCTCATTTCTAGTCAATCTTTAAGTTCTAAAAAGTTAGACTTCACAGGACTGGAGATGAGTAATTTGAAAGTTTTAAAAGCTGTATTAAAAAAACAAAAGCAATGATTGAACCCGAGTCATTTTTCATTATCACGCAGCTTTCGTGTACGATATTATGAACACCCTATTTCAAGAATATAAGGAAAAAGGGTTCTTAGTCATTAAAGATTTTTTTAATGATGATGAAATATCTAATTTTACTTCACATATAGATCCCATATACAACAATTGGCGTATAGAAAACAAGAGTGAAATCACTCAAGAAAAACTAGTTAACATGCATTCCTTGAGTGATCCAAAATATTTCTCAAAAACACCCAAATCTAGAATTGATTTTTTTAATGCGATTTGTCCCCGTAAATTGGTAAATCACTTAAGAATGATATTTGGTGAAGATATTTTCTTTAACAATACACAAGTGTTTTTTAACCCAGACGCTGAAGACAAGAAGCCTTACTGGCATCGTGATTTACAGTACAGTCCCATTAGTGTAGCAGATCAAAAGAATGAGATGCATAATATACTTGCGCTCCATGTACGAATACCTTTGCTTGCGGAAAAAGGTTTGGAGTTAATTCCTGGAAGTCATCAGCGCTGGGATACTGACTTAGAAAATAAAGTTCGTTATCAACAAGATGGTTTCAGCAGTGATTTCAACTTAGCTGATTCAAAGTTAATAGATTTAAATATTGGTGATATGATCATCTTTAGTGCTCAAATCCTGCATAAAGGCGTATATGACTTAAGCACAGAAAGAAAAGCTCTGGATATTTGTTTTGGTAATATGCACCCATTGATTTCGCAGTATATAAATCCACGAGTCTTACCTTCAAATGAAGAATTCAAAAAAATCAAAAACAAGCAATGGTATCACTACAAAGGAACTAGCTAAGTTTTTATCATAAAGACTAACTTTTCTTTGTACAAACATCTTTTAATTCATTTTCATATAGGAAAACAAATGAAATACATCAGCGTTTTATTTACATTAGCTATCATCACACTCCCTCTTTTTGGGGATGACACCGTTCCCATCAGTGGCAAAAAAAGTAAGAAAATCGAACTCATTGATGAAGTCATGCTTAAATTTCTGAAGCAAATCAATAATTGTACTACCGCATCTATTAGCGTAAGTAAAAAAAATCGCACCATAGTTTCACGTAGCTATGGCTGGCTTGATGAAGCTAAAACTAAGCCCGCACCTGAGAATGTAATAATTGGTATCGCGAGCTGTGAAAAACCGATTACAAAAGCCGCTATAAAATACTTCTTCAAGAAAAAAAGAATTGACTTAGATTCTTCTTTATTAGATCTATTAAAAATCAAAGCACCCACACAAAATTATGATAAGCGGATTCACGACATTACAATTAATCATATCTTAGATCATAAAGCAGGATGGGGTGCAGATCCTTTATCAAAAATTCCGAGAAAAATCAAAGTTCATAACTTAGCAATTGATGAGCAGTTAAGCCATGTCTTATCCAAGTCCCTAGTCACGAAGCCCGGCAGCAAAGATGCCTACTGTAATTTTGGCTATGATTTAATGAGGTACATACTAACTAGCCTATCAAAATCGTCTCCCGAACAGTTTTTCATCACCAGTTTACCCCGTGTTGATAATGATTTTTATTCATACTTGAATCCTATTAATAATAAAAATATTGTTTGGAATATTGAGACTGGCGGACCTATTTCGGCCTCTAGCTCCACTCTCTGTAGCTTCATGGATCAATTTTGGTTAACTGGCGAAGAAAGAAAAAGTGGTCGTCCTACTTGGGTTATGTATGGTAGCTTAGATGGATCAACGGCTATTATGGATTGGAGATCGGATGGCTATAACGTTGCCATTTTGTTCAATAGTCGTGGGGGAGTCACACATGATCAAATTCGAGATAAAGTGAACGCTACACTCAATTTAATCTATAAATAAACACCTAAAAAGAGAGTGTTTTACTAAAATGAAATATGAACTCTTAGCGATTTATAAATGGCGCCCGAGTTTAGGGGGTCTATTTTTGATGCTGCTAGGAACTTACGATATCATGAAAAGTGAAGACTATCACATGAATATCTTCTTCATTATTCTTGCAAACTATATCATAATCATGTATTCAAAAATCTATCAATCTGAACACGGTAGACTCCTTTCATTAGAAGATCTACGATTAAGGAAAGTAATAAAAAATCAGCCAAAAAATAGACTCACCAGAATTATTCAAGAATTGATTCTCATGAGCTTTTCCACCTTATTGTTTTATATGTTTACAGAAGTGGACCCTGAAGGAATTTTAACTTACTTATTGATTTTATATATCCTCTATGGCATACTGAAAACAGCCAATTTTAATACTAATATAAATCCTTAAGCTAAATCTCTTTAGTGAAGTAAAAAATGAATCAATTGCACACACCCACGAATATCCACAAAGCCTACCATGCTCATATCTATTTTGATGACTTGAGTGAGCCTCTTGCCGCAGATATATATCAAAAAATTGTTAGTGAATTTGATTTTGACTTAGGGCGCTTTCATAAAAAAGCTATTGGTCCACATACAAAGTGGATGTTCCAAGTACCCTTTACTCATAGAGACTTTGATCATTTCATCACTTGGCTTGAACAAAATCGAGATGATTTATCGATTTTGATTCATCCTTTAACTGGAGATAATCTTGAAGATCATAGCAAGTACGCCTCCTGGTTGGGCTCTCCTGTAGACCTTGATCTAAGGCTTTTCAAAAAATAATATTAACTCGGAATTATAGAAGGAATTCTAAGTTCTCAAATCACTAAGCCCACTCATCAAACAAAATAAAAAGAGATTATAAATGATCGTATTATATATCATCCTAGGAATTCTTGCTTTAGTTTTCATACTCAAAGTAGCCGCAAATTCTTCTAACATTGAAACCCCTGATAATGTCACTGAAGAAGATGTAAAACAGTTCATGAGAGATGGGAAAAAGATTCATGCCATAAAATGCTACCGACAAATCACTGGTATGGGACTAAAGGATGCAAAAGATGCAGTGGAGAGAATGGAACTCTAATTAGTTTCTACTAATTCTGCCCTATACATCTTCTTATCAGTCGAATTCGATCCAACGATTCCTCATAAGCTAATAAAATGCTGATTTTCACAAAAGTTCCGAAAATACTGAACTTTAAAAAATGCGCCATGATATCTATAAATACATAATAATGAAATCTCTGATCTCGACCCTTATGTAAACCAAGGAAAATTACAATAAATGAATCCCTCAAATACAATACGCATCTATCAGGATGATCATTATGCAAAACATATTGGACAAGTGATTGGAGGAACTCAGTTCTTCTTAACTACTCCATTTATTCCTGCTACTAGTGATAACAAAGGTTCGCAGTTTATAGCCTTGTATTTATTCGATTCTTCAGGAAAATTTATTGGTGCTAAAATTGATGATTTAGGTCCTAGAGAATCATTAGATACAGAACAAGCCGATTCATTATATGAACTGTTTTTAAACCGCTTAAATACTCCTAGCTTTTGTGATATTGAAATCGAAGCGTTTCAAATAGAAAAACATGGAATTACATTTGGTCTATTCCAAAGTCAAGACACAGATAAAAAGCTTGTATTACAGCCTGGTAATTACATGAGCTTCCCCACTCCATAGACGAGCTAAAAGCATAGAACCCCAATTGAATTAGGGTGGAGCCCTTTCATTCGATTTAATAATCACAGAACTCATTAACTCAAAAAAACAGGCTTAATTTTAGTTATTATTATTGAATCTGTAGCTATTTATCCATATATATATATATCTGTAGATTATAGTGATTTCGTTTGGCCAAAATCATCATATGGAGATAGTTTGAAGCTCATAGTTCAAGCTGAAGCTTAGCTAAAATAAGTCTTGAAGTAGTGAAGTTGGAGAAGCGATCATTAGCTTTTTCAATAAGAGCTTCCTTAATAAGGTAAATGGTTTCACCAGAGGCTCGCTACAAAATAAAGTTAATCGTTATACGGGATAAGTTATTAATACTAAAAAAACAATTATTACATATGGAACATTCGATATGTTTCATCAAGGTCATCTGAGACTACTGGAGCGCGCAAAGGCATTAGGAGACTACCTGATAGTAGGTGTCACTGACGAAAACTATGACCGTTCGCGTGGCAAGCTAAATGTTGTCGAAAATACAGAGACGCGCATGGAGGCCATTAAGGCTTTAGATTTTGTTGATAAGGTTATTCTCGAAACATCTAAAAAGCAAAAAGCTGAAGACATGGTGAAATACAATGTTGATATTTTTGCCATTGGCGATGATTGGATCGGTACATTTGACTACCTTAATGAATTCACGCATGTGGAGTACCTGGCTCGTACAAAAGGTATATCTAGCACCTTACTAAGACAAAATAACTTTGACATAATTGAGCTTGGCATTGTCGGCCTTGGTAGTGATACAACTGCTTTTATCGACGAAGCGACACATGTTCCAAACCTGAACATCAAGCGTATTTATTCCCCCGACTTAGCGGCTTTAAAGCAATACACCGAAAAAAGTACTCACATTGATTATGGCCATGATAATTACGATGATTTTTTAGATACTGACATTGTTGCCGTTTATATTGATACCACTTTAGAACAACATTACCCACTGATTAAAAAAGCCTTAATGGCTAAGAAACATGTCTTGTGTGAAAACCCTCTCGCCTTGCATAAAAGTGAATTACGAGAGTTACTTTCTTTAGCCAAAAAAGAAGAAGTCTTACTCCTTTCAGCACTGCGTACTGCCTTTTTACCGGCCTTCAATCAGCTCTTAAGCGAATTAGATAAAGGCTTGATTGGCGATGTTAAAGAAGTCCGTGCTACTCGTACTACACTCTATAAAGAAAAGGATTATCCCGACAACTTTATGGCTCAAGGGGCAACCAATATTTTATCTTCTTACCCCTCTTTACTCGTCAATAAAATTTTAGGAAAAAGTAAAGACATCACATTTTTTGATCAGGGTACTGAAGGTTACGATGTTTCTAATCTAATTATTAGTAAACATAAAGGCGGCGCCATTGGTATATCAAATGTCGCAACTGGAATAAAATCAGAAGGAGATGCGGTTATTTCTGGCACCAAAGGTTATGTGTATATCCCTGAACCGTGGTGGATAACTAAGCAATTTCATGTGCGCTTTGAAGACGAACATAAAAGTCAAACTTTTAAATATGAATTTGATGGTTGCGGACTGCGCTACATGATTGCCGAATTCGCCTCACTTATACAACGTGGGGAACGCAAATCTCAGATGTTATCACCGCAAGATATGATCAGCATTAATCGAGTTTTATTAGAGTATAATGAAAGAAAATTCAAAGAATTGAAAGAGGCAGAATAATGATTTATGAAGACTACGCTATTTTTACTCCTGGCCCTGTAAAAATGTCTGACGAAATCCTACAAGTAGGTGCACAGCAAACGCCCTACTTTAGAAATCAGCAATTCTCTGATATCACTTTCTCTTGCGAAAAAGATCTTTTGGAAATGGTGAATGCTCCCGAGGGTTCAAAAGTTATTTTCTTAACCGCGTCTGGTACTGCTGGTCTAGAAGCTACTGTGATGAACCTCCTTAACCAGGAAGATAATGCTCTCGTTGTTAATGGCGGTGGATTTGGTGCTCGCTTTGTAAATATCTGTGCCACGCATGGAATACCACACAGTAATTTCAAAGTAAAAAACACCGACCTTAGTGATATTGAAACTTTAGCTCCCAAGGGAAATTTCAATAGCTTAATTGTCAATGCTCATGAAACATCTGTTGGTCACCTCTATGACCTCGATGCTATGGGTGATTACGCACTTAAAAATGATATGCTCTATATTGTAGATGCCATATCTATGTTAGTGACGGATCCTTTAGATATGCAAAAATCAAATATTGATCTTGTCATTGCCAGCTCACAGAAAGGCTTAGCCTTGCCACCTGGACTTACGATGGTTATACTCGCTCCTAAAGCACTCGAAAAACTACATGATATCAATTCTTTATACTTTAATTTTAAAGACTATTTAAAGAACGGTGAAAGAGGACAAACTCCCTATACACCTGCAGTGACAATTATGTTGCAACTTAAGGCTCGACTTGATCAAATAAATAGACGTGGTGGTATCGAGCAAAGTATCGCTAAAGCAAAAGAAGTTGCTCGCTATTTTAGAAATAGTATTAAAGCCCTGCCTTTAAAAGAATACACAGCCTACATGCCCAATGCAATGACCACTCTCAGTCCCACGGATGGAAAATCGGCAATGGATATCGTCAATGCCTTAGAAAGCGATTATAAAGTCATGGTGTGCCCTAATGGTGGAGCTGAACGTGATATTGTTTTTCGGGTCTCCCACATGGGTGAAATGACTAAGCATTATACGGATATACTCATCAATGCACTTCATGACTATTATGGTGTAGCGAGAAACTAATGATCGACCCCGAAGTTTTACGTAAAGCGCAATTAATTATGCTTGATATGCTCATTGAGTTTGATGCACTATGTAAAAAACACGAATTACGGTATTGGTTAGATTCGGGTAGCTTATTAGGTGCAGTTCGTCATCAGGGTTTTATCCCTTGGGATGATGACATCGATTTATCTATGCCGCTCGAGGATTACAATAAGTTCTTACTGATAGCCGAAAGTGAACTTTCGGATGAGATATTTTTTCAAACTTCTCAAAGCGATCCCAGCTTCAAATTTGATTATATTAAACTACGCTCCAAGAAAGCTGAAATTGTCGAATTTCACGAAAAGGATCAAGCTATAAAATACCATCAAGGTATTTTTGTAGATATTTTCCCCATGCTCGCTATAGAAAATAGCGAGGCCAATGAAAAACTCTACGATAGAACACTTGCTGAGATCCGAGATGTATCGGCGATTAGCCTGCATACACCAAAAGGGACAAATAATCCCGTCAAAAGAGCCGCTTTAATCGCCTCTTTAAAAGAACAACACCTAGGATGGCAGAACACTCAGTCGAAAGTTATCTATGGTGGCGAAATGCCCGACGTAGCAGCTTCTTTTGAGTTCAAAGAAGTTTTCCCTCTGTCGACATTAGAGTTTGAAGGCTTAAGTTTTCCGACTCCCAAAAATCCCAGTCATTATCTGAATGCTATCTATAGTTTTGATTACAGGCAAGTCCCACCACCTCATCAACGTATAATTCATGCCCACAGTATAGATTTTAACGATTACCTACAATAAAGGGCATAATGGCTTCGTATACGAGAAGGACGCTGTCCCTCTCGAGCTCTCCCTGTAAGGATTTGCCAATCCTTAACCAGGCGATCAGGGGCTGAGCCCCGTTTTATGGGTAATCTTATAAATTTTTCTTAGGACAACTATCCATCAACAGGCCATTCCTAAATACATGAATGCCCTACAGACTACAATCATTTTAACAAAAAATATTGTTCGCTGTACACAAAAAAAGCGGTGAAGTGATCACCGCTTTTTTTATGTCGTCTAAGGCTTATTAGCCGTGGCAGACTTTATATTTTTTACCTGAACCACATGGGCAAGGATCATTGGGGCGAACTTTGGGGCTTTCACGCTCTATAGGCTTGCGCACTGGAGGTGCATCAATGAATTCAGGAGCTTGATTCTGAGCATCCATTTGCATCATATCTTCAATAGATACTGCTTCTGGACTCACTTCCTGCTCTTGCATTAATTTAAGTTGCTGAATAAGGTTCTCAAACTCAACATCTTGAGCTGATTGCTGCGTCTGTGGAATATTGTGAAGCATTTCTTCAATAGACTCTAATGAAACTGCTGTACGGAACATATTTGTTAGAATCTGCTGAGAAATATCATCTTCGAGTTCTGTGAAGAGGTGGAAGGCTTGTTGCTTGTATTCGATAAGGGGATCTTTTTGTGCGATTCCCGCAAATTGAACATTTTGGCGTAAGCTATCCATTGCTCTAAGATGCTTAATCCACAATTCATCAAGTGCACTGAGCATAATGTTTCTTTGGAGGTACTTAGCGCGCTCAGGATCTTCTTGACCTTCTTTTTCTTCGTAAGCACTAATAACACGCTTAATGATCAGATCTGCTAAAGGCGCAATCTCGAGCGGTTGCTCAAAATTAAAAGCAGCTAAGTCAAAATCTAGTGGAAAAGTTGTCCCTAACCACTGCTCAAGTTTTTCACGATCAACGCGGTATGCACCACGACGGCCCGTTGAAAAAACGTGAATTTGATCTTCTATCGTATTATTCAGAATATCATAGAGACGGATTTTAGGATCATCAGAAACTAAAATATCTTTACGTAGCTCATAAATAATTTCACGTTGCTTATTCATCACATCATCATATTCGAGGGTACGCTTACGGATCATAAAGTTTTGATTTTCAACTTTCTTTTGAGCATTTTCGATCATCATCGTAGCCATGCGGCCTTCAATACTCTCGTCTTCATCCATGCCCATTTTCATACGATCGAGAATACCCGTCATACGATCCGCAAAGAGACGCAATAAATCATCTTCGAAACTAACATAGAAAACACTTGAGCCGGGATCACCCTGACGTGCACAACGACCACGGAGCTGACGGTCAATACGACGAGAATCATGGCGCGTTGCACCGAGCACATGGAGTCCACCTAATTCAACAACTTCTTCAGTCAGTTTAATATCGGTACCACGACCAGCCATATTGGTTGCGATCGTTATCGCACCACGTTGACCGGCATTCGTAATAATTTCTGCTTCTTCCTGGTGACGGCGAGCATTTAAAACGCGGTGAGGAATTTTTTCCATGCGTAAGAAGCGACTGAGAATCTCTGAAACTTCAACTGTAGGAGTACCAATAAGAATGGGACGTCCCAAACCGTTGACTTCTTTAACTTCAGCAACAATAGCTTTGTATTTACCCTTCATGGTAACAAAAACGCGATCTTCGACATCATTACGGACACAAGGACGGTTTGTCGGCATATCTACCACGTCTAAGGCATAAATATCTTTAAATTCTTTTGCTTCAGTTACGGCTGTACCTGTCATACCACCGAGTTTGTCGTAAAGACGGAAGTAATTCTGAATTGTAATGGTTGCCAAAGTTTGAGTTTCACGTTCAATACGTACATTCTCTTTAGCCTCTAAGGCTTGGTGTAAACCCTCCGAGAAACGACGTCCTGCCATAGCACGACCCGTATTTTCATCGACAATGACTACGCGTTCTTCACCATTATCATCGGGTGCAACAATGTAATGAATATCTTTGATGTATAAGCAGTAAGCTTTGAGTAACTGAGATATGTTGTGCATCTCTTCAATTTTTTGCTCGTATTGATCCTGAGCCTCACGCTTTTTCTCGATTTTCTGAGAATCATCATATTCTGTATTAGAATCAATTTCCTGTAGAAGTTCGAGGATATCTGGAATTACGTAAGCATCGGGATCATCAGGCGCCATAAAGGTACGCCCCTTATCAGAAAGGTCAGCATCATTTTGACGTTCGTTAATAACGAAATAAAGCTCATTTTTAACTTCTTGAAGAACAGATTTATTGGCATCAGAGTTGATAAACAGCTCTTTCTTTTCCACTGCGCGACGTACATCATTATCTTCGAGGATACGAATAACTTGCTCGTTTCTAGGCATACCCATACGAACTTTACAGATATCGAAAATAACATCATCAAATTCATCTGAATCTTTGACTGCCGATTTTAATTTTTCTCGAGCCTCGATGATCAGTTTATTACAAATCGCCACTTGCTCTTTAAAAACACGACTCACATAAGGATTAAAAATGTCAAATTTGTGTGTTGATTCGGCTACTGGACCCGAAATAATCAGTGGCGTTCTTGCTTCATCAATTAAGATTGAGTCAATTTCATCAATAATAACGAAGAAATGATCGCGTTGAACGAGTTCTTCTTTAGACATTGCCATACCCATATCACGGAGGTAATCGAAACCAAATTCCGAGTTGGTACCATAAGTGATATCACACTTGTATTGCTCGCCCCGGATGTCGGGGGGCATCATACTTTGGATACAACCAACACTCAAACCCAAGTAGCGAAAAATAGCACCAATCCATTCCGAGTCACGTTTCGCTAAGTAATCATTTGTCGTTACTAACTGACAATTCTTACCTGTAAGTGCATTGAGGTATAAAGGTAAACTTGCAGTGAGAGTTTTACCCTCACCAGTCATCATTTCGGAGATGCCACCATTGTGAATAATCATACCGCCCATAAGCTGCACGTCGAAAGGAACCATGTTCCAAATTTCGCTTTTATCCATGTAGGTAACTTCTTGACCACAGAGGCGGCGACAAGTATTTTTAACGGTTGCAAAGGCTTCAACCATGAGGTCATTTAGTTCTTCGCCTTTTGCTAAGCGATCACGAAATTCCTGAGTTTTTGCTTTGAGTTGTTCTTCACTTAGGTTCTGGTATTCTTTTTCTTTTGCGTTAATCGCATCAACGTCGGGTTGCATGCGTTTAACAAAACGTTCGTTAGACGAACCAAATAATTTTTTTAAAATAGGGGCAATCATTTTAAATCCTGATTGTAATGATGATAATAAAAATGGGGGATTGAGCCGTAGCTCTAAAGTGGTGCTTTAAGCACAAATAGTAGAAAGACTAGCTTCCTCATCATCATACAAGACTAATTGACTTGTTTGAATGAATCCCATTGTCATCGGGCTAAGTTGAGGTGCTTGATAATGATTATTGAGGCTACCGGCTTCATTTAGAAGTACAGTGGCATCTTTTTGAAGATCTTGGTAGAAGTCAGTAAGGCCTTGTTTCTTTTCAAGAATATTGAAGCGCAGACCATTGAGGTTCGACTGTTTATCCTTGGTAACTAAGATTGCTCTTAGACGATTGCCTTGCTGTTGTTTTTCAATGCGCAAAACCCCTTCTTTCATCAAACGGTAAGATGTCTTCGGACTGAGCTGTAGCTCACCGTGGACAAAATCCGCATCGATATCATTCATCGCATTTACGGCGAGAACAACGAGGAGTAAAACTTTTAAATTTTTAGGCATCAGAAACTTCTTTAATTAACAATCGCTCAAGATAGGTAAGTTCAAGGGGAAATCAATCCTTTGCAAAGCTTTATTACATGAGTTTCCATAAGAAAAGCCGGCACATATGCACCGGCTTTACTGAGCTTAGACTCAAGCTTAAACTTGTTTTAAAACTGAAGGCTTTATTTTTTCTCTTTTTCAGCTTTCTCATGATTGTGATGATGACGCTTATGCGACCACTTTTTCTTCATCTGTTCACGCATGGACTTGAGGCTCTCTACCGACACTCTTAGTGACATATCTAGCGAACTATCGGAGATTGAAGTTTTTAAAGAATCTGCCGACATTTTCATCTCTGGCTTTGCCAGCATAAAACCAGACATCATTTTCACAAAACTTTCTACACCAAGTAGATCCTCTTTTTTAGACATAGATAAGCTACCTTCAATCAGGAAATCTTCATCGTAAGTCACCTTAGCAAAATGACCTGTGTAGGTTTGCATCATCGGGTGAGCTATTTCTACTTTTCCCTGAGGTTTATGTACTGCAAACATCAATGTATCTGCATTTTTATTTAACTCACTCTGGAAGAAACTTTGTGAGAGCATTGAGCCGGCCTCACTAAGTGCCAGAACCTTTTTGACCGTTTCAATTTCTCCTGCGACCCATTGGGTAGGAGAAATCTGAGCGTAACAATATTTACGCTGTTTAACAGGTACAATATAAGCTGTTTTTCCTGCGACTTGAGATTTCTGAAAATCTAAACGGTTTTTACCTGCTGCTTTCCTCGCTTTGTACTTCTCTTCCATTTTCATTAAATCAGGGGCTGTTTTGTACTCAATAAACATTAACCATTGACGAATCCTTTCGACTTGTGCCTCAGGAGTTCTCGTTTTTTTCAATTTAATAAATTCAGATAGATTTGCGGTAAAAGCAAAACTTTTCATGTTTTTAAAGTCAATACCCACTTCTTTACACCACTGCATCTTGGGATTATCTGCATACTTGGATTCCATGCACTGCATCACCATCGGGATGGAAGTAATTGACTCGGGCTGAGCCGAAAATATATAATCAAAATTCTTGGGACTAAACCTAAGGGCTAAAGGCTCTGCTAAGAGCGCAAAGTAAAAAAAGAAACTCAGTAAAAAAAACTTCATAAACCATCCTATTGTTATTTGATAGCTATAAGCCTATGCGAGGGAAGTATATAAATCAAGAAATAAATGGCTACACAAGTGAAAAACTAGTTTTTAATGAGTTCAAAATTGATTTTAGATGAAAAATGCCAAACAAATAAACCAAGTTACGCAAGCTAGCCCTGCGGCAAATAAAGCTTGGGGAGCCTGACTTTTCACGTGATCCATTAAATCACAGCCCGTACTCATCGAGCTCAAAACTGTGGTATCGGAAACCGGGGAGCACTGATCACCAAAGACAGAGCCATCCATGACACAGGCAAAGCAAATCGTCATAAAGAACATTGCGGACTCCGCAGGGATCGCTCCACTATTGGCAATCGACCACGCTAGCGGCATTGCCAATGGAAAGACGACCGCATAAGTCCCCCAACTCGAACCCGTTGAAAAAGCAATGATAATTGAAATAATAAAAAGAATGAAGGGCAAGACCATATAGGAAATATCTCCACCCATAATTTCAACTAAATAAGTTCCTGCACCTGCTCCTTTACTTACTTCACCCGTAACAAAAGCCATTAATAAGACAATGGAGCCACCAAGTACTCCCTTCATCCCTCCAATTGCGGCTTTAACGGTTTCCTGAATTTCCATGCCTTTCAAAACAGCCATAATTATCGATAGGGCAAAAGCTAAACCAAAGGCCAACAAAATATCTGGAGAGTCATAAACAACATAAGTCCCAATTGCCACTCCCAATAAAGTAAATAAGGGTAAGAGGAACTCACTCACATGCGGGGTGTAATCAGTGGGCATGCCTACACTTTGAAATTCATCTACACCCAAGGGCTCTGAATCGGGCGCATCGAGTTCACCTGTCTCTCGCGAGCGTTTCATTGCTGCTTTCAAGCGTTTACCAATAAACCAGGGCTTCTCTACACTGAGCATAAAAGTTCCGAATACAGCAAAAATGGCATAAAAACAAAAGGGAACTGATTTGAAAAAGAAATCGATACGGTCTAACTCAGTGGCTAAAAAAGCGACTCCAGGAACATAGATAAAGGCTTGTACATAGCCTGGCCAAGCATTAAATGCTAACTGAGATGCAATAGGCGAAGACGTCGAATCAACGATATAAGAAAGTTCTTCGTGGGAAATATTTTCTTTATCCGCTACCGGCTTTACGGAAGTCCCCACTAATACGGAAGAAATGGTTCCACCCTGAAAGAAAACAACCCCTAAACCCCAAGCGACTAGCTTAGCTGATCGCGGGCCCTTAACAAATTTTTCTGTCATGAAATTGGCAAATGCGAGGGAGGCACCTGTACGCTGCCAAATCCCCAGTAAACCCCCTAATAACCACAAGTAAAGAACGAGGGTTTTTGCTGGACTTTTTTGTCCCAACATCTCCACTGTGTACTCAGGAAAATGGTAGGCTCCAATCATAATGGCACCACAAGCAGCTCCCGTTGTTAATGAAATGATGGGTTCACGGGTAAAGAAGCATAAGACGATTGCTGCTAAGGCAGGCAACAAACTAAAGAAATTAAAGTGTTTAGCTGTTTTAAACTGAAAAAATGAAATTTTATCGCCATCAATTTTTTTCACAAATTGCTCTTCAGGCAATTGATCGCGTGCAATATCTTGAGTAAAGGGACTCTCGGCCCACAAAACTGAGTCTTCTAAAAGGACCTGCTTTTTCTTGTAAACGTAATACGCTTGCCCCTCTTCATTCGTTTCATACTGGAGTTTAATTTCCTGAATCGCTATATCAGGTTTCGAATACTTGCTCACGCCTAAGGCAAGAAGGAGAAAAAATACGATTAGAATCGCCTCGAACATTGTTTTTTTCTTCATGAATGACTTTCCTTAAGCTTAATAATTATTACTTGAAACTGCATTTCTAGAACTGTATCAGCGCACAAAAAAGCCTCGCCAATGGCGAGGCTTTTTCCTTACTTAAACTTTTGCGGAAGCCGCAAGTTTTTTGAGTGCAGCAATATCCTCAATAGTACTTAAATCGCCCTCAATATCACGGCCTGCAGCAATCTCTTTCAAGACGCGGCGCATGATTTTTCCAGAACGAGTTTTTGGCAATGCATCGGCAAAGTGAATTTGATCTGGACGAGCAAAAGCCCCGATCTCACCTGCGATGAATTTTTTGAGTATGACTTTATCGTCTTCACTCTGAGTGAAGCCGTTATTAACAATCACATAAGCGGCAATGCCTTCACCCTTGAGATCATGCTCAAAACCAACAACCGCAGCTTCTGCTACAGATGGGTGAGCGACTAAGCAGCTCTCTAGCTCCATAGTGGATAAACGGTGACCAGAAACATTGATCACATCATCAATACGACCCAAAATAGTGATATAACCATTTTTGTCTTTTACCGCACCATCACCTGCGAGGTAATAACCTTGCTCGGCAAAACGACTCCAGTAAACTTCTTTAAAACGATCAAGATCACCCCAAATATTAGTGAGCATTGAAGGCCAAGGCTTACGAATTACGAGCAAGCCACCTTTGCCATCAGGAACTTCATTACCTTTTTCATCAACAATGGCCGCATCGACACCAAAGAATGGCGTTGTTGCACAACCTGGACGAGTAGAAGTCACACCTGGTAAAGGAGTAATCATGATCGCACCAGTTTCAGTTTGCCACCAAGTATCAACAATAGGACAACGTGAGGCACCAATTTTCTCATGATACCACATCCATGCTTCTGGATTAATCGGTTCACCCACTGTACCTAAAAGGCGTAGTGAAGAAATATCGTGTTTTTCAACGTGTTCATTTCCCCATTTCATGAAAGCGCGAATAGCTGTTGGAGCCGTATAGAAAATAGTTACTTTATGTTTTTCGATCACATCCCAGAAACGATCGAAGTCAGGGAAGTTTGGCGCCCCTTCATACATCACAATCGTAGCACCATTGAGTAAAGGACCATAAACGAGGTAACTGTGACCAGTAATCCATCCTACATCTGCAGTACACCAATAAACATCACTGTCTTTCATATCGAAAATATATTTGGTCGTCGTGTGAGTCCCTACCATGTAACCAGCAGTTGAATGCTGGACACCCTTAGGCTTACCCGTTGAACCCGAAGTATAAAGGAGGAAAAGTGGATCCTGTGACTTCATGGTTTCCGCTTCGAAAGCCGTGCCTTCAGCAGGATAAATATCATTCCAATAAATATCGCGTCCAGATTTCATCTCATGATCAACTTCAGCACGTTGAACAACAATACAAGTTTTCACAATATCAGTCTGGTTGATAGCATCATCAACAATTTTCTTCAGCCCGAGAGTCTTACCACGACGCCAGCCACCATCAGCAGTAATGACCACCGCAGATTCAGCATCTTTTACACGATCTAAAATTGCGCCTGAAGAGAAGCCACCAAAAATTACTGAGTGAATCGCACCAATTCTAGCACATGCTAAAACTGAGATCATTAATTCTGGAACCATGGGTAGATAAATTGTAACGCGATCGCCTTTTTTAACGCCCTGTTCACGCAACATTGCAGCCGCACGGCAAACGCGATCGTGAAGTTGTTCGTAAGTCAATTCTAAAGTATCACCTGGCTCACCTTCCCAGATCAAAGCTTTTTTAGTACGTCGTTCGGTCTCTAAGTGACGGTCTAAGCAATTTTCTGTAATATTGAGTTCTGCGCCATCAAACCATTTGGCCACGGGAGCATCATCCCAGTTAATCACTTGGTCCCATTTTTTCTTCCATGTAAAATCTTCGGCGATGTCGCCCCAAAATTTCTCAGGACTTCTAATTGACTCCATGTACATGGCGTCATACTGACCTTTAGATTTTATGTGTGCCTGCTCAATGAACTCAAATGTTGGTTCAAAAAGCCTATCTTCCTGCATCGTTACTTCAATATCGTTACTCATAAGTATTCCTATCAATATTATTATGATTAAAATTTAACTAAAGAATTAACTGAATCAGCGTTCAGTACCTGTCTGCCATTTAAAAATTCTAACTCCACAAAAAATAAGTACCCCGCTGTGTGGGCTCCCATTTTCTCAACTAAATCACTGGCCGCACGAGCCGTTCCACCCGTTGCCAAGACATCGTCAATCACTAAAATGCGATCACCCGCTTCAAAAGCATCTTTTTGGATTTCCAAAGTCGCACTTCCATACTCTAAATCGTAGGACTGCGAGACGACTTCACCAGGGAGCTTACCCGGTTTTCTTGCCATCACCATACCTATCTTGAGTTTTTGCGCCAAGGCACTCGCAAAAATAAAACCTCGAGAATCAATGCCAAGTAAAAAATCTATCGATTGATCCTCAATAATTTTCGCCATTGCATCAATAACTTCAGTGAATTTTTGTGGATTAGCTAATAAGGGGCTAATATCTTTAAATATGATTCCGGGACTTGGGAAATCTGGGATATCCCTCAAACAGGAGCTAAAGTCATCACTCATTCTTATTACCTAAATTTATGTTATATTTTATTCCTCAGCAACGACACCACACGAAATTGCAAAAAAACATCCATAATAATAGGAAAAAAACTGCTAATGTAAAGCTTTACTGGCTTGAAAATGATAGCCTCAGAGGCAGTTTTTAGAGGAATTATCATTTTTTTAACTTTGGAGGATAGAAATGTCGTTTTCCTGCGAACATTGTGGAAGGGTTTTTGAGTCGCGTCTAGCTTCAGAAGGTGGCATCGATTTCTGTTCTCATTGCCATAAACTTAACATTGCCATTCTTGACGAAGGACCTGAAATAATTTTTGGTGATTTCATCATTGATGAAGCCATTGGAGCTGGCGGCCACTCTATTGTCGTAAAGGCCAAACATAGCCCCTCAGGCATTGACTATGCTCTCAAGCTCTTTTTTACAAAATGTGAAGATGACAACAACATTTCAGAAGAATTCCTCCAAGAAGTCGAAACCGCATCCCAACTCGTCCATGAGAATATTGTACGTATCTATGAAGGTGGTGTCCATGAAAATATCATGTACATCGTCATGGAGCATGTCAACGGCCTCAACTTAGGTGAATACTTAGAGTTATATATTCAGATGGCACCCAAAGAAGCGGTAGCCGCCATGGTTCATGTCTGCAATGCTTTAGATTATGTTTGGTCCAACTTTCTGATGATCCACAGGGATGTAAAGCCTCATAATATCATCGTCACCAAAGAAGGTGCTGTTAAACTCTGTGATTTTGGCTTAACCTCAAATCATGAGATGGCCGTACAAGAAAGCCGTAATATCCTCGGCACCCCCTTTTACCTCTCACCTGAGATGATTCAGACCGACATCTACCAAGACAACCGCTCAGATATTTACTCCTTAGGCTGTACACTCTATCATTTGATCGTAGGTCTACCTCCGTTTAACTACGGCGGTTTACTCGAAGTAGTTAATGCTCGTATAGAAAACCCACCACCAGATCCCCGTGATGAATTTGCTGAATGCCCCGAAGCACTTGCCAAAATTATCATGACTATGATGGCCACAGATTCAGATGAACGCTATGCTACTGCCTATGAAGTTTCTGAAGACTTAATGAGATTTTTAAAAGACGAAACGCCACATTTAGTGGATCCTAACAGAGAAAGGGCTAATCAATGAAAAGCACTAACAATTTAGTATGGATGGATCTCGAAATGACCGGTCTAGATCCTACAAAAGATAAAATTATCGAAATCGCCACCCTGGTTACAGATAGTGAATTAAACATTATCGCACAGGGACCCTGCCTGATTATTCACCAAAGTGATGAAGTCATGGATAATATGAATGATTGGTGCATCAAACATCACGGCCAATCAGGACTGACACAAGCGGTAAAGGATTCAAAAGTAAGTCAAGAAGAAGCTTGTCAGCAAACTCGAGATTTCATTTTGGAGTATTGCGAAAAAGGACGAGCTCCTCTCTGTGGTAACTCAATCGGTCAGGACCGCATGTTTTTAACACACCACATGACGGATATTATTGATGTCCTGCACTATCGTGTCGTGGATGTTTCGAGTATGAAGGAACTCTTCAACCGTTGGTATGGACAAAAGAAATCCTATTTCACCAAGAAAACGACTCACCGTGCACTCGATGATATTTTGGAATCCATCGAAGAGCTCAAATTTTATCGTCAGAATTTTTTAGTCCCCAAAGAAGAACTCTAAGCTCAATTGACGCTTACTTTAGAAGAATCACTTAGAGGTCTAGGCATAAGACTCGCATAAAAAAAGCTCATCAAATGATGAGCTTTTTTTGTCGTTTTAAACTATTTTATTGATGAGCCATCGCATAATACATGCTCATTAAAGCATAAGCTGTTACAAGCTGACGGTTATTTTCTTGCCAGCGATTCTCTGTATTGACCCAACTACCCTCTTCTGCCTGCATAGAGAGCAATTTCCTGCACACATCTCTGCGCCAATGATGCTTTACACCATTCTCTCCATCCACTTCTTCTATTTGGGCTGCATGCAATGCTTTAGCGAAGGTATGAATATAATAAAAATGTCCCTGTAATTTCAAGCCTGGATTTTCATCCAAAGTATAATTTCTTTTTACCCACTCTAAAGCGGCCTTAATACGCGGGTCATCCTTATCTAATTTAGCATAAATCATAGATTTAATGCCTGCATAGGTCATGCCGCCGTAAGGTGCCTTATCCGCTTCATCAGCTTTTGAACGATCAGGTGAATAACGAAACCCACCGTAGTTTCTTTCTTTCCATTCAATATCTAACTTCTCATCATTCTCTTTAGATGACTGGCAACGTTCTACGAATTCTAAAGCTTTGGCCCAAGCCTCGCGAGTTGCTTTCACATCTTCAGGACTCACTCCGTCTTGATCTACGGATTCTGTTACATACAAAGCCTCTAGAGCATACTGAGTATTCGAGAGGTCTGACTTAGTCTTGTTTGAACCATAACCAATACCACCTGCTTCTACACCAGATTCAGGACCAAATTGACTCTTAACTAAGAAACGACGGCCCTTGCGAATAACATCAGCATACTTTTGACGGTCCACAATAAATAGCGCCATCAGGGTAACTGAAGTCGTGTAATTTGGGTAGGCATGCTCACTGCGATCGTGAATCGATCCATCTGGATTAATAAATTGATTTAAATACTTAGCCGCCTTATCCATTTGAGCCGAATACTGATCACGAGAAGGTGACATCGCTAAAGTCGTAAGTGATAAGGCTGTATATGCAGGCACTCCTCCATATAAACCCCAAGAGCCATTTTCATTTTGCTGAGATAGCAAAAAGTTTTCGCCTTTTTTCATTGAAGCTTGAACTTCAAATTTTAAAGAATTATCTATGCCCGATTGCGCCCAAACGCTGACAGATAATATTAAACTAATCAAGAAGTATTTCATAAGGTATTATCCATAATTATTTAATTTTCTTAGGATCTAAAGAAGTGTCACTTTTGTCACTTATACAATTTATACAAAAAAAACCCAGCCGAAGCTGGGTTTTTTAACAATAATTTTAGTGGTGTGAGAAAATTCTTTCAGGTGCATGAAACAATGCTACACCCAACTCATTAGCACGTTTGATTACATCTGCATCTTTCAAGGATCCTGAAGGAGCTATAACTGCAGTCACTCCAGCAGCTGCGGCCGTTTCAACACCATCCGAGAACGGAAAGAAGCCATCACTAGACATTACAGAACCTTGGATATCTTCATTTCCTTCATATTTAAGCTTAAATTTAGCAATAGCTTGCTCAATTGCGCCGACGCGATCTTGCTCACCAGTACCAACAGATACCGTTGTACCATTTTTCACTAAAACAACGCCATTTGAACGGACGCTAATATTGAAGTACCACGCCGCAAGTAAATCTTTCTTTTCTTGCTCAGTAGCTACGACTGTAGATTCTTGGAAACCACAAGCTTTGTTCTCGCCACTGGCCGCTTTGAGGTCTGCTACAGTTTTCAAAGACGTTGTCAATGGAGCTGCAACTACTACAGAACCATCAGCTAAAGTTTTTAAAGTATTATGACGCTCTTCTTCTTCACCTGAATAACGAGGTAAGTCAC